>NZ_JBBYXL010000004.1:0-300000 GCF_039655865.1 Prosthecobacter sp. SYSU 5D2 | reverse complement strand
AAGCCCGTCTCGAAGCCCTCAAAGCCTCCCTTTCCTAACCGTCCCCGCCCGGCATCCTTTCCGCCTCCACCTTTCCCCTTTCAAAACCAGCAGTTACCATGAGCAACATCCTCCAGGAGATCGAATCCCAAATCGCCGGACTCAAGACGGCGGTCACCAAGTCCAATGTCGGCGTAGTCCGCGAGATCGGTGACGGCGCAGCCAAGATTGAAGGCTTGAGCGATGTGATGCTCAACGAAATGATTGAGTTCTCGAACGGTCAGTTCGGCCTCGCTCTGAACCTGGAAGAAACCGAAGTCGGCTGCGTGCTTCTCGGTTCCTCTGAAGGCATCAAGGCTGGCGACGAAGTCAAGACCACGGGCCGTCTCCTTTCCGTTCCTGTCGGCAAAGGTCTCCTGGGCCGCGTTGTCAGCACCCTCGGTGAGCCTCTGGATGGCAAGGGCCCCATCAAGGCAGACGCCCAGTATCCTGTCGAAAAACTCGCTCCTGGCATCATTACCCGTAAGTCAGTGTCCGTCCCGGTGCAGACCGGCATCATGTCCATTGACGCCATGATCCCGATCGGCCGCGGCCAGCGTGAGCTCATCATTGGTGACCGCTCCACCGGCAAGACCACCATCGCGGTGGACACCATCATCTCCCAGGCTCAGCAGAACAAAGCTGCCGAGCAGGGCAAGCTGGCCGGCCACAAGCCCCTTTATTGCATCTACGTCGCCATCGGCCAGAAGCAGTCAAACGTCGCCCGCGTCGTCAAGACGCTCGAAGACGCCGGTGCCATGGAATACACCGTCATCGTTAATGCTTCTGCATCGGACAGCGCGGTGAACCAGTATCTCGCCCCTTATACAGGCTGCTCCATTGGTGAGTGGTTCATGGACCAGGGCCAGGACGCTCTCATCGTCTTTGATGACCTTTCCAAGCAGGCTGTTGCTTATCGTCAGGTTTCCCTCGTGCTGAAGCGCCCTTCCGGTCGTGAAGCCTATCCGGGTGACGTGTTCTATCTCCACTCACGGTTGCTTGAGCGTTCCGCCCGCGTGAACGAGAATTACGGTGGTGGTTCCCTGACCGCTCTGCCCATCATCGAAACCCAGGCTGGCGACGTTTCCGCCTACATCCCGACCAACGTGATCTCCATCACCGACGGTCAGATCTTCCTGGAAACCGACCTCTTCTACCAGGGTATCCGTCCCGCCATCTCCGTGGGTCTCTCGGTGTCACGTGTGGGTTCTGCCGCCCAGACCAAGGCCATCAAAAAGGTCTCCGGCACCACAAAGCTGGACCTCGCCCAGTTCCGCGAGCTCGCCGCTTTCGCCCAGTTCGGTTCCGACCTCGACGCCGCCACCAAGGCCAAACTTGACCGTGGTGCCCGCATTGTGGAGCTCTTCAAGCAGCAGCAGTATCAGCCGAAGAGCCTGCCTATCATGGTCATCACTCTTTACGCCATGCAGAAGGGTTACTTCGACAGCGTGTCTGTGGACCGCGTCAAAGAATTCCAGGCCAAACTGGAAACCTACCTCACCGACCGCAAGTCCGATCTGGTCGCCAAGCTGGCCAATGAGAAGGCTCTCGACAATGTCGAAGCCGACATCAAGACCGCCCTCGACGATTTCAAAGCCTCCTGGAAGTAATTTCACCGGCTCCCGCCACACGCTCTTAGCTTTCTTCTCCCATGCCTTCCACCCGCGACATCCGCCGCCGAATCAAATCGGTCAAAAACACGGCCCAGATCACCAAGGCCATGCAGCTCGTCGCGGCTGCGAAGATGAAGAAAGCCCAGGATCAGGCCGCCAACGGCCGCGCCTATGCGGAGCTGATGAACAAGATCCTGGTCAGCCTCAAAACGAGCGCTGAAGAAGGTTCCCACCCTTACTTCACGGAAGGCGGCGGCAGCAAGACGCTGGTATTGGTGATTGCGACAGACAAAGGACTGTGCGGTGCATTGAATACCAACCTGATTAAAAAGCTGGTCAATACCCCTATTGAAGGAGAGGTGGAATACGTCACCATTGGCCGCAAGGCGACCATGGGGCTGGGCCGCCTCCGCAAGACCATCCTCGCTGATTTCCCGATCAAGGATCCTGCCCGTTTCGCCGAGGTCCGCAGTGTCGCCAAGTTCCTCCAGGAAAAGTTCCTTTCCGGCGAATATGCCAGGGTGCTTGTGGCGTTCAACAACTTCATCAACGTCGTCACCCAGGTGCCTTCGATTGAGCAGATCCTGCCAGTGAATCCTGTGACCCTGGGCGGCAAGCGGAACTTCGATGAGACCTCCAAGGAGATCAATCCTGACAATATCCCGGACTACACTTTTGAGCCGGATGCAGCCACAGTTTTTGAAACCGTGCTTCCTCAATATGTAAACGGCACCGTCTTCCAGATGGTCCTGGAAGCCCGCGCTTCCGAGCACAGCAGCCGGATGGTGGCCATGAAAAATGCCACCGACAACGCCAAGCAGATGCTCAAAGATCTCAGCCTCGAATACAACAAACTGCGCCAGGCCGCGATCACCAACGAACTTCTCGAAATCACCACCGCCAAGATGGCTCTTGAGTAATCTCACCTCTTTCAATCTTCTATTTCAAATCAACCCATGAGCAACATCGGCAAAATCGTTCAAGTCATCGGTCCCGTGGTGGACGTAGATTTCTCCGCCTCAGGAAAGCTGCCTGAGATTTATAACGCCCTTGAGATCACTTTTGATCTCGGCGGCAAAAGCAGCAAACTTACCTGTGAAGTGCAGAGCCACCTGGGTGATGGCTGGGTCCGGTCCGTTGCCATGTCTTCCACGGAAGGTCTGAAGCGTGGCATTGATGTTACCGATACCGGCGCTCCCATCACGGTTCCCGTGGGAGAAGAAGTCCTCGGTCGTATCTTCAACGTCACTGGCGACGCCATCGATGACCAGCCTGCACCGGTCACCACCAAGCGTTATCCCATTCACCGCCCGGCACCTGCCCTGGTGGACCAGAACCCTTCCGCCCAGATTCTCGAAACCGGCATCAAGGTGATTGACCTCATCTGCCCCTTCACCAAGGGCGGTAAAGTCGGTGCCTTCGGGGGCGCTGGTGTGGGCAAGACGGTGGTCATCATGGAGCTCATCAACAACATCGCCAAAGGCCACGGTGGTTACTCCGTGTTCGCCGGTGTGGGTGAGCGTACCCGTGAAGGGAATGACCTTTACCATGAAATGATCGAGTCCGACGTTATCAAGGTGAAGAAGAGCGGTCACGACATCGCCCGCAATCCTCAGGGCGGTTACATCAGCGAGCCCGGCTCCAAGGTGGCCCTCGTTTATGGCCAGATGAATGAGCCTCCAGGTGCCCGTCTTCGCGTTGCCCTTTCTGCCCTCTCCATGGCTGAATATTTCCGTGACGAGAAGAACCAGGACGTGCTTCTCTTCGTGGACAACGTTTTCCGTTTCTCCCAGGCCGGTTCTGAAGTGTCCGCCCTTCTGGGACGCACGCCTTCCGCCGTGGGTTACCAGCCGACGCTGGCCGCTGAAATGGGTGCCATGCAGGAGCGCATCACCTCCACCAAGAGCGGTTCCATCACCTCCTTCCAGGCCGTTTACGTTCCTGCGGATGACTTGACCGACCCCGCCCCGGCCAACACCTTTGCTCACCTTGACTCCACCGTCGTGCTTGAGCGTTCCCTGGCAGAGCTCGGCATCTACCCGGCTGTGGATCCTCTTTCCTCCGTGTCCAAGGCTCTCGCCCCGGACATCGTCGGTGAAGAGCACTACCGCGTCGCCCGTGGCGTCCAGCGCGTGCTTCAGCGTTACAAAGACCTTCAGGACATCATCGCCATTCTCGGGATGGACGAACTGTCCGATGAAGACAAGCTCATCGTGTTCCGTGCACGTAAGCTTCAGCGCTTCCTCAGCCAGCCTTTCCACGTGGCCGAAATCTTCACCGGCACCAAAGGTGAATACGTTTCCGTCAAAGACACCGTCAAAGGCTTCGCCGAGATCCTCGATGGCAAGCACGACGATGTGCCAGAAGCCAACTTCTACATGAAGGGCGGCATTGACACCGTGCCGAAGGCCTAAGTCATTTATGATTTATGATTCTTGATTTACGATTTCCTGATCGTGATTCAATGGCCAGGTGCCAAATCATAAATCATAAATCGTAAATCATAAATTCGTCCCTCCATGCCCATCAAACTCGAAATCGTCACTCCTGAAGCCAGCATCTTTTCAGATGAAGTGGATTCAGTCGTGCTCCCTGGCTACGATGGTGAGATCGGCGTTCTGCCGGCTCACGCCCCGCTGGTGACCACTCTCCAGGTGGGCGAGCTTCGTTATACCAAAGCTGGCAAAACCACCGAACTCGCTGTTGGCGAGGGCCTGGTTGAAGTCACCGGCAGCACCACCCGTGTCCTCACCGACATGGCGGTAAATACCGATGAAATTGACGAGAAGTCCGTCGAGGAGGCCCTGGAGCGTGCCAAAAAATCTCTGGAAAATCTCAAGCCAGGCGAGCATCAGGAAGAAGTCGCCGCCGTCATGGCCATGATTCAGCGCAGCACTGCCCAGCTTCATCTGAAGCGCAAGCGCAAGACCATCTGATCGAAATCTGGCGCGGTACATTTACACAAACCTCCATTGATCAAGTCAATGGATCGCGTGCCTCGGTGATCTCCACCTTGTGGCCTTCTAGATCCTGGATCACAGCCCTTAGACCCCAAGGGGAATCCATCGGCGACTGGACCATTTTTGCCCCCGCTTTCACGAGATCAGAAACCGTGGCTTTGACACCCTTCACCTCAAAGCCCAGACGCAAGTTTCTAGTGGGCTCCTCATCTCCCTTCACTGGATAGATCTCGAACACGCCGCTCTCATTCTCGGCGGAGAAGTGCTCAGGACCTGTTCCATGCCGATGGAGTGCAAAACTGAGTCCAAGGACAGTATAGAATTCCGCCAGGCGGGCCGCATTGCGGGCACGTATCACTACCAGATTTAAGCGAGGCATTGCAGATTCTTCACTCAATGAATCGATCAGCAATGCCATATTCGAATAATCAATCGAACTTGTTAAGCTTGATCAGAAGTTTGGAGTACCGCATGAATTCGGGATGCTGGGAGGTTCGAAGTTCTTGCCAGAGCCGCATGAATGCGGAACTCCGAACTTCTGATCCCTGAAAACTGCACACAGAAAACTGTAAACGGCACCTCTTCCTATCCGACCAGCATGCCCTCATGCAGCTTCAGGGTCCGGCCCATGCGTGCCGCCTGGGCGGGATGATGGGTCACCATCACAAGGGTGGTGCCAGTGGTTTGCTGGAGCTCTAAAAGGAGAGAGGTGAGGGATTCAGCATTCTTTTCATCCAGGGCACCGGTGGGTTCATCGGCCAGGATGACTTTGGGTTGGTTGATCAGCGCTCGCACTACGGCCACGCGCTGTCGCTCACCACCGGAGAGTTGGGCCGGTTTCCAGTTCAGGCGATCTTGCAGTCCCACGGATTTTAGCAGCGACTCTGCCCGCTGTTGCAGGCTGGCGGCATCCGGTTTTGCTTTAAGGGCCAGCGTGGGCAGCAGCACATTTTCCAGCACCGTGCACTGGGGCATGAGGTGATGAAGCTGGAAAATGAAACCCACCTTTTCGCTGCGCAGTGCCGCCAGCTGTTCCGGCGTGTTGCCGCCAATGCTGCTGCCATCAAAGATATAATCCCCCTGGTCCGGCACATCCAGCGTGCCCAGGATGTTGAGCAGCGTGCTCTTGCCACAGCCAGAAGGGCCGACGATGGCCACGGATTCACCGGCCTCAATGGTCAGGGAGACATCCCTCAGCACTGGCACCACGTTGCCACTGCCAGGTTCATTGTAGGATTTGGAAATGTGGGAAAGGGAAATCAGGGACATGGGGCAGTGTTCAGGTTAGAAGACCGGCAGGGCTGTGGAAAGAGAAACGTTTGAAAAGCGGCGCTGCGATGCCGGATTCGCCCGTTGTATCAACGGACGGTCAGCCAGAACCACGATGCCCGGTCGCGTAGCGTGGTCCCGCGCACGTCCTCGCTGCGCAGCGGATAGTCCGCCGTGATCTGGCTGGCTGGTTCCTTCGTTGTCCAGACCTGAAAGGTGATTGGCACGGTAGCCGGTGGTGCATTGCTGGCGGCCGCCAGCTTCAGCTCTACGTCGCCGCCTTTTTCGGGCACCGTGACATCCGCCGCATGAACGCCTGCGGGCAAGCCTGAAACACGGGCGATGAGCGGCTCCTTGTATCCGTTCAGCAGCTTGATGTTGATCTTCACACTCAGGCTCTTGCCGCGCTCGATGACCACCGGTTTTCTCTCCGGCAGCGTCACCGCATAGGTCGGCGCAGGAAGCCCGGTCTCCAGCACATAATAATGCTCTGGCCCGCCCCGGTGAAACTGGTCCTCCACGATGAGCTGATAAGCCCCCTCTGCCGCTGTCGTCCAGCTCACATTCGGGTCAGGGTCAGTGCCCTGGTCAATGCCGGTGGCGACTACCTTGCCATCCGGTCCTTCCACCCGCAGGGTCGCATCCAACGGCAGGCCCAGGGCTTTGGACTTCACCCTGGCTTGCATCTTCTCACCCTTCTTCATCGTCAGGACAAAGCGATCCACATCCGTGCGGTCGCTGATCAGCCCTCCCACCGCGCCCGCACCTGCCGGTATCGGAGTGGCCTCTTCCACCTTGTTGTTAGGCTCCTTTTCAAGCGTGGCCGCTTTCTCCGTCAGGATGACTTGAACCGGCTGAATGCAGTCCGGCGGATTCACCAGGACATCGCCACCGCGGTGGAGCAACGCGGTTTCATCCAGAGGCAAGCGTAGTTTTTTAGGATCCAAATTGTATCCGATGAGACCCACCTCTGATTTGCCTTTCTGGGCAATCGTAGCGGGATAAACCTGCGTGACCACCGGCCCCGTGCTCAGGTGCAGGCGGTAGATGGAGCTGCTGCCGCCGTTGAATTTGATATCCGCAGCCGGTGGATGGATGAAGCCCGCAAGTTGTACGGTGTAAAGCCCGTCCTTTTCGGCCGTATAGGCAATGAAGGGGTCCAGGTTGCGCCCGTCGCTGAATGTCCTGACCCGTATTCCCTGCGGGTCCACGATGTGCGCTAGCATATCCAGGGGTGAGCCCAGCGCATACGCCTCCACCAGTGCCACTAGCGTCTGTCCTGCCTTCAGCTTCACGCTGTATCCGTCCACATCTCCGCGCTCGCCAAGTTTTGCATTGATGCAGACGGGCAGTTTGGAAATCATCTGTGCTTTGCCAACCTCATTGTTAGGCTCCGCTTCTTCCATTTCCGGATATTTGCCAACGCTGAAGCGCCGTGGCTCAGAAGCACCTTCCTCATTGCAGGCATACACCAGATGAATGCCCGGCTGCGCCTGGGCCGTCACCGTGGCCTGCCAGACGCCTTTTTTGCCCGTAGGCACAAAATGAACGCCCTCAGCCTCGGTCCACAGCTTCACTTTTTCATCCAGCTTGCCGCCTGCGGTGAGGGTAAAAGTGGAGCCAATCTGTCCTCCCGCCGGGAAAAGAGTGTCCAGTTTGGGAACCTCCGCTTGAAGCAAAGAGGCCAGGGAGAGCAAAAGAAAAAGGGGGGCGGATTTCATGGTAGCAGCGGATGCTGACCTGCTTAGCAAAGCAGTTGGGCAAGCCTGGTCCAAGAGTAAGCCGCTACGGGCGCGCCTATTTCAAATAATTGTCCCGGCCTCCCTTCATGCCATGAACCGGCTGCTTTATGCCGCCGTCTTTCTTGCCGCGGTAACAAGGCTTGTGAACAGCCTTTTTTGCTCAGCCAGGGCGGCCACGCGGTCGGCGGGTTTCGTGGTGGCCTCAATCAACATCCAGCCTTCGTAGTCGGCGTTCACCAGCAGGCTGACCAGCTTTTCAAAAGGGTATTTGGCATCATTGAGCTCGCGGACATGCAGGGTCTGTCCCAGGAAAGGCTGTACTTTGGCGAAGTTGGCCTCGATGCCTTCTCCCTCCAGATCGCGGGGATTGGAGTTCCAGCACACGCGCACATTGTCCCGGTCCGCCACTTCCATCACAGTCTTCACATCGCCCAGGTCGGTGACCTCGCCATGCACTTCCAGCCGGATCTCCTGGCCAAACCCCAGCGCGTAGTCGCCCAGTTCAGCCAGCGCTTTGCCGATCTGTTCCAGCGTCTTCTCCTTGGCCACTTCCTTGGGCAGCTTGTCCGGCTTCACCTTTACGCCGCTGCCGCCGATGTCGTGGCTCAGCTTGATGTAGGCCTTGGCGTTTTCGATCTGCTTCTTCAGTTCCGCCGCATCGGGGCTGTGAAACATGGCGTTTGTGCCCATGCCCAGCACCTTGACTTTGGAGTCCTCAAACTGGGCGCGTACTTGCTGACGCTGGCCGGCAGTCAGCACCGGCTCCACTTTGTGGGCGTGCTCGATGCGAAGTTCTACGCCCAGCACATCCGCCTCCGTGCAGTTGGCGATCAGCGTCGGCAGATCCCAGTCTGCGCCCCACATGTACGTCACCAGACCGTATTGAATGTTCTCCCCTTTGTAGCTCAGTTTGGTGTCCTGAGCCGCCAGGAAGCCTGTGGCAACGCTGGAGCCCAGCAGAGTGTGGATGAAATGACGGCGGGTGTTCATGCGGAAAATAGGAAGGTGGATAAAAGGAAGCCGGACACTCGGTCCGGCTCCACTGGGATTGATACGGCTATACGGGTTTGAACTTCCGGTCAATGCGCCAAAAACTCATCCAGGGCCGCCTGGGTGATGCGATACTGCGTGCCGATCTTCTTGCCCTTGATGTCGCCGGATTCGATGCTGGCGATGACATCGCCCTCGCTCACGCCCAGCACTTCCGCCACCTGCGTGGGGGTCAGGATGCCCGCATGGGCCACCGCTGCTGCTGGGGCGGTGTTGGGAAGGGGAGGCGGTGTGCCGACTCCTGGTGTGCCCTGTGGCTGGTTTGGATTGAAAGCGCCCTGGGCAAACATTTGGTTAGCCATGCCGAAGCCCATCGCGATCTCCGCTGCCGCTCCAGCAGGGCCTCCGCCGCCTTTGGCCATGCCCTCGGCCATCTGAAATTTCACGTAATCGTTCAGATTGCCGATCGCGCTCATGCTGCTGCGCTTGTCGATGGCCGCTTCCACCTCGGGCGGTACGCTGGCGTTTTCCAGCAGGAAGCTCGTGATCTCGATGCCATACTTGCCCATCATCGCCGGATTGATCAGCGGCAGCAGTGCATCGCCCATTTCGCTGTAGCGCGTGGCCAGGTCCAGCACCGGCACCTTGGCCGTGGCCAGGGCATCAGAAAACACACTCACAATGCGGCTGCGCATCGTATCGGCAAATTCATCCAAACGGAAATGATGGTCGGAGCCCGCCACTTCCTTGAGGAAGATCTTCGGATCAATGATGCGGAAATCAAAGGTGCCAAAGGCCCGCACACGCACGATGCCAAAGTCCTGGTCCCGCATCATGATGGGGTTGCTCGTGCCCCATTTGTTGCCCGTGAAGAGGCGGGTGGTGACGTAATAAACATCCGCCTTGAAGGGCGATTCAAAACCATACTTCCAGCCCTTCAGCGTGGAAAGAATTGGAATGTTATCCGTGACGAGGTCATGCTTTCCGGGCATGAACGTATCGCCAAACTGCCCCAGGTAAACAAACTGGGCGATTTGTGACTCCCGCACAATGAGCTGCGCGCCGTGCTTGATCTCCTTGTCCTCATCTGGAAAGCGCCAGGAGAGCGTGTCGCGTGAGTCATCTGTCCACTGGATGATTTCCAGGAACTGTCCTTTGAGGTAATCCATGAGGCCCATGATAGTTGGCAGGGAAAAGGGTGAATAATCGTTGAAAACGGCCCCCGGACCTTCTTGCCCGGGGTCCGCCCAGCATCCCAATATCTGGCAGCTTGGCAATCACGAATATTATAGGGAAGCGTTTGGCCTCAGCTTGCAAACAAAAGCGGGCAATGCACCGGCAGGTTCAGCGTGCTTCGCTGATGGAGCTGACCTGCAGATCAATGTGGAGTTCTGTCTGGCCAGCATTGGTCTGGATGATGATACACCGGCTTACGCGCCCTGCCAGCAGCAGCTTGTTTCCGGATCGGTGCTTCTTCACGATGTCCAGCCCCTCCTGGGTCAGGGCCTCCTTTTTGATGTAAAGGATCATGTTGGTCTCGATGTATAGCCCGGCAGCGCGCAGGCGCTCGGGAATGCCCTTGGTCCTCCAGCCTTCCACATTGCCCTGGTTGGGGAAGTCCCACTCTTCCATCTTGCCCACTTTGAGCACAAAAGCCGTGTCCTTGGAGACTTCAGCAGCCTTGAGCTTGGCCGTCGCTTCATCGACACCCTCCCCCCGGCCGCTTCTCAACTTGATAAGCTCCTTGTCCGTCAGGTGTTTGAGCACGTCTCCCACCTCACGTCCCTTCATTTCATCTGCGGCATGGCCAGTCTGGTGGGTGAGGCAGATCAGGGCGGCAATACCGGAGACAAGAAAAAAGGCGCGTTTCATGGCAATCGAATAAGGCATCCCCTCCGTTAAGGGGATGCCTATGGGTACCTACACAGTTTTGAGGAATTTGTTACACGATGCGCAGGTACCATGTGTGCTGGCACCTGCGATGCAATCATGCCCCCCGCGAGGCTGGATCAATGCTTCAACAGCCACTCCGTCGTGCGCGGATTGAAATCAGCCAGGCATTCCCAATGGAAGGCATGGCCGGCATTGTCATAAAGATGCAGTTCAGCGCCGGGAATGGTGGCGGCCACTTCTTCGCCCATCCACTTCGGCGTGAATACGTCGTCCTTACCGCCGATGACCAGAGTCGGGCACTTGACATTCTTCAGGTCGCTGATGGTGTTGTGAGTCATGGCCGCAGCGGCCTGCGCCTCCATGGCATGCACGGGCTGCGGGGCAGGATTGTTCGCCGCGTCTTTCAGCCCCTGCTGCATATTGCTCCAGCAGTCATCGTTGTCGAACCACGGCTTCGTGAAGATGAGCATCTGCACATAGTGCATGAAGTCCTCCGGGCGCATCGTCGCTTTGCACTTCATCATGTGCTGCCATGTATAAATGCCAAACCGGTCCTGCCGTGCCCACGTGCACATGAGGATCATGCTCTTCACCTTCTCCGGATGCCGGATGGCCAGCTGCTGGGCAATCACGGACCCCAGCGAACAACCGACAATGCGTGCTTGCTTGATGCCAAGCTGGTCCATCAGCCCCGCGTAATCATCCGCCATCATCGCGGAGGAATAAGGTCCCTCCGGCTTGTCCGTCAGGCCCACGCCCCGGTTGTCACCCAGAATGCAGCGGAAATGCTTGGACCACTCTGCCGCATGCGCCTCCCACACCCCGCCCGGAGCCGTGACCCCCATGATGCAGACCAGCGGTTCGCCGCTGCCGCGTTCTTCATAATACATCTGGATTCCGTTAGTGCTGACGTGGGGCATGGCTGTGAGTTTAAAGTGTTCAGTAATCAGTGTTCAGGATTCAGACCTGAAACGCTCCAAGGATTTAGCGGAAATGAAACGATGCGCCAAGCAAAAGTCTCGTGATGATACTTGAATGCTTCATTTCCCGCTGTCATTCCCATACAATAGCCACCTCTCACATCTGAATACTGGAAACCGAATACTGAAAACTGCCGACTGAACTTCCCCATGCCCGCCCCCCTTCAGCACCTGCTCATCTCCGCTTCGGCTGGCTCGGGGAAAACGTATCAACTGGTCCGCCGGTATTTGCACCTGCTCGCCTTAGACCAGGAGGCGGAAGGAATCGCCGCCATGACCTTCACTCGCAAGGCCGCCGGGGAGTTCTTCAGCCGCATCCTTCAACGCCTCGCGGAGATGGCGGAGCATCCTGAGAAAGCCGCCGAATTCTTTAAAGACAGCCAGCCTCCCGTGCCGGAAGAGCAGGACTATAGCCTCATGCTCCGGCGCATCACCCGGCGCATGCACCGCCTGCAACTGGGCACCATGGACAGCTTTTTTGCCAAAGTGGCCGCCTGTTTTCCCATGGAACTGGGCCTGCCCGCGGGTGCCCGCGTCATGGATGAAGATGAGACCCGCCAGGCCCGGCGCGAGGCCCTGGACAGCCTGCTGGAGCGCCTTTACCTCGAAGAAGACGGTGCCGCCCAAAAGACCCTCATGGAGGCCTACAAGCAGGCCACCTTTGGTGCTGAAGAAAAGACAGTGGACAGTGCCCTGCAGGACTGGCTGACGGATGGACTCACCCTCTGGGAGGACTCTGCTATTCGACCTGAAAACGACCTTCGGGGATGGGGGGACATTGCACAAATTTGGTCGCAGCGCCTGGAAATGGAATCGCTGCCGGATGCCATTGCTGCTGTCCGCACCACTTTTGTTCCCCTCAGTGACGCGGGGGCAGACTTGCTTGAAGAAACTCTCACCGCCACGCTGGAAACGGTGCCCGGTATGGCCCTGCCGAAGCGCGTGAAAGAGTTGCTGGAAAAGGCCCAGGAAAAATGGTCCGACCTCCTCGCGGGCGATGCCGAACTGATGTGGATGCGCAAAAGGACCCCCGTCAGCGGCGCAGCCGCCAGGGCATTGGTGAACCTGGTCCGAACCCTCATGGCGCGTGAATTCATCGTCCGTGCCGGCCGCACTCGCGGTCTGGCTGCCGTCATTTCAATGCTTGCAGATGAGTATGCCCAGCGCGTGCGTGCCCGGGGGCGGCTGTCCTTTGCGGATGTCCAGCGGCTGCTTTGTCTCTCTGCCCAAAAAGACGCCTCCTGGGCTGCTGGGGCAGGGGATCTGTGGTTCCGGCTGGACGGGCGGAATCACCATTGGCTGCTGGATGAATTTCAGGACACCAGCCGTGTGCAGTGGCGGGTCATCGGCGGCCTGGTGGATGAGGCCATCCAGGATGACAGCGGCGCGCGCAGCTTCTTTTCCGTGGGGGACCCCAAGCAGTCTATTTACCTCTGGCGCCAGGCCGAGCCGGACCTCTTTGATGACATCCTGCGCGCTTATCCCGCCAGCGGCGCACGCGGCCTGAACACCGGCCAGCTCAGCCAGTCCTTCCGCAGCGCTCAGCCTGTGCTGGATGCCGTCAATGCCGTCTTTGGCGACCGCATCGCCCTGGAAACTCTCCTCCCTGAAGGCACGCTCAAAGGCTTCGCTTTCGAACCCCACACCGCTGCCCAAGCGCAGCTCACCGGCCACGCCGCCCTCATTTCACCCGCCGCCGAACTGGATTCCGACGACCCCACCGCCCACTTGGCGGGGGAACTCTTAAACCACCTCCAGCCTCTCCAGCGCGGTCTCTCCTGCGCCATCCTGGTGCGGTCCAATGCCGAGGCCCGCCTGATCACCGAAGCCCTCCGCGCCAGCACCGGTATGGAGGTCGTCTGTGAATCCGACCAGCATCCCTGCACGGACAATGCGCTTACATTGGCCCTGCTTTCTCTGCTTACCCTCGCCGCTCATCCGGGGGACAAACAGGCCCTGGAACATTTGCGCATGACGCCGCTCTGGCCGCAGATCGAGACCGCCACGGAATCCAGCTCTTTAACCATCGCCAAGGTCCAGAGCTTGGTTTATGAAAAAGGCTTCGCCGCGTTCATGGAAGAATGGACGCCACGCCTTTGGCAGGTGCATCCGCAGATGGATGCCTTCCACGCCCGCCGCCTGTCCCAGATGGCTGATATCGCCACCGAATTCGATGCCCTCGGCAACCGTGATGTGGATGCCTTCATCGAATTTGCCCATGAGTATCCGCTGCGCATCCGTGGCGGCGCACGGGCCGTCCAGGTCATGACCATTCATGCCTCAAAGGGGCTCGAGTTTGATATCGTCATCCTCCCCAGCCTGGACGGTACTGCCATGGATACCCCCCGGCGGGAGGAATACCTCGTCAGTCGCAGTGTTGAAGGCGTCAACTGGGTGCTGGAGACCCCGCCAAAAGTCTATTCACAACTGGACCCCACCCTCCGCGCAGGCCTTCAAGAGACCAAACGCCGCACCGCCTTTGAATCCCTCTGCCGCCTCTACGTGGCCATGACACGGGCCAAACGCGGCCTCTATTTTATCACTGAACTCCCGCCTAAATCCGGCAAGGCCCTCAAAGAATCCAGGCTCCTGCGCGAGACACTGGGCCGCGACAGCAGCCGTCCTTTGACCGAAGAAAGCCTTGGTATCGTGGAATGGGAAACCGGTGACGAATTTTGGTTCAAAGCCCACCCATTTGTCCCCGCTCCCGTACCCGCTCCTGTTTTATTACACTCTCCGTTAGGCGCATTGCTCCGCGAAACCCAGCCTCTCCCCCGCCGCCGTACGCCTTCCGGCGAGGAGAGCTTCAAGATCAAAGGCAGCATCCTTTTCGGCGAAGGCCGCGAGCCTGGACGCCGCCTCGGCACACTGGTGCATGAACTCTTTGCCGAGATCGAATGGACCCCCGATATCCCCTCACTCGAACAACGTTGGCTGGCCAAAGGCCTGCTTTTGCCGGATGACTTCAGCGCCACCGAAGGCCCGGCCGCCAATGCCCTGGCCATGGTCCGCAGCGTTCTGGAGGCCCCCGCTTGTGCCCCTGCCTTTGCCCGCCCTGGCCCTCACGCCACCGTCTGGCGTGAGCGCGCGTTTGATCTTGTGCTGGATGGCGAATGGATCTCAGGCACCTTTGACCGCGTCATCCTGGACCAGGATGACGAAGGCCACTGCCTCAGCGCCTGGATTGTGGACTTCAAAACGGATGTCGCCCCCGACGATCTCTCTCTCCAGGAAAAGCTCGCCGGTTACGCTCCTCAGATAGCCCTCTATCGCCAGGCCATCTCCCGCCTCACCGGTGTCCCCGAATCCGCCGTCCGCTGCAGCCTCCTCTTCACCCGTCTTCAACGCCTGGTGGATCTGTAAACAAGGAGAGGCACTTGCCAAGTGCCCGTCTGCGTCATTCCGCAACGAAACGATAAAACAGCAGCTTCTTCGACAAAGGCAGGAAAACCTCGGTCGCCGCCTTCTGATGCACCGGATGCTCATTGTAACGCTGGCGTGCCGCTTCATCTTTGAAAGTCAGGATGAAACCAACATCATACGATGCATCCGAGAACGGGCCGCCGATCCCATCGGTGCGTCCGACCACGGCTTGCTTCACTTCAGGGATGTCTGCGCCAAAGGAATGCACCGCTTCAACGACCTTTTGCCGGTCCTCCTGGCTGCCTGCATTCTTCAGCCACACCAGGCCGATCTGGTGGATGTCTGTGGCTGATGGGCCAGTTCGTTGAGGAAGCGTGCAGCTCGAGATGAGGGAAACGAATGAAACAAGAATAACCAGGCGGGTGCGGAATGGATTCATATGCGGAGCATTTAGCGGATGGACAGGCCGGTGATCTTTTCGTTCTGGACAGTGAAAGTGTAGGTGAGCTGTATCGGGCTTCCAGGAAACGTGCCCGAGACCGTGGCAACTGCGACGAAGGTATCTTCGACGGCCTCAATGCTGGCCACATCAGTCTTCGGCTGATACTCACGCGTCGTGTGTTCGATCCAGGTGCGGATGGCATCCAGGCCAAGGCGGTCCTGATTTTCATCATGGACCAGGGCATCCGCAGCAAAGCAGCTTGCCGTGTCATCAATGCGGCCGTCATTGGCGGCGGAAAAGTAGTCCGAAAGGACCTGTGGAGTTGATGAATTCATGGTTGGTTGAACTAGGTTTTGACAGTCAGATTGAGACTGCTTTCTATTGACTCACAACCTTACAAAATGACAAGAACCCACAAAAAAGTAAGTGTCAAAAAAGTGCAAAAAACTGTGCGCTGGACCCCTGTCACAGCGGCGGAAGGTGTGGAGCAGGCGCTGCGGATGCTGGAAGGACGTTGGAAGTTTTTGATCCTCTTTCAGCTCTTTGGCGGCCAGGTGAAACGGTTTTCCGATCTGGAACGGGCGATCCCTGCCGTCACTCAAAAGATGCTGGCCCAGCAGCTCCGCCAGCTCGAAAAAGACGGTATCGTCCACCGCGAGGTCTATCCGGTGGTTCCGCCCAAGGTGGAGTATTCATTGACCCCCTGGGGACAGTCTCTGTGCCCTGTTTTGGATGCGATTTTGAAGTGGGCCGCTAAGCGCAAGCCTGACATTGAAGGCTGAAGGGAGTACTGAAATGGCGCACTGTTCTGCCGTCGTTCAGTTCGCTGCCGCCCGTGTCCGGGTGATGACGAGCTGCCGGATGAGCAGTGCATTGCCTGTCTTGTCTCCCGCGCTCAGTTTCAGGCTTTCTCCGCGCAATTCTGTGGCGAGGGTGATCTGGCCCAGCTTCACAAGGCCGAAAGTATCGGCCGTGGGGGTCAGGTTGCTGGCATCCATGACCGCCTCCACTTTTTCCCGGCCCAGGGTTAGCCGGACCTGCAGCGGCATGTCCAGTTTCGGGCAGGCATAGTTCAGGACGATGTCATAGGTGCCTGCTGGAAGGGAATCAATCCGCCAGTCAATCTCGCCAATCGCAGCCGCTTCCGGGCTGGCGCTGCCATCCGGAGTGGGGCTGATGCTGCGGGCCAGGGCAGGGGTGAGGGCGATGAACGCACGCCTGTTGCCCATGGGCGCAGGCAAGGGCTGCGTGATCGGGGCTTCAGCCGGGGTCTTGAGTGACTGCACGGCTGCCGCGAGGTCCACCACACCTCCACGGCTGATGATGCCCTGGATACGCTCTATTTCCTGCTGATAGGGCATCGGGTCCGGGGCCTGCTCCGCCAGGGCTTGCAGATCGGTGATGTATTTGCTCAGCAGCGGGATGTGCTTCGCCCGCAGTTGAAGCTGGTAGATGGTTTCCATCTGCCGGAGCCGTGAGTTTTCACCACTGGCAGATACCGGGGCCGAGTTCACGGGCAGCGTTACCTGGGCCGTTCCCAGGGAGGGAAGGGCGAACGCAAAACTGCATAAAAATAGACGCAGGTTCATTTGGGAGAGGAAACGCTGAGACCCCAGGCGCCTGGGGGTGGATCCTGCCTTTTGGCAGCCTTTTCACGGTCTAACAAAGAATCGAACAATCCATTCTCCATCATGCCGCGACGGTCCTTGGGGGCGATGACTGCCGCCAGTCCCTGGTCCACCAGCACGTTTTGAAACAGGCCGATTTCAGGCAGGAACACCAGGGCATTGGCCGTGCCATCCTTGTCCCGGCCAGGGCGCAGCAGCACGCGCAGTTCTTTGCCGTCCAGATAGCCGGCGGTGAACTCCTGCGCCGTACGTCCCAGCGGCGTTACATCACTTTCTCCCAGCCCGAAGTGCCGGCTGAAGGCACGGCTCGCAGCCTCGTCCCCAGCATCAAGCGGCGCACACAGAAGCCACAACAGACGGATGCTTTGTTTGCGGCCTTCGTGCTCAATCATAAACCGGTCCCCCCGGTTGCCGGCATCTGCCACAAAACGTGCCCCATCCAGATCTTCAAAGCCGTTCAGCCCGCCATTGTTGCCCAGGATGCGCAGCGGCCCCGTCGTCTGGCCGCGGCTGTTTTCCATCAGCTTCAGCAGCCGCTTGGCTTCCGCATCCGCCGCATCTTTCAGAGCGGCATTTTCTGCCCCCATCAGGCGTAGAGAATCCAGATAGCTTTCCAGGATGGGTTTTTGCACCTCTGTGAGGGCTTCATTCATGGACTTTTTTAGATCATCCAGCGACGGTCCCCGGGGTGCCGGGCTGGTAATGGTGGGCACTTCCTCCGTGACTGGTACCAGCCGCAGGTTGCGCAGCCGCAGCAGGTTGCCTGGATAACCGCTTGAGGCCATCAGGCGCAGGGTCACGGGACTGCGGGTAAAGTTGACCGGGCCGATCTTGAGCTGTCCAAACGTGGTTTCATCCTGGCTTAGCTTCACCTCGAAGGAGCGCCGGTTTTCTGCCGCGCCCGGCAGGAGGGTCACTTCATAAAAATCAAACACGGCGCTGTCCTGCGGCCTTGAGCGTCCGGGGACCAGCGTGCCGGGGAGTGACGGCAGCTCCACCAGATTGGCCTCCAGCTCCAGATAATATTTGCCCGGGGATAACCGCAAGTTCGACCATTCCACGCCGCTGTTGTTGGTACGCCAGCCGGAGATAAGGTCTCCCCTCGCCTCTGTGGACCCGATGAACCGCGCCTGAGCAGGCAGGAGTGGAGATGGCAGGCTTTGGGCCATGGCCGTATCACTGGTGAGGTAGAGCGCCTTGAGCTCCGTGCGGCGCTGCTGCACCAGCCTCGCCTCTTCATAGTCGGAGGCTTCAGCAAGCTCCTGCTCGATCTTGGCCAGTGCCCTTTCGTATTGCTCCGTCAGCGTCTGTGAGTCCGCCATGATCAGCCGCAGAAAACCTGCCCGTGCCACCGCGAGCGGTGCCGGATCCGGAGTCTGGGCCAAAAGGCCGCCCGTCACCACAAGCCCAAGAGCCGCTGTTACGGGGCGGAGGAGAAAATGGAATCTGGAAAGGACCCTGTTCATCATTTGCTGGCAGGTATCAGTTCTACGGATAACAAGTGCATCAGATTGTCCTTCAAGACCGTCCGCGCCGTGATCTTCAGCGGACCGGTACCGTCTGTGATCTTGAGTGTCCCCAGGTTTTTGTCCTGGGGCCCCTTCAGGGTGGTTTCCACATCCGCCATCAGGCTAAAACGGGACTCCTGCACCGCCAGCGAGCCGCCTTCCAGCGGACTGCACCGGTAGCGCAGGATTACCTCGTAGCCACCAGGGGGCAGCTTGTCCAGTTTCCACACCGCTTGTGCACCGGGTTTGGACCACCCCGTCAGCGTTCCTCCCTCACGCCTTACGTCCTTCAGCTCTGCCTTGTCCAATGGCAGGCGGATCCGGTCAGGCAGCATACTGGCCTGAATGGACATTTCCCGGGTCTGTAAAAGCAGGAGTTCCTTGTCCAGCCGTTCCAGTTCCGTCTCCAGGCGCTTGCGCAAGTCGCGTGCCTCGATCGCGCCCGCATAGTCACGTGCCTGGGCCCGGCTTTTCTCCAGGAGCATCAGCTCGGAAAGGTGCTTTTTCAGCGGCTCAAGGCTCTTTTCGAGAATGCTCCGCTGAAAAGTCAGCCGGCTGAGATCCAGGACGCGCCTCGAATCAGCTTCGGCTCCAGGCGCGGCCATCGCCGGTGCCAGCAACGCCAGCCCGCCGAGCCACAAACAACAGCCGGAAACGAGCGCGAGGTTCACAAAAATGAGAGGGGTGCAGAAAATCAGGCCGCCCCCAACCTGGGAGAGGTTCCCAAGATGGTAGCCATGCACACGCCAGAGGCAAGAGGCTTGTTCAGATGAGGATACTGAGGGTTCAAATCCTCACTTTTCCACCTTCAGCGTCGGCTCGCCCTTCAGCCATCCCAGGGATGTGAGGAACTCGTCCGTGGCCAGCAGGGTTTGGTGGAAGTATTTTTGAGTTTTCTTGCCCGCATTGAAAAAGCCATGGGGCTGCCCCTCATACAGGCGCACCTCGCACCGCACGCCGGCCTTTTTCATGTTGGCCTGGAAGCGCTCCACCACGCTCACCGGGATCAGGTTGTCCTTCGTGCCCAGAAAGATGATGGCAGGCGGATCATCGGAAGTAATGTTGTGCGCAGGGGAGAATTCTGGATAACGGTCCTTCACCCGGGCTGTGCCCCAGCCATTCTCTGGCCCGTTGTCAAAAACCGGATTAAAAAGCGCCAGCGCATTGGCCTTGGCGGAGACAGACAGGTCATCCTGGGGATCGTCCAGCCCGTCCACCATGCCGACAAAGGCTGCCAGATGACCGCCTGCGGAACCGCCTCCTGCGCCGATGCGCTGCGGATCAATCCCCAGCTCCGCTGCATGGCTGCGCACCCAGCGCATGGCCGATTTCGCATCCTGCACACAGATCGTCGGCGGCGTCTCCGGCGGCAGACCTTTCAGCAGGCGATATTGCACCTGGATGCAGACCAGCCCGCGCGTGGAAAGATAGTCACTGTGTTCAGTAAACTGCTTGGGCAGTCCGCCCGTCCAGCTTCCGCCATGAAAAAAGACCATCGCCGGGCCCTTGTCCGTGGCCTTCCAGTCCGGCGGATTCACAATCGTGAGCTTCAATTCACGATCCGCCACCTTTTTATAAATGTGGGTCACCGGCTTGGCTGCCTGAAGACAGGCAGAGAAAGAAAGGCTGAGGGCAAGAAGGGTTCGCAAGATCATGAGAAGAAGGTTGAACGCTGAAGCCCAAATTTGCTTTCACCTGACTTGCCGCTGGATGTCAGACGATCATCTGCGCTAGCGTAGTGGCCTCATGTCCACCGCCCTAGCCGCCGTCCTTTATGAATCCAACCGCCCCATGGTTATTGAGGAGGTCACCGTGCTCCCGCCCCAGGCCGGGGAGGTGATGGTGCGGATGAAAGCCGCTGGCGTCTGCCACAGTGATCTGCATGTCATCAAAGGCGACCTCCCCATGCCCTGCCCCATCATCCTCGGGCATGAGGGCGCAGGCGTCGTGGAGGCCGTAGGTCCAGGCGTGACGAGTGTGCAGGAAGGCGACCATGTCATCCCCATCTGGCGGGCTTCCTGCGGCCGCTGTGAATACTGTATGAATGGCAAACCCGCCCTCTGTGACATGGGCACCGCCATGCGCTTCACCGGCACCATGCCTGACGGGCAGACCCGTTTTCGCAATGCCCGTGGCGACAGCATCCGCCATTACGCCGGTGTCTCCACCTTCAGCAGCCTGTCCACCATGCCGGAGGCGGCGGTGGTTAAAATTGACCCGGACTTTCCCCTCTGGAAGGCCGCCCTCATTGGCTGCGGCGTCATCACCGGCGTGGGGGCCGTCACGTATGCCGCCCAGGTGCGGCCCGGTGCCACCGTCGCCGTTTTTGGCTGCGGTGGCATCGGCCTCAACATCATCCAGGGTGCCCGCATGGTCAGCGCGGCGCAGATCATCGCCGTGGATTCCGTTGCTTCTAAAGAAACTTGGGCCTGCCAGATGGGAGCCACCCATTTCATAAACTCCTCCCAGGGCGATCCCGTGCAAGCGGTCAAGGACCTGACGGGTGGAAAAGGCGTGGACTATGCCTTTGAAGCCATCGGTCTGCCAAAGCCCATCGAACAGGCCTTCGACAGCGTGAAAAAAGGCGGCACCTGCGTGGTCTCAGGCATCTGCCGGGCGGATGCCCGCGCTGGCATCAACGTGAACCAGCTCGTCTATGCGGAAAAGACCCTCAAAGGCACCCTCTACGGCAGCGCCCGCCCTCGCGTGGACCTCACTCACCTCATCGGCCTGCATCAGTCCGGCCATCTGATGCTGGATGAACTGCTCACCCGCACCTATCCCCTGGAGCAGATCAATGAAGCCTACGAATCCCTGGAGCGCGGCGAGGTTGCCCGCAGCCTCATCGTGTGGGATTGAGTGTTCCCGGCTCTTCATCAAAACAAGGATGAAGTTTTAAAACTGTGTTCGGGCTTCCACCACCAGTGTACCTTGACGCTGCCATGGATAACCGCCATGATGATTTTACACATGGTCATCACCGTCGCCATCATCGTGATCCTGGGAATTCTCCTGATGATTTTGGAGACTTTCGTGCCCGGCATGATCGCCGGTTCGATTGGTGCCCTCTGCGTTCTTACCGGAGTCATTCTGGTTTTGTGGTCCGACGATTTTTCCCACTGGCCGGCCTGGGGTCGCAGTGCGCTGGCCTGCGGCATTGTCGTGGGCACCGTGGTGCTGCAACTGGTGTGGCTGCGCTTTTTTGCCATCAAGTTCTGGCACAATTCTTTCACTTTGCAGGAGACCATCCCATCCCCTGATCAACCGATGCTGCTGGCCAATGGGACCGAAGGCACCACACTGACTGAACTGCGCCCTCTTGGACGGGTGGACTTCAATGGCAACCGGCGCGAAGTGCGCTGCGAAGACGGCTTTGCTCCCCAAGGAGCCCGTGTCCGGATTACTGGCAGCGAACCTGGCAATCTTGTTGTTCGACTCATTCCAAATCCCTCGTAACCTAACCCAACACTATGCCCAACTTCCAACTCCTCCTCGTCGGCGGCGCAATTATCGTCGCAATCATCCTGTTTTTGATCGTCGCCAAGTTTTTCAACCTCTGGCTGCGTGCCCGCATCTCCAATGCGCCGGTCAGCATTGTCAATCTCCTGGCCATGTATCTGCGCGGCATTCCCAATGCGCTGATTGTGGATACCCGCATCACCGCCGCCAAGGCCGGGCTCAACATCAGCACGGACCAGCTTGAAGCCCACTACCTCTCCGGTGGCGAGGTGACCCACGTCGTACTCTCTCTCATCGCGGCGGACAAGGCCGGCATCCCTCTGGATTTCAAACGTGCCTGTGCCATTGACCTCGCTTGCAAAGGCACCACCAAAACCGTGCTGGAAGCCGTGCGCACCAGCATCAACCCCAAGGTGATTGACTGCCCCAGCAACGACATGGGCCGTGGCGGCAAGATTGATGCCGTGGCCAAAGACGGCATCTCCCTCCGAGTCCGTGCCCGTGTGACTGTCCGCACCAACCTGGACCGCTTTATTGGCGGTGCCACGGAAGAAACCGTCGTCGCCCGTGTGGGTGAAGGCATCGTCAGCAGCATCGGCTCCGCCCCTTCCTATAAATCCGTGCTCGAAAATCCCGACAGCATCTCCAAGCTGGTCCTCACCAAAGGCGTGGATGCAGGCACCGCCTTCGAGATCCTCTCCATTGACATCGCCGACATTGACGTGGGCGAAAACGTCGGTGCCAAGCTCCAGGCCGAGCAGGCCGAGACGGACAAAAAGATCGCCCAGGCCAATGCCGAAGTCCGCCGTGCCGCCGCCGTCGCGGTGGAGCAGGAAATGTCCGCCCGCACCCAGGAAATGCGCGCCCGCGTCGTCGAGGCCGAAGCTCAGATCCCCATGGCCATGGCCGAAGCCTTCCGCAACGGCAACCTCGGCATCATGGACTTCGCCCGTTACAAAAACATCTCCGCCGATACCGACATGCGCACCAAGATTGCCGGCACAGATACAGGTTCCCCACAGTCCTGATTTCGTCCGCGCTGGGAAAAATGCCAAGGTGTGGGCAGCCCGCTAATCACAAAGTCTGTGCTTTGGAAAGTTGTGTCGCCTTATGAGCGCACCTCCGACATTTATCTGCGAGTTTCGCACCGATACCGCCAGCGTGAAGGTTTGTTTCCTCCGTGTGACCGCCTTTGCGTTTGCTTCCTTCTTTCTGGCTGCACTTATTGGCGGAAGAGGCTGGCAGGAGGCGCTTGCCGTTTCAATTGCTTCTTCGGCCATTATGCTTGCGATCTTGTGGCTTTATGGGATTGCACGAATATTCGGTCGCCGCTACGTGGTTGCATCAGACGGGATTTCACTTTTCCGTGACGGTCATTTGGTCACCCACATTTTATGGTCTGAAGTTCGCAGCATCCGCCGCGGCCATCTACAGGTCTGCACCGATGGTGGAACCTGTATCGTATTTAATCTGCCTCCCCCAATTCAAATGGAAGCCAGACAGGCCATTGAGGCCTTTCAGCATACCAATGCCAACGGTTGACAGGTCAGGCTCTGAGGGCGCTACCTAACCCTGTAAGGGCTGGACGCGGATCGCCAACCATTTACTGGACAAAACGTCCCTTCCCAGGCTTTATCGTGGCTATGCACCGCCTCTGCGTCCACACCATCACCACCAAGCACTGGAGCACGGAAGAATGCATCCAAAAGTACTCTGCGGCTGACGTTCAGGGCATCACCTTCTGGAGATACAATCTGGAAGGCCGCGATGCTGCCGCCGTCGGGCGGCATGCCCGTGAATCCGGCCTGGATGTGGTCAGTCTCTGCCGGGGCGGATTTTTTCCCGGTTCCACGGCTGAGGCCCGCCAGAAAGCCATTGATGACAACCGCCGCTGCATTGAGCAGGCGCATGAGCTGGAAGCCCCGCTCATCGTCCTGGTGTGTGGAGCCGTCCCCGGCCAACCGCTGGAAGAATCGAGAAAACAAATCACCGATGGCATCGCCGCCGTCCTGCCGGATGCCGAAGCGGCGGGCGTGAAGCTGGGCATCGAGCCGCTGCACCCTATGTATGCGGATGACCGCAGCGCCGTGAACACCATGCGCCAGGCCAATGACATCTGCGATGCCCTCGGCTCCCCGGAACTGGTGGGCATCGCCGCCGATGTCTATCACATCTGGTGGGACCCGGAGTTGAAGCATCAGATTGAGTTGACCGCCGCCCAAAAGCGCCTCTTTGCCTTTCATATCTGTGATTGGAAAACTCCCACCGCCGATCTGCTGAATGACCGTGGCCTCATGGGGGAAGGCTGCATCCCCATCCGCCAGATCTCCGACTGGGTGGATGCCACCGGCTTCCAGGGGCATCGCGAGGTCGAGATTTTTTCCAACCTCTACTGGTCCATGGATCAGGATGAATGGCTGGCCAAAATCAAGGAGTCCTACGGTAAACTTTACGTGTGATTTGGCTCCGGCCCCACGTTCAGAAAAGGATGAAACCGCTGCGTTCCCTTTTCCTGATCGTGGGCTTTTTAGGCCTCGCCACTGCCGGCCTGACGGCTGCCGAAAAACCGCTGAATGTGGTCTTCATCCTCGCCGATGACCTCGGCTGGGGGGAGCTTGGCAGCTACGGCCAGAAAAAGATCCCCACCCCGCATCTGGACCGCCTGGCCAAGGAAGGCTCACGCTTCACCCAGCACTACACGGGCGCCCCGGTCTGCGCCCCCGCACGCTGCATGCTGATGACCGGCAAGCACGCCGGGCATGCAGAAATTCGCGGCAACCTGAAGGTGCAGAAATATTTCCCGGAATTCGATGAAGGCCAGTATCCCATCTCGGAACAGGCCGTGACCGTCGCCCAGGTATTCCAAAAGGCCGGCTACGCCACCGGGGCGATGGGCAAGTGGGGCCTGGGCCCAGTCGGCAGCACGGGCGAGCCTAACAAAAAGGGTTTCGATCTTTTCTTCGGCTACAACTGCCAGGGCGTCGCCCACAGCTTTTATCCCCCGCACCTTTGGCGCAACACGGAGAAGATCATTATCAATGAAAAGCCTGTTCCCGGCCATGCCAAGCAGCCCCAAGGCGAAGTAAAGATGGACGACTGGATCGGCGAAACTTACGCGCCCAAACTCATGATCGCCGAGGCAGAAAAGTTCATCGAAGGCAATGCCGCCAAGCCCTTCTTCCTCTACCTCGCCTTCATCGAGCCGCATGTCTCCATGCATCCGCCGCGCGAGTCTGTGGAAAAATTCCCCGAGGAATGGGATGACGAACCCTACCGTGGCCAGAACGGATACGTCCCCCATCCGCGTCCGCGCGCCGGTTATGCAGCGATGATCTCCGACCTCGACGGTTATGTCGGGCGCGTGCTGGCAGCCCTGGAAAAAGCCGGCGTCGTGGACAACACCCTCGTCGTTTTCACCAGTGACAACGGCACCACGCATCCGCGCTCACCCACCACTCATTTCCATGTCGGCGGTGTGGACGGCAAGTTCTTCAACAGTACTGCTGGCCTGCGTGGCTACAAAGGCAGCGTCTATGAAGGTGGCATTCGCATCCCCATGATCGCCCGCCTGCCAGGTCGCATCCCTGCCAATGCTGTCAATGAAACCCCCGGCTTCTTTGCCGACTGGTTCAAAACCCTCTGCGATGCCGCCAGCCTTGAAGCTCCTTCAGGTCTCGACGGTCAAAGCCTCTGGCCCGCCCTCACCAGTGGCAAAAAGCAGGAGCGCACCGCCCCCATGCTCTGGGTCTTCCCGGAATACGGCGGCCAGGTCGCCGTTCGCATGGGCGACCTGAAAGCCGTGCTGCAAAATCAGAAAACCAAAACCCCCGGCAAGTGGGAGCTCTATGATCTCTCCAAGGACATCGCCGAGGAAAACGACATCTCCGCCGCCCATCCCGAAGTCATCCAGCAAGCCGTGGCTCTGTTGAAAAAAGAAGTCGCTGAGAACGAACTCTTCCCCGTCCCCATCCCCGGCGTCACTGCCGCAAAATGACCGTTGCTGCGTCACAACCCTGCAGGTGCCGCCCGTATGCTCCCCGATGACCCGGATCCATCGCGGAGTTCAGGTTAAATCTCCAGCCACTCCACTCCCGGATACTTGGCGCATAATTCCGCGATCTCCTCCGCGCTCATGATCATGAATGCCGTAGAAAGCGCATCTGACAGCGCCGCCGTCGGGGCGATGGCGTAGCTGCGTTTGTCCTGCAATGGCAACGGTCTCAGCGTGCGCGGATTCATCAGGTGCGCTCCTTGCACCATGAATCCGCTGCCGCTCAGTGCCTGCTGGGTCAGCCATTTTTCCTGGCTCCCCTCCGCCAGCGTTACCGGCCAGGCTTCTTCACCGGAGGGGCCGTCCAGCGCCAGCAGCGTGCTGTCCCCGGCATTTAAAAAAGCCCTGGTGATGCTCCAGTCCTGCAGCACCTGTACCGCCTGGTCCAGCGCATAGCCCTTGCCCACCGCCCCCAGGTCAAAGACCATGTGGTCCGCCAGCACGCGCACCCGGCAGCCGTCTTCCTCCAGTTCGAAAAGCTCGCTGCCCACGCTCTGCCTCGCCAGGGCCAGCCGCGCTTCTTCAGGCTCCAGCAGTTGGCCGTCAGGGGTCCGCCACAGGTGCATCAGCGGTCCGATGGTGATGTCAAAAGCCCCGCCCGTTTCGGCATGCACACTTTTCGCCAGGCTCAGGCAGTCCCAGGCGGCCAGCGTCACCGCCAGGCTTTCACCTGCCCGCAGACGGTTCAGCCGGGCGATCTCACTCGTTGGACGGAAGCGGCTCAGCTCATCCTCCAGCCGGTCAATCTCGCTAAACACCGCCACCGCCGCCTGGGAGGCATACGTGGCATCCACGTCGTCCTGCGCAATGATCACCTCAAAGGAAGTGGCCATCGCCTCATGGCTGAACCGGTGGTATTCCGTCATGGCTGGGGAATAGGCACCAGCGTGCTGCCAGGGAGCGCTGGCAGGGCAGGGGAGAATATGGGCGGGGCGGACAGTGTCCCCTCCGGCGGAGGTGGCGGCGGCCCTTGAAAACGAGCCTCCTCTTCCTGCGCAGATGGGGGCGCCGGGGCAGGGGGCTCCACTTCCGGTTTTTTCAAAAACAGGGTCAGAATGATCCCCGGCCGCAGCCCATAGGGATAATTTTCCGTGTAAGCATCCGGCGGTAGTTTGGCCTTCACCAAATCGTAAAATTCAGCATCGGCCACGATCACGTCCGCATCCAGCGAGGCGGGCACCGTTTCCTGATAGCCCACATTCTTCCAAGTCCGCCAGTACCAAGGCATCGGCCAGCCGGAATCCGGGGTGATCACCTGGATTTTCATTTCCTCCGCCTTGTCCCCCACATAATCGTTCACCTCCTTGATCATCTTCAGCAGGCTCTTTTGTGTGTGCGAATAGACGTATGGATTGCGCGCATCTGCCGAGTAGTCGAACTGCGGATTGCTATGCGTGCCTGTCAGCCGGATGGACTGGTCACACAGGTGCCAGATGCCCGCCGTCAGCAGCAGGTTGAATCCCCAGCGCATCACTTTTCCCGGCATCACATGCGCCCAGAGGGCGTGGGCGCCCGCTCCTGCCAGCAAAGTCAGCGCGTGCTGGGCGCTCAGGATAGACCAGGGTGTCTTATAGCTCAGCACCGAATACCCGGCCAGCAGCACCAGGGTATAGACGGAGAGGAAGACCAGAAAGGCCTGCCTCCCAGGGTTCTTCTGGAAATCCCCCAACAGAGAAAAGGCCATCCCCACCAGCGCCAGACCCACGATCAGCGCCTCTGTCCAGACCAGAGTATCCTTCCTCCATACCAGCAGCGTCAGGTAATAATGCCAAGGCTTCTCATGACCGCTGCCCCCGCTGCGCTCCAGATAATTCAAATACGTCAGAAAGCTGTCTGCCACCGCTCCCCAGTCACGGAATCCATTGGAAAACGATGCCACCGAAATCACCGCCGCCGGGATCAGCACCCAAAGCCACGGACGTGCGGCCCGGCCCAGCGTGCGGGAAGGCCCCACTTTGAAACTGTTCCCCCGCCGGGGTTCAAAGTCCCCGATCAAAGATCGCGCCACCACCCATCCCACCACGGCAGCTCCCACATTCAGGATAAAGGTTTCCTTCGTCGCATGTTGAAAGCCCAGGGCGCAGCCGCCAAGCACCAACCAAAGTCGCGTCCCACCCTGTGAATAACGCCAGAAGCAACCCAGAGTCAGGGAGATCAGCAGCACCAGTTGCATCTCCATAATGAAATACCGGCTGTAGAAAACCATCATGGGCGAGACTGCCGTCAGCAGCATCGCCAGCGCCGACCCGTACTTCCCCAGGGCATCCACAAACAGCAGCGTCGTCAAAAGCAGACCCAGACCGCACAAAGCCGCCACTACACGCAGGTTGGCTTCTGTCCACGTCTCCGGGGCATCCCAGCCGGCCAGGCTTCCCCACAGAATGCTCGTCTGGTGCAGGGCCGGTCCATGAAAATCCTTCGGGTCATATTCAAAATGCCCGGTGTTCCAATACTCCCCCAGCTTCATCCCCAGGATCGCCTCATCCGTATGCATGGGCCGCAGTTCCAAACTCGGAAAACGGTACGAGGCAGCCAGTCCGGTCGCCAGGATGACCAGGATAATGAACGCGAGCAGCGAGAGGGTGACTTCTTTACGGGGGGGCATGTCGTTTCATGATGGCGGCTCTCAGGCTGCGTGCCAGTGAGAATATTCACCTGACTTCGCGGTTTGCCTGATTTTGGATTCGGATCGGTAAAAAAAGCGCAAAAACTTCAACTTTGCGCTTGCAGCTTTCTGATCCTGATCCAGAATCACGGCCCACCAAAAAGCGGGTGTAGCTCAGTGGTAGAGCACTTCCTTGCCAAGGAAGATGTCGCGCGTTCGAATCGCGTCACCCGCTCCAGTTCTAACAACAAAGAACTGGAAGGCACCCTCAGCCAATTTCCCTCATTTTCATGTTTGTCTGGTCCAAGCTGTCGTCTGAAAAATGGAGCGATGCCTGGGAGGAACGCTTCGCTGGAAATCCTGACCTCAGCCTCGTCATCACTGCCGTCCCCGGCCGCACCACCATCCGCGTGGAAGCCTATGCCGAAAAACGCAGCACCGTCACCGCCATCCACAAAATGTTTGGCGGCAGCGTCCGGGAGGTCAAAAGCCGCAACTGGGCAGCCCTTTCATCTGAGCCGCTTCCCCCCATCCAGGTGCGCGGCAAGCTCGTCGTCTGCAGCGCCCGCAATGCAGCGGACCTCAAAAAAGCCCAAGCCCTGCATCCAGGCAGGCAAATCATCGCCATTCCAGCCGACATGGCCTTCGGCACCGGTCATCACGCCACCACGGCCACCGTCCTGCGCATGCTGGTGGATGCCGCCGCACCCCATCAGGACCGCCCATGGAAAATGGCCGATCTCGGCTGCGGCAGCGGCATTCTTGCCATAGCCGCCGCCAAGCTGGGCGCCTCCAAGGTCTGGGGCTGCGATTTTGATCCCAAAGCCGTCGAGGTCTCTCAGGAAAACGCCGTCCGCAACGGCACCCCCGACATCAAGTTTACCGAAACGGACATTCTCAAATGGAAAGCCCGGGAGCAGTACGACATCGTCATTGCCAATATCTTCTATGACATCCTGGAGGCAGGGTTTCCCCAAATCTGCCGTGCCATCCGTCCCGGCGGCACTCTCATGGTTTCCGGCATCCTGAAATCCCAGGCCGAGCCCTGCCTTGCCGTCGCCACCACGCTGGGCGTCCGGTGGGACCGCATCGTCACCAAAGGCAAATGGGTCTCTGCCAGCGGCACCCTGGCTTTTTGAGCCCGTTTTTGTGAATTAGACCGCCGGCGGATCAAAGGGCGACACAATCTGCGGGTAATCCGTGATCTGCACGAGCTGGATGCTGTATCTCTTCGCAATCGCATCCGCTTCTGATTCCGGATAGTCATCTCGATAATAGACCTCCTTGATGCCATAAGCGCACAGCATCTGCATGCAGCTCGTGCATGGTTTCGTCGTGCACGCCACCAGCTTCACATTCCCACGGGTGAAAAGGCTGCACAGATTCACCTCGGCATGCAGCATGTACTTGCGCCGGTCATCCCGGTCACTCCAAAAGTCCGGTTCCGCGATGTACCCAGGTGCCAGTCCGTTGTAGGCCGTGCCGATCACCCGGTTGTCAAAATCAATCGCCACTGCCCCCACCTTCCGGTACGGATCTTCGGATCGCAGGCTCGCCACATGGGCCAGGGCCATCGCGTATTCGGGAATGGTGAGACGGTTTTTTACATTTGGCATGGCAAGACAGAGTCTTACGGGCTGAAATCGTCAACGAAGAAGACAAAATTTGGAACAAATGTGACTGCTGTTCAAATGAGTGTTGCAAAAGCTGTTCACTTGAACTAAATGACCGCTCCACCTTCACTTGCCATGAATCAACAACGCCAGACCAAAATGTCCCGTCTCTTTCGTCATCTCAAGCACGTCATCCATGCTGACGGCACCCCCTACGTACGCCGTCGGGATTTGCTTTCAAGCCGTCAGGGAGACATCCAGCTCGAACTCGATTTTGGAGATCCGCGGTCTGCTCTCAACCGCCAAAAATGGCTTGATATGACCGCTATGGAGTCTTCTCTAGCTCCTTGAATCTCAGCCGATTGTCATTAACGATAAAATCCTTTAAAAGGCCAAAACAGGCTGAAAATCAGCATGAAATGGTAGAAAAGTGACATTTTGCACGTTGCCCGGAGTTAAAAGACTGTTTTTAGGATAGACAAGCGGCATCACAGTTGCTTTTATCACTTTTTAGCGAATCGGAATTTATCCCCCAATCTCCGCCATGCTCCCTTTACGTATGTCTGCACGCCCCCCAATCCCATACCGTTCTACGTTGATTGCCATTGCCTTAGGCGTGGTGCAATTGATCGGAATCTCATCCGTGCAGGCCCAGTATGGCGCATCTCCCACTCAGACTGGATTGTTCTTTGATGACCTGCGCAGCCGTCAGAAAGCTGAAAGTGCAGCGACATCCAGCACTGGCACCCGCGATGGTGATGTCACCTATGACTATGATAGCGGTATGTATCGCAGCACGGATACCGCCATGGGCCAGCGCACGACCGACTATGAATCTGCCCGTGAAGTAAGCCGTCCCTCCGTTCGCAGCGGCAGCAGTGCCTTCGCCGCCCGAACCGTTGGTGATTACACGAACTACGCCGGCCAATACGCCTCGCCGACAGGCTTCTTCGCTCCCACCTACATCTCCGATCCTTTTTTGAATGGCCGCCGCAACGTGCGTGTAGGTCCCATCAACATTGGATTTGGCCTCTACCAGGGCTTCGAATACAATGACAACATCAACCGCTCTGGAACGAATCCCCAGGACGATGTCATCAGCACCACATTGCTGAACATTGATGCCAACTACCAGATCACTCAGAACAACCGTCTCTCCCTCACCACCGCCATCGGGTTTGACCATTACTTCAACAATCCGGACCTCGCCCCTTACGGCAACAATGGGTTCGTCCTCAACGTTCTTCCTGGTAGCACCCTGGCTTTTGACATCAAAGCCGGTCCCGTATTCATCACCGTTTACAACCGCACTTCAGTGCGGCCTGCGGCTCAAAATGACTTTGCCCTGACCCGTAATCAGGTCTTCGGCGTTCTGCAAAACGACACAGGTGTGGCTGCCAACTGGCGCATCAATTCCGCGTGGACCCTGTCCATGAACTACATGCATTCCTATGCAGACCCTCTCGGCACAGACAACAATCAAGGTGCCGACCCTGCTAACAACACCTCCAATTTCGGTCGCACCACAGATTCCATCCATGGATCTCTGACCTTCAGCCCCAGCGGCACCTGGGTGGCGGGGCTTGAAGGAGGCATCACCAGTCTTCAATACGCAGGCGGATTTAACAATGACGGCACACTCAGCAATCTCGGTGCATTCTTCGTCCTCCCTGTTGGCGACAAAACGTACATCCGTCTGGCTGCAGGTTACCAGAACTTCGATTTCAAGGACATCCGTACCACAGGCAACCCTGCCCGGCAATTCTTCCGCCGTCCTACCGGGGGTGGGTATGCCACTGACATTCCTCTGACCAACGAAGACAATTCTGACCTCAGCGACTTTTACTACGGTGTCACTATCAGCAACCAGCTGAATTCCCGCGTCAGCCAGTCTCTTTCCTTCGGCCACGAGTCCTCACTCAACGTCACTTCCAACTACATTACCTCCGATTACGTCAACTATGGTCTTTCCATCATCGCCTGGAAAGGCAGCCGCATTTCGGTCAGCGGCTATTATGAGCAGGCGGACGGATCTGGCGGTGCCTATGCCCAGGATCTGAGTCAGTATGGCTTGGACTTTTACGTCTCTCATCGTCTCAACTCCAAAGTGACCCTCGGAGCGGGTTACCATTTTGGCCGCACCGATACTGACGCAGCAGGTGATTTTGCCACAGCGGGGAACTTTGACCAACATGCACTCAATTTTGATGTCACGTATGCCCTTTCAGCCAAAGCTAACATGGTTCTGGGTTATCGTTTCTTCCTGACCGATGTGCGAACGGGGCTTGATATCTCAGACAGCCAGGACTTTGAGCAGAATCGTTTCATCCTCGGTTTCAACTACAATTTCTAAGTCCAATCAGGCATTGGCAACCGTTCCCTATATTGTTCACTTTTCCGACTATGTCTGCCTTCCGCAATTGTGCTATCCTGTTGTTTTCCTCAGTTGCGATTTCATTAGCTCAAGACCCTGGATACCGTGAATACGATGAGCGTCGTACGGCCGCCCCAGCTCCGGTTCCGACAGGTGATGTTGCCCGCTCTGCGGCAGTCCTGAATTCCATGGACGTTCTGGATGATACCCAGATCATCGAATCTGGCGACCTGATCAGCATGCGTGTTGTTGAAGACCGGGGGGCTCCCCAGCAGATGAGAGTCGGTGCCACAGGGGAGGTTAATGCTCCCCACATAGGCCTTGTCAAAGCCTCGGGACGTACCTGCAGGCAGCTTGCGTTTGAGGTTAAACGCCGTCTTGAGCAAAATTATTATAATTCGGCGACTGTTGTGGTGGCCATTGACCTCAAACGTCAGGACGATCCGAATGCACGGATCCGTATTGACAGCCGCGATATTGATTTCTTTACGGTTTACGGCCAGGTGCTTCGCCAGGGCAAATACGAACTTCCCCAGGATGAGGACATCACCATCAGCCAGGCCATCCTGCGTGCGGGCGGTTTTGCCCAGTTTGCCAATCCTCAAAAAGTCAAGCTCGTTCGCAAAACTCCCCAGGGAAACAAGACCATTCTTGTCAATCTAGACAGCATCATGCGTCAGGGAAATCTCGAATATGATGTTTACATCCGTAACAACGATGTGCTGATCGTGGACGAGAAAAAAGTGAATTTTTGAGCAGGTGCGGGTGTGGAGGTCTCTGAAGCAGTCTGTCAGTTGATTTTTCCAGTGCGCGACGCGCTGAAACATGGCATCCTGACAGCCCTCTTGAACTTAGCCGCGTTCCAATCCCGCCTTTTGCCGTGAATAATCCGCCCCCTTTCCCCATGGACCCCACCCTGGCCCTTCCTGGCCAGAACCCGTCCAACAATCTCCACCGGATTCATGAGACTTCGGCCAAGGTTCAGCGATATAAAATTCTCCTCGCCCGCCGCTGGTGGTTCCTGTTGCTGACTGCCAGCATCGGTGTCTGCATTGCCGCGCTGAACATTATGAATCAGCCGGTGAATTATACCTCCCTGGCAAAGCTTGTTGCCGGTGGACGGATGGTTGCCCAAGGTGATCTCAACTGGCAGGAGACGATGCAGGACTTTTATGGGACCATCATTGAGACCCTGGAAAGTGCCGACCTCAAGAAACGCGCTCTCAGCCGTGTCCAGGGGCTCTATCCCGAAATGAAGGATTCTGAGGTTGAAATCAAAGTCAACCAGACTCGGGGTTCTGCCATCTTTAACGTGTTCGCCATCGGAGCCGAGCAGAAATATACCCAGCTTTTTCTTGAAGCTCTTCTGGAGGAGTTTGTTAACTCCAGGCAGGCCATCCGCGAGCAGGGGCTTGAGCGCGCCCTCATCACTTTTACCGAAACTGTGGTTCGCAAAAGCAAAGAACTCGAAGAGCGAGGGGCGCGGCTGGAAGCCTTCCGCAAGGCCAATAACGTGGTTACTCTTACCAACGGACGTAACGAATCCGCAGCCTTCCTGATCAATCTCAAAATCCAGAAACAGGCGCTGGAAACCAATCTCAATGACATCAATCTCGCGCTCGCAGATGTGGATAACGCCATGATCAACCGCGAGCGAGGCATGCAGGGGCCAGCCCTGGGCAGCACACCCTCAGATTTAGGGGCTGACGCTAGCGCCCCAAAAGTTGAGACAGCCCAGAATGTGGGGCTCAGTTCCGTTGAGCGTGACTATCTTGAGACTCGCAAAGGCATTATCCGGCTCGAGAATGAGCGCCTCAAACTTCTGAAATCCTTTAAGGCACAGCATCCTTCGGTCGTTGAAGTGGATGAGCAGATCGAGTTCGAAAAAGCTCTGCTTGCTAACTTTCAGGAGGAAATCATCAAAGAGCTTCGCGGCCAGCAAGCCGATCTTGAGCGCCGCATCCGCGGTCTCGACCAGCAGCTCATCGCCCAGGAAAAAGAAGCTCTCGAACTCGGATCCAAACTCGCTGAGCATGAACGCCTTGAGGAAGAGTTCAAGGCCACCAAGCTGGCCCATGACCGTATGTTTGAGCGCGTACAGGAATTTCAGCAGTTGCAGAATATCCAGACGGATTACGTCGCCATCCAGGAGCATGCTTCACTTGCCCTGAAAGCAGATCCGGAATGGATTCAGCCTCTCACCATCGGGTTTATTCTGGGGCTCGGAGCGGGTGTTCTCATCCTGCTCATCTTCGATCACCTGGATGACCGCATGAATTCATTCAGCGAGTTTCAGGCCCTCTTCCCCAATGAATCTGTTCTCGGCCAGGTGCCAGACCAGCGCCAGCGTGGCGACGTGCAGCTTCTCCAGCCCAACGACGATCGCCACCTCTACGCCGAAGCTTTCCGCAATATACGGTCCTCCATCCTCTTCAAAAACTGGAATGGCAAACCGCCCAAAACCATCCTCGTCACCAGTGCTGTGCCTAACGAGGGAAAAACCACCGTTACTTCCAATCTGGCCATCACTCTTGCGCTTGGCGGATCCCGCGTCCTGCTGGCAGACTGCGATCTCCGCCGTGGCGGTGTGAGCGAGCTTTTCAATCTTCCCAACACTCCTGGTCTGACCGAGGTCCTGCGTGGCAGCCTGCACTGGCGTGATGCCGTTCAGGAGACCGGCACCCGCAACCTGCACCTTCTTCCTCGTGGAGAAGTTTACGATCAGACCTCTGAGATGCTCCTGTCCAAAAAGGCCGAGGAAGTCCTTCATGAAATGGGTGCCGAATACGATTATGTCGTCTTCGACAGCGCCCCTGTGCTTGTTGCAGATGACACTGGAAGCTTTGCCCCTAAGCTGGATACCGTCCTCTTCGTCGTCCGCATGTCCTCCACCATCGCCCGTCTCAGCAGCAAAGCTCTGGATTCCCTTTATGAGCGCCAGGTTAATGTCGGCGGCGTCATCCTCAACCGCGCCTCCACCAGCCTGAAGGAGTACACATACTACAACTACGCCAGCTACTATTACACCCCCGCAAGCGTCAAGAAGGAAGCCCCCCCCACTCCAGTAAGCTGAATTTATCAATTCACGCTCATCTCGGCTTCTCGAATCATTTTTTTGGTTCTTCCGAGATTAGCGTGTGGTCACTAAGTGGGTTTGAGATCAAGTTTGCCGCAAAAAACAGGATGCGTGCTCGGTAGCTAGCAAGACTTCGGAAGCCTCTTGCGGCAGCCTTGAGCTGCTGGATCAGGCTGTTGAATCCTTCACTCATCGCATTGCTGATGCGCCAGTCCAAGTAGTTAAGCAGTTCCTCCAAACTTGACTTCAGGCTCCTGGCCAGCTTGCCAAAAATGCGGCAGCCGCGATCTGACCGCTCGGTTCTTCCACTTCTTGAAAAAGGCGCTCCCGCTCTCTTTGTCAGGCTGCCCCCAGAACCCCTCAAAAATCGTCTTCAGCTCCCAGGCACGGCTGGTTTTGAGGTTGATCTGCACCAGGCTCGCAGAGCTTTTCAAGGCATTCTCCCCCAGCCTCTCCAGCCTGCTCAACCACTGGTATTTGGTGCCTTTGAGCCTCTGGTCCCCCTCGCTCATGAGCTTTTTGTTATCGGCTCTGCGCACCTCGTCCACCGCTTTGTTCTGTTCGGCACTGATGTGGAAGCGGTCATGCACGATGGCTGCCTGCGGGACGGCTTTGCGGGTGCCTGAGATCATGGCTTTGCCCCGGTCCATGGCCACGGCCGCCACCTTTCCCGCAGCTCATCAGGCAGCGTTTCCCAGAAGGCTTCTATTTCCTTTGCCCCGGCTCCTTCAACAACTTCAAGCACCCGCGCTTCTTGTAGATCGTTCATCATGGCGATGTAGTCATGGATTTTGCCAAAGCTTTTCTCATCAATGCCCACCAGCCTCACTTGCACAGTTACAAGCCTTTGCAGACCTCGTTCCACGCCCCGTTTCATGATCCGGTCGCACGCGTCCCAGCCCAGCCTCAGCGGTAGGCTTCCGTCGCTGATGCTGCGCGTGTGCTGCAGCACATCGATGGCCCAGGCTTCAAACTGAAGGGGCCAGCGGCTCAGCCCCTCGGCCCAGGGCACTGCGCGGTTTCTGTGGCTCCGGTGGCCGGGTCGCGCAGACGCGGTACTTCCGCTTCAATGATGGTGCGGTATTGCCACAGGTCCAGGTGCCGCCAGCAACGTTTTTCCCATCCATGCACATGCAGCTGGTGCTGCTCATTGAACCAGGCCGTGCGGTCGCATCTGACCCGAACGATGACTTCCTTATTCTCGACATCCACCGCCATTTCCGCCACGCTCCACGGTGCTTTGATTCCCAGCAGTTTCTCCCATGCATTAGTGTCAATACATCTTTATAGCCATTCTTCATGGTTTTGCACCGGAAGAACTCTTGGGCTAACCATTATTGCACATTACCGATCACACGGAAAAGTCGGAATAACCAAGAAAAACCGCAGTCAGTGCAACAAACCTTAGGCCCTCCATTTGGGGAACCAAGGCCTGTGATCCGGTAGGTTTTCTTAACCAGGAGATGAAAAACTTCAAATGTGACTTTAGGTTTCATGATCGCTAAAGAGGTTCACTACCAAGATGGTGAAGCGCCATTGTTCACTCCATTTTGGATATGTTTGAATTCCAGCGGTTCGAGACAAAGCGGTTAATTTTTTGATGGCCGGTGATTTTATGAGGAACTCCCAGCGCAATGGCTCCAGGGGGCAGATCTGAAGTGACTACAGTATTGGCCATCACTGAAGATTCCTGGTATAACGTTATGGCTCCGGCGAGTCGAGCGCCCGGTCCTATATAGACATTGTCACCGAGTTGAGGAACTCCCCGGAGTCCGGATCCTCCTGCTTCTCCCATGTTTATGTCATTATTTAAACTGCAATTGGAGCCAAATGTGCAGTTTGGATTGATCCAGATCCCGCCCCAATGGCCAATCAAAAGTCCAGGTCCCGCTTTGACGCTTAGTGGAATGCGTATTCCAGATTGATAATGACATTGCACCATGCGCCAGACAGCGACTGGATAGACGAAGAATTTCAGGAGAGGACTTTTCCTGGCTGCTTGTGCCATTCTAAACCATATTAAATATTGGAAGGCCGGATTAGTTCTCCACTGCCGGAAGAGTTCTCCAAAATCATCCCGGCCATTAATTCTGTAGGCATCCGCTCTCAGAAGCTCCAGGAATGTCATTTCATCACCAAAAGTTTGCTGCAAAGGGGGATTCAGTTCAACGATCTCCTGTGACCCGGTTGGCGTCTGCTCATCAGTCTGAGCATTTGAGATGGCTGCTTCTATGTCTTGCTTCCTGACAAATGCAAGGTACTTAAACTTTGCCGGATCAAGCCCGTTTTTCTCTGTCTCAAGCTGAGCGGCCAATGAAAAAACAGTTGTGTGAGCCTCCGATGCAGCCGGAGCAGTGCTCTTCACTGTAGGTTTAACCGCAGATAAGTAAGCGCTTTGGCTTTCATGGACACGGGCTATCGCTTCTCCTACAGGGACATCTTCGCCACATTTGCATTTGAGTTCCACCCATCCGTCAACGGGTGATGTAATTTCCATGCTTGATTTGGAGGTTTCAATCTCGGCAAGGCGGTCCCCGGCTTTGATGTGCGTTCCTTCAGCAACGGGCAGTGTGACAATGCGCACCGTGTCGTCATTGGCGATCTCCTGAGGTACTGGAACTGGGGTAAAATCAGGCATGGAAAAAAGAGGCAATTTGAAGCACAAGTTCTTGGACGCTGGGAAGCACTTGCGCTTCCAGGGCTGGGGGTGACGGGATGGGAACTGGCAGCGCTCCTTGGCGCAGAGTTTTGGTGTGAGGCACCTTGTCAAGGGTCTGAGCAATAATCTCCGCTCCTACACCGCAGGTTGGAGAGCCTTCTTCAATGGTGACAAGTTTGCCAGTGACCTCAATCGAAGTGATGATCGGTTGCACATCGATAGGACCTATTTGGGTCAGAATGATGATGTCTGCAAGTATCTCATGCTCGGCAAACAGCAGTCTTGTCGTTTCGATGGCTGTCGTCACCATCCCGCCATAAGTTGCAATGGTCAATTCTGCACGGGTTCCATGGGGTGTCAGTCGGATGGATGGAAACGGCGCATCATTGGTTTCCGCGTCATAACCCGGGAGATTTGGACGAACTATTCGGCGGCCATAGTCCAGTTTGTTTTCAATGATGACCACGGGATTGTCTGATTCCACCGCGCTGCGTATTAGTTTTTCTGGCGACTGAAGGACATTTGGAGCCACTGTAATGACCGTATCAATGCCAGCGACCAGTTTTTCCAATGATTGGGAATGGGTAGGGCCATATCCTCGTCCCCCTCCCATGGGAGTGCGCAAAATCAGAGGGCAGGTGGCATTTCCTGAATACATGTGCCGAAATTTGGCAGCATGGTTGATGAGCTGGTCTAGAGACAGCGTGATGAAGTCTCCAAACATAATTTCAACGACAGGAATCATTCCCGCTAATGCAAGTCCATTGGCTAGACCCGTAATTGCGGCTTCACTTATCGGTGTGCTGATGATCCTGTCTGGATATTTGTCAGAAAGCCCTTTGGTGACCTTGAACGCACCTCCATATGGGGAAAGAATATCTTCACCAATCATCACTACCTTCGGAAATTCAGACATGACTGCATTCCAGGCATCCTGCATATAGGTCACCATACGGACATCGTCCGAAGGAAAATTCATCGCTTCCCAGGTATAGTTACAGTGTCCGGGCTTTGAAAAAGCCAGGTACTCTTCAATTCGGAGGGCCGAATGGTTTTCCGCCCGTTCGACCGCTGCATTGATCCGATTTTGTGCTTCTAGCCTCAGCTGCTTTATCAGAGGAGGGTTTTTAGTAGCCTGACGGTTAAGGTAGTCTTCATCACGAATTTTTGCCACCAGCATTGAAGAGCGTTCATCGTCACCTTTTGAGTGCGAATTCAAACGCTCTGTAATGACATGAAAAAAGCCTGGCTTTTGCCGGGATCTTACATGCTCGATGGCTTCTGATGCGATGGCGTATAGATCCGAAGGAATTTGTGTAGAACCGCTCCAAACTTGAATTCCAAAAGCCGCAGCTCTTTCAGTGATGCTGCCAGCCAGAGAACGTGTGCGTGGAGTACTTTGAGCGACACCATTGTCTTCACAGACAACCAGCAGCGGAATATTGAGCAGGGAAATGAGATTGAATGTTTCGTAAACGACTCCTTCACCCAGTGTGCCATCGCCAATATACACCACGCCAACCCGGTTCGTGTATCCTTGCAATTGTTGCGCAAATGCATGTCCCGCCGCGCATGGAACAATTCCCCCTTGAATTCCATTTGTAAAAAAGCCTTTGGCGCAAAGATGCTGGCTGGAACCAATTCCTGAACACACACCACTTCTCTTTCCCATCAATTCCGCGATCAATCCTTCCACATCATCTGTAAAAGCCAGGAAATGTCCATGACCACGATGGTTTGAAAATACCACATCTCCGTCTTTAAGCTGACCAGCGAAGGCAAGCGCACTGAATTCTTGCCCCACACATGTATGCACTGTGCCATGGATTTTACCCTCAGTGAAAAGTCTAAGAAATGCATCCTCAACCTCGCGGATCAAGGTTGCTTTGCTAAGCAAGTTTTCCGGCACATCAGGATATTCTTTCAGGGTGGATTGCATAAACGAGTCGGATCGAGTCGGCTCATGGTTCAAATGAAGTACATACTCATCGCGCCTGCTTCCTGCAACTGACATGCCAGCAATTTGGAGATAATGTGTGACGAAAACCCGGAGATTGCGAATTCAAGCCTTTACTAGCTATCAATGCCATCTTCATTGGACTCAGCAATCAGGTTCTTCAGCTCGGTAAATGTCACGGAGTTCTTATAATGTGAATTCGGCGGTTGCCAAGGCTGTTTTGGCCGCATTTGCACTGCCAGTTGCATTGAACTGAGAACTGGCTATCTCCACGGCTCTTATGAGCGATTTCAAACTTCTTGTGACGGGCTGCAAAGGCCGGATGGGCCAGGCTGTCATCAGTGCAGCGGAGGCCCAGGGTGTGACGGTGGGAGCTGGCATTGACGTGGGGGATTCCCTGGCGGAGGCCCTGGCGCTGTGTGACTGCACCATTGATTTTTCCTCCCATCACTTCACTGATGAACTGGTTGCCGAATCCCTGAGCCTTCAAAAAAGCCTTGTCATCGGCACCACGGGCCACACCAGTGAAGAACTGGCCCGGATCAAAGAGGCAGCAAAGACGCTGCCGATTGTCTTTGCCTCTAACTTCAGTGTTGGCGTGAATACGCTTTTCTGGCTGACCCGCAAGGCTGCGGAGCTGCTGGGGCCTGATTTTGACCTGGAAGTCATTGAGATGCATCATCGCATGAAAAAGGACGCGCCAAGCGGTACGGCCCGCACTCTTGTGGAGATCCTCGCGGATGTTCGGGGTCTTGAATACGATCAGGACTGCCGGCATGGCCGGTTTGGGGATGTGGGGGCGCGGACTCCGAAGGAGATTGGCGTTCACGCTCTCCGGGGTGGTGATGTCGTTGGCGACCACACTGTTGTTTTTGCCAATGTGGGCGAGCGGGTGGAGCTGACGCACAAGGCCAGCAGCCGGGATACCTTCGCTGGCGGTGCCGTCCGTGCCGCCCGCTGGCTGGCCGGTAAACCTGCCGGCCTGTATGATATGCAGGATGTATTGGGCCTCAAGTAACTGGACTCCTCCCTCAGATGCCTGCCCCCCTTGCTTTTGGCATCGCTCTTGGGTCCAACCTGGGCGACCGCCGGGTGCATCTGGAAAACGCCGTGGATGCCCTGCTTATGCGCATTCCGGCGGCGCGGCTGGCTGCCGCAGCTTCTCTGTATGAGACGGAGCCTGTGGACTGTGCTCCGGGCAGCCAGGCATTTTTGAACACGGTTATCGAGCTTGAGGCCGCCCTGACGCCTCAGGAAATGCATGATCATCTTGTGGCTGTGGAATTTTTGGCCGGGCGACCGCAGGAGCGGGAGCGCAATGCTCCCCGGACACTGGATCTGGACCTTCTTTATGCAGGCGATTATCAGAGTGCGGATCCTGTCCTCACCGTGCCGCACCCCCGCCTGCACCTTCGCCGGTTTGTATTGCAGCCGCTTGCGGAGATCCGGCCTGGATTGCATCTGCCTGGTTTTGTGGCAAGCATCGCCCAGGTTTTGACGACGCTGGCTGATGATCCATCCAGTGTCCGTCCGGCGGGTGCCTGGCGTCATCGGCTGGATGCTCAGACCGGACCATCCCGCAGGTGACAGCCGCATGATGGTGGCGTAACCTTCAATCCATATCGCATGTCCGAAAGCTCCGCCTTGCCCATCACCATCCCCATTCTGTACCGTCCAAACGTCGGCATCATCCTCACCAATGCGAAGGATGAGATTTTCGTGGCTGAGCGCATCAACATTCCTGGCGCGTGGCAGTTTCCCCAGGGCGGCATAGACGATGGTGAAGATGCGGAAACCGCCATGTACCGGGAGATGGCGGAAGAGATCGGAGTGACACGCGACAAAGTCCAGTTGCTGGAGCGACGTGACGGATACCGCTATGCCTTTGCGAAAGGGCGGCTCAAATACGGCATCTACGGGGGCCAGGAGCAGAGCTACTTTCGCTGCCGTTTTCTTGGAGAGGACCGTGATGTGAACCTGGCCGCCACCCATCAGGAATTCAGCCATTGGCGCTGGATCAGGCCGCAGGAGTTTCAGATGAACTGGGTGCCCAAGTTTAAACGCACCGTTTACCGACAGGTCTTTTGGGATTTCTTTGGCCTGGAACTGAGTCCGCCTGAAAGTTGAAATTAACCGCCGCCGCATGAAAACGGAACGCCGACATTCCAACGCCCGCGCTGTTCTGGGGGCCATGTCCTGGCATATTCCTGACGATGATTGGAACTCACCCTGGAGTTTTGAAAATGAATGGACCCCGCCTGCTGCAGTTTCAGCCGGTAAAACAGAGCTTGCTGGCAAAACGCCTCCCGAAGAGCCTGCTGCTCCAGCCCCGTCAAGTTTCATTCCTGAAGTCACCCCCCACGGTGTGCTCCTGCATTTTGAGCAGGATGAAGCGGAAATCAAAACCACTCCGGTGGCTCCCGCTGCCGCTGCTCCTGTCCCGTCTTCTTTAGCGGCCAAGGAGGCGGTAAATCTGCGTCCTTCGGCCATCGTCCATCCGGCCAGCACCCCGCCTGTTCCTGAAAAACCACTTATCGCTGAGCGTCCGGAACCACCACCCTCTCCGTCCAAAAAAGCATCCGTCACCCAACCTGCCTCAGAAACCAAGTCTCCGCGTCCGCTGCCGAGAATTCCCCGTCGCTCCAACCATATTTCCTGGGGCAGCCTCGTTTCTCTCAGCCTGGGGACGTTGGGGTTCACCCTGCTGGCATGGATTTATCTGCACGATACACAGCGGGAATCAGATGAAGATCTTCGCCCTGTGGCTGCGGTGGACCAGACACCCACCACCCAGGCTCCGGTCAAGCTGCGCACTTTCCTGGATTCCATCATTCCGGTGGAAAATACAGCTCTGAGCAGTCAGCCTGCCTGGACCTGGGATACGCCTTCGCTTGCCGCATTCATCCGTCTCAATGGTACCGCTTTGGATAACTTGCGCGATCTGCTTGAGGATTACGACTGGCATCCGCATCACTCCAGCTGGTATCTGACGGATGCCAGTACCCACCCCTCATGGGGGCACGCGACCACCCTTTTGCAGGCCCAGGCGGCCTATCTGGCACGCCGGGGGGATGAAGAACCTGCCTTTGTAGCAGCCATTGACCTGGCTGAAATGAGCCGTCGGCTTCAGGAAATCTGGGCCTGGCGAGGCTACCTGCAGCGGGCATTGGAGCTCCAGACCGCCTCCGTTCAGATCCTGGCGGAACTGCTTAAATCCACCCGTCTCGACAGCATCACCCTGGGCCGTTTTCAGCAGGAATTTATCCAATGCAGGCCTGATGATAACCTCATGCGCCAGGCTTGTGCCGCTTATTACCTGAACGAAAAAAAGCGTCTGCTCGGCTCCGCCAGCGGCGAGCTTCTGGATACCATGCCGGGTGGCCGCCTGCACCAGCGCCCAGCCCGCCTCTTTTTCAAGACCAACGAGACCCTCAGCCTCTTCGCCTCCGCTTTCCGTGATCTGCGGGATGAGATCACCCGCCCTCCTTATACGCGGCTTTCGGTCACTCCCGCGCCCGCCACACGGGCACGTTTCGCCTCCTCACGTTTCTACCACCCCAACTCCAACGGGGAGGAATACTTCCGCGACCGCATTGAACCTCATCTTAACCTTCCTCAAGATCACAGTCTGGCGCAGGCCCGGCATGGACTGGTCCGGTGTCTTTTTGCCATCCGTAGATATGTGGCGGATCGACGGACTCTGCCCGCACGGCTTAACGACCTGAGCCCAAAATATCTAAGTTCCATCCCCCAGGATCCGTTTTCCGGCGAGCAACTGCAATACGACCCTGCGAGAGGACTGCTTTATTCCGTTGGCACCAATCTGATTGGTGAAGGGGGGGAGATTTCGGATTGGCCCATGGCTGATGACCGTGAACCCACCGTCGCGCTTGGCATCGCCATCGCGCGCCCGGTGAAAAAGTGACCGCAGGATCTGACATGGCCCTGGCTGTTTTCCACTGCAAGCCAGTGCCGGTGTCGGCGTTATAAGGGCATCATGACGCCAGACTTTCTCAACGTCTCCCGCCGCCAGTTCTTCAACCAGTCAGGCATGGCCCTTGGCTCTGCGGCATTGGGCTCCCTCCTGGCGCGGGATTTGCCTGCGGCCGGGCAGGCCAGCCTCATAGGCCACCAGCCGGGTCCCCACTTTGCCCCCAAGGCCAAGCAGGTCATTTACCTGCACATGATCGGCGCACCTTCACAACTGGACCTCTTTGACTACAAACCTGTGCTGCAGAAGCATGATGGCCAGAAGTGCCCGGAGGAGCTGCTGAAGGGAAAACGTTTCGCCTTCATCGGTGGAGAGATGACCCTGGCAGGCAGTCCCTATAAGTTTAACAAACATGGCCAGAGCGGTCAGGAACTGTCCGAGTTGCTTCCGCATCTCGCCACGGTGGCGGATGAAATCTGCCTTCTCAAAGGCATGCATACCAATGAGATCAACCACGCCCCGGCGCAGATGTTTCTGCACACCGGATTCGGCCAGGGCGGCCGTCCCAGCATGGGGGCCTGGGTGACGTATGGTCTGGGCAGCGACAACCGTGACATGCCCTCTTACGTCGTCCTGCTGTCCGGCCCTCCCGGCGGCGCAGGCACCACATTGTGGAGCACCGGCTTCCTGCCCAGTGTCTATCAGGGCGTACAGTTCCGTGGCACCGGGGAGCCTGTGCTGTTCCTGAACAATCCCGAAGGCCATGACCGCAAGGACCGCCGCCAGGTGCTGGATGCGGTGCGTGCGCTGAATGAGCACCAGCTCGGCATCGTCGGGGATCCGGAGATCTCCACCCGCATCAGCCAGTATGAAATGGCCTACCGCATGCAGGCCAGCGTGCCGGAGCTCATGGACATTTCTCAGGAATCCCAGGCCACTCTGGACATGTATGGCGCGCAGCCCGGCAAGGCCTCCTTTGCCAACAACTGTTTGTTAGCCCGCCGCCTTGTTGAGCGCGGCGTGCGCATGGTGCAGCTTTACGATTCCGACTGGGACCATCATGGCGGTCTGGACAAACGCCTGCGCGCCAAGACCAAGGATGTGGACCAGGGCATGGCCGCCCTCGTGCGCGACCTCAAGCAGCGCGGCCTGCTGGATGAAACGCTGGTTGTCTGGGGCGGCGAGTTCGGCCGCACCCCTCTGCGCCAGGGTACCAATGGCAACGGCCAGGCCATCAGCGGCGGGCGCGACCACCACAAGGACGCCTACACCATGTGGATGGCCGGCGGTGGTGTCAAAGGCGGCGTCACCCATGGCCGCACGGATGAGATGGGTTTCAACGTCATCGAAAATGGCGTCCACATTCATGATTTGAATGCCACTCTCCTGCATCTGCTCGGCCTGGATCACGAGCGCCTGACCTTCCGTTATCAGGGCCGTGACTTCCGGCTCACGGATGTTCATGGCGACATTGTGAAAAGCATCCTGGCATAAATGTCGGTTGCATTCGTCCTTCATTCCCGCTCCCAATCTGATCATGGCCTCCATCACACCTCAAGAAGTCGAAGCCCATCAACTCTGGCTCCAGTCCGGCGGCACCGAAGGCAGCCAGGTGGATGAGACCGGACTGGATCTCAGTGGCGCCGATCTGGCAGGTCTGAACCTTTCGCGCGGACAGTTCGTCGGCACTGTTTTTGATGGCGCGGATCTGGTCGGCACCGACTTCTCCGGTGCAGACTTCAGCGGAGCCACCTTTGAAGGCGCGGACCTTTCCGGGGCCGATCTGCGCGGTGCCGATCTCGGCGGCGTCACACTCAGCGGAGCCAACCTTTCCGGTGCCAATCTCACCGGCGCGGACCTCTCAGGAGCCCGAATGGTCGGCTGCAATCTCAGCCACGCGGATTTCACCGATGCCGACCTCATCGCCGCCGACCTGACCAATTCCCTGCAAACCCGCATCATCCTGACAGGAGCCAAGCTTAACGATACCCAGGGTCTGGAATAAAGTGGTCTGCACTGTCTTCAGTGCGGGAACGCTGGGTCTCCGGGGCGGAATAACTCAAAGTGCTTTGCTGGCTGCTGGGATGTTTGGCCGGTGTCGGGGCTTCGATGCGGCTTTCCGCTCAAGGGACTGAGCGGGCCACTTTCTCACCCATCATTTCCACTCCGGCTGCCGGTTGACCAAGCACTCGCTCAGCCATCGCACCAGTTCAGAGACGGACTCATGTTTCTTGCGCAGGGCGGACAGGGCCGTCCAGTCAATGCGCTGGCGCGGAGCCGGTACGGTGATCTTCTGGATGCGCAGCTTTCCCTGAACCACTTCAAACTCCGCTGCGCTCATGCTCCGCAGGTCGGTGGCGCTGGGCAGGTCATCAAGCTGGGCGGTACTGATGCCCAGACTGCTAATACCCACGCCAAACTGGTTGCCCAGACTGCGAAGGGCATCCACCAGGGCTTCATCATTCAGAGGCTCGGCAATGACCAGCTCGCTCTGCAAGGCCCAGCGGGTGGCGCTGAGGGCCTGGAAAAACTCGCCCGTGTAATTGTCCAGCGTCAGCCCGGTTTTGAGCTGCACGCCGGTCAGGCCGACCTCCGGCCCGCCCAGATGGCGGCGCAGGTCCAGCATGCTGGAATCAAAGCGGGTGATTTCATCCGCCCCGGTTTCCAGGTCCCACTCAGCGGTGATGAGGTCCGGGATGTCCCACAATCCGCGTTCATCCAAAGGCGCAACCGTACGGCCATTGAGGCGGAAGGGGTAATGGGAGCGCAGCAGGCACAGGCGCTCATAAATGGTCAGCAGCCGCAGGAAGCGGGACTGCATGGCATCTCCCTCAGCCTCTCCGCCAAAGAGAAAGCGGCCCGTGCCGTTGGAGTAGGCCGGTTTGCTCAGGCGCTGATAATAGCCCTGGCCCTGGTCCACCTTGGCGATGGGGGAGGTGGAGTCATAGCTGAGGATGGAAAAGTGATACCGCAGTGTGGCATCGCTGTAGTCATCGCCTAACCGCAAGCGCACCAGGCGGATAAGCTCAGTGCCTTTAATGGCCTCTTCCGGATCATCTGGCAGGATGTCCGGGAGGATGTTTCGAAGTTGTTCGCGCAGGTTCATTCCAGAGCGGAGTGACAGAAGGTAACGGAGAATGCAGGAGATAAACCGTGTTGGTCAAGATGGAAACTGGTCAATCCTGTTTCCTTCACGATTTCATCTCCGTCATTCATGGAGTCCTTTGCCACAGTTGCCCTGGTCTTTAAAGGTCTTTGATGGCTGCGGAGACATTGTCCACCGTCAGCAGTTCCGGCAGGATGACGGGTTCATCTTTGCCGGGGGCATAGAGGACATTCACTGGCACGGCGGCCTTGCCCAATGCGGAAAGGGCTTTGGTGATACGCGGATCTTCATTGGTCCAGTCAGCTTTCAGCAGCACCACCTTCTTGTCCGCGATGAGCTTCATGAGACCTTCATCCTGATAGACACGCTTGTTCACCTGGCAGGTGAAGCACCACTGGGCGGTGTAATCAATATACACAGGCTTGCCTTCCGCACGCAGTTCCGCCACCAGTTCAGGAGACCAGGTCTCCCATTTTTTCTCGATCTGCGGCCAGCCAAAAGCCAGTCCTCCGCCAATGGACAGAAGTGTGAGGATCACTGCAACAGCGCGGGTTCGCGCCGGCTTATGGGGCAGGGACCAGCGGCCGTAAATCCAGCAACCAAGGGCGATGATGACCAGGCCGAACAGTGTGAAGAGCATCGGCTGGCCCTGCACCATGCCCGTGAGCACCCAGGCCAGGAAGGCGACGGTGCCGAAGAGCAGGAAGGACATGCCTTGTTTAAAACTTTCCATCCACGCGCCTGGACGCGGCAGGGCTGAGACCAGCTTTGGCATCATGGACAGCACCAGGAACGGGCTGGCCAGACCCAGGCCGATCATGCTGAACATCAGCATGGCCTGGAAGGCAGGCAGGGTGACGGTATAACCGAGGGCGCTACCAAGAAACGGAGCCGAACAGGGCGTGGCAACGATGGTCGCCAGCAGGCCGGAGAAAAAGGAACCGCTAAGGCCATGCTTCGACTGCAAATTGGCGCCCACCCCGACCGCCGATGCGCCGATCTCAAACACCCCCGCCATGTTGAGCCCAAAGATGAGGAAGAAGGCACACAGCCCATAAACAAAGCCGGGGGATTGCAACTGGAAGCCCCAGGCCTTTCCCAACGAAATGACCAGCGCCCCCAGCGCCCAAAAGCAAATGAGCACACCCAGGGTATAGGCCAGACCGTGGAGCAGGACCATGCGTTTGTCTTTTCCTGACTGCTGCACCACGCTCATGATTTTGATGCCCAGCACCGGAAAGACGCAGGGCATGATGTTGAGGATGAGCCCGCCGATGAAGGCAAAGAGAAGGAATCCGCCGAAGCTTTTTTGATCCGGATTGGCGGTGTTGCTGGCGGAGTCAGCGCTGCTGGCCTCACCTTCACGCTCACCAAAGACCACCAGCATGGCCGGATCCGGCACTGTTTTTTCCGTCAGGCTGAAAGTCAGGCTGGCCTCCGGTTTGACGGGCATGCAGTTCTTCGGGTCGCAGGCCAGGGCATCCACCTTGACGGAGATCTGCACACTGTCGCCCACCTTGCCGTTAGGCGTCACACGGGCGGGCAGATAAACGGTGCCGTCGTATCCCTGGCTCGTCTTGCCATCGGTGGAGGGTACTTCATGCGTTTCCGGCCAGGGCAGTTCCTCAAGGGTCCAGCCCTCCGGTAGCGTCCAGTTCAGTGAGGTCGGTTTGCCGATGACATCTGCGGGGAGCACCTTGCCATAAGTATGCCATTCCTCCGCATGAACCAGCTTCACCGCGATGCGGAAGGACTCGCCCGGTGCTGCGCTGAGGACTTCAGGCACCAGGGTGGCGGTCACTATGGCGGCAGGGGCCTCCGCTGAGTTCGGGGTCAGATCAAACTGGGCCTCGACCCGCAGCGGTGCCGCGACGGTGGCGATCAAAAAGAAGCTCAGGAGAAAACGCAAGACAGGTTGGGGCATGGTAAGGATACGAGACACGTACCTGGATTGTATTCCAATGGAGGATTTTTATGATCTGAAAATCCCCCTTGGAGATTTGCGCGCCCTAATTTCCGCCTAACGAAGAAAGGTGCGGCTTTGCCTGGGCATGGACATGGGATAAGCTGATTGGATGAGCCATTTCCTTTTTCATGTGTTTAGCCTTCTCTTTCTTGCGGGGCAGGTGGTAGCTCAGAAGCAGACAGAGGAAAAAGAGCTGGGAGCAGTCTTTGAAAAACATGGTCTGGAGGGGTGTTTTGTGGTTTTGAATCCGGTCACCAGCATTCTTCATGTCTATAACCCGGCCCGCGCGGCAAGGGGATTCCTGCCAGCTTCCACCTTCAAGATCCCCATGGCGCTGATGGGGCTGGATACGGGAACGGTGAAGGATGTGGACGAGGTCATCCCGTATGGGGGGACGAAGGAATGGCTGAAGGACTGGGAGCGCGACATGAACCTGAAAGAGGCCATGAAGCTGTCCAATGTCGCCATTTTTCATCAGGTGGCCCGGCGCGTGGGCATGGACCGGATGCAGGAGTGTCTGCGCCTGTTTGACTATGGAAACCAGCAGACGGGCGATGATGTGGGCAGGCGATACTGGCTGGAGGGACCGATGGCGATTTCAGCGTTGCAACAGGTGGATTTCCTGCGCCGTCTGACGGGCGGAGAGATCCCGCTCAAGAAAAGGACACTGGAGTCCGTGAAGGAGATTACCCTCTATGAAAGCCAAGGAGGGGCAACGATCTATGCCAAGACGGGCTGGTCCGGGAGCACAGGCCAGCAAGTCGGCTGGTGGGTGGGCTGGGTGGAAAAAGACGGACGGAATTTCCCCTTTGCCCTCAATGCCACCGTCCCGACGATGGCGGTGGCGAAGAAGAGGATCCCGGTGGCGCTGGAGTGTTTGGCCGCTCTTTGGATTTGGAATGTGGAATGAGCCTGCATGCGGCAACGAATACTCTTGCAGGCAAAACAGTCCGGATAGAGGACATCCTAATTAAACTTTCAACCGCCCTTCAATGGAGTCGTCCATGGTTTTGCCGAGCATGGCACCGATGGCCATTTTGATGCCGGCGACGGCGTTGCCATGTTTGGTGTCCCAATAGTAACCGTCGTTGGGGGTGACTTTGATGACGGTGATGCGGGGATCGTCAATGCCGCCGGTGAACCAGGTTTTGATGATGGGCTCCCAGAGTTCCTCAATTTTGGCGCGATCTCTGGAGATACTGGCGGTGCCATTGAGCTGGAGGAAATCGGAATGGGCGGAACCCTGGAAGAAGAGGGCGACGGAATGATCGGTGGCGAGCTCCTGGTTTTTGTGGCTGTCGTCGGCGCTGAGGAACCAGAGGTTGCCGGCGTCGTCCACCTGCTGGACGGCCATGGGCCGGGCGTGGATGGGGCTGCTGGAGGAGACAAGGGTGCAGAAGAAGCAGGTGCTGGCCTTTTTGACGAGCGATTTGATTTTTTCGACCGCGTCGGTGGCGGTGAGGTCCTGGTGGTTGTCTTCGGGCTGGTTGGCGTTGATGGAATCCATGGGGGTAACGGGTAAAGGGTTACCTGGATTCGGTCGGGGGGAAGGGAATGGACGGGAGGTAATGGAGAATGGGAAAATGATGAATGGCGAATGGGGGAGACCACACACCGCCGGGTCATTGCGCTCCAGGTCACTCCGTCTGCCGGATCTGCACATGCACTTCCATGTGCTGGCGGCCTTTGCCGCGGAAGCGGCCGGAGACGGGTTTGGCGTCGTCGTAATCGCGGCCGATGGCCAGCTTGATGTAGCGGGTATCGGCTTCCCGGCCGTGGGTGGGGTCCCAGGCTTTCCAGCCGTAACCGGGGAGAAAGACTTCCATCCAGGCGTGGGAGGCTTCGTTTTCGGTGCCGGTCTTGCCATTGAAAAAATAGCCGCTGACGTAGCGGGCGGGGATGCCCTGACTGCGGCAGAGGGCAATCATGACATGGGCATAGTCCTGGCAGACTCCTCGACGGTCTTTAATGGCCTCTGCCGCGTTGGTGTGGACGTGGGTCCAGTCCGGATCATAGGCGAACATGGAGTGGACATGCTGGCCGAGGCGGAGGGAATCTGCCCAGAGGTCGCTGACGTTCTGGCCGATGACGTCCACGGCCTCGCGCCAGATGGTGACGTTTTGGGAGATGAATTTGGATTCGGCGACGAAGTCGAAGTAGTTCTCGTTGACGCCGGGGGCGTGGAGGGAATCCAGGGTGAGTCCGGTGGGTGGGAGGCCGCGCGCATCGAGGCGGGTCTCGACGACGGAGGTGGACTCGACCTCCAGGGTCTCGTGAGGCTGATGGAGCTCGAAGTGGTCCACACGGTTCAGGTAAAAGTCGTGGTGGGTGTGGACAGGGACGTCAGGATTCAGCCGGAGGTCAAAGGCGGCACAGCGCTGAAGGGGATCTGAAACGGGGCAGAGGCGGGCGTCATTGAAGCTGTCCAGCACGGGACCATCGTAATGGAAACGCGTGAGGTGGCGTACGCGGAGGCGCATGCCGGTGGAGGAGGAGATTTGTGGAGGGGGGAAATCCATCAGGCGGTGGGGCGGAGCAGGAGCTGGCGGGGCGCAGGGAGGTGGATGGGCGGGGGCTGGCAGGGAAAGTGAGTGACGGGAAGGGTGTTTCGGTAAGCAAAGAGGGGCTTGCGTCAAGGAAGCGTATGCAATCCCGGACGTAAGCCCTGGTGAGGAGGTGCCGTTTTTTTACCGGCGGTGCTGCTGCTGCTGCTCCTGCTGCTGGTGGAAGCGGATCTCCGCCTGCATGTCCACCGGCGGGTGGTACATGAAGGTGTCATAGAGGTGACCGCCAAAGGCACTGATCTCGATCTGGACCTCGGTGAGGAATTCGTGGAGGCCGCGATTGATGATGTCCTTGGCGGTGGTGAAGTGGAGGTTGTTGAGGAACTTGCCGAAACGGCGTTCGCCATCGCTGCGGTATTCACCCGCCGGGGTGTCCGCGATGAGGTGGGCGAAGTCATCCATCTGCTCCAGGCAGAACATTAGGGAGCGTGGGAAGGTGTCCTCGAAGATGAGGAACTCGATGACTTTGGCGAAGAGGATGTCCGCGACGTAAAAGCGGCGGTAGGGCTCCACCGCACTGGCGGAGCGGAGAACGGCCTGCCACTGGGCGGCATCCACAGCACCGCCCACATCTGTGACTTTGGGCAGCAGGATGTGGTACTTCATGTCCAGCAGGCGCGTCATCTTGTCAGCACGCTCCAGGTATTTGCCGAACTGGATGAACTCAAAACCCTCATTGCGGGAAAAGGTGGAAACCGTGATGCCCTGGAACAAATGGGAGTAGCATTTGATCTGGTCAAAGAAGGCGCTGGCCCCACCGTCCCAGAGGTTTTCTTTGTCCGTGGCCTTGAGATAATGATAGGCGTCGTTGAGGACCTCCCACATCTCACTGGAGATCTGGTCGCGCACCTGGCGGCCGTTTTCACGGGCGTTGGAAATGCAGGAGAGCAGGGAATTCGGATTCTCCAGCCGGAACGTCAGGAACTCCATCACGCTCTCGCTGTCGGCGACTTCATAGAGTTCAAAAAACAGGTCTTCATCCCCGGTGGAGCGGAGGATGGGCAGCCAGTGCTCCTTGAGGATGTCTTCGGAGACCTGGCCGAAATCCAGCAGGATCTGCAGGTTGACGTCCATGAGACGGGCGAGGTTTTCGGCGCGCTCAAGGTAGCGGCTCATCCAATAAAGGCTGCCGGCAACGCGGGACAGCATGACGTTGGTCTGCTTGTGCCGGGCGACTTCTTCTTGGGTCGGGGGAGACTTGGACATGCGAAGGAAAATGGTTGGGCCTGGGTGGTTGGTTGGCCGGGGGCGAGATGGGGAAATTTAAATCAGGGGGATACTGTAGGCGGATTTCTTCAAACTCATTCCGGGACGGAATCGCGCAGTACCCAGGTGTCCTTGGAGCCGCCGCCCTGGGAGCTGTTGACGACAAGGGAGCCTTTCTTGAGGGCCACACGGGTGAGGCCACCGGGGGTAACAACGATTTTTTCGCCGTAGAGGATGTAGGGACGAAGATCAATGTGGCGGCCTTCAAAACCATACTCCTCTGTCCAGGTGGGGTGGCGGCTGAGGGAGATGGGGTCCTGGGCGATGAAGTTGCGCGGATTGTCCTCGATCAATTTGCGGAATTCCTCGATCTCAGCCTTGGAGGCCCAGGGACCCATGAGCATGCCGTAACCGCCGGCCTCGTTTGCAGATTTGACGACGAGTTTGTCCAGGTTGGCCAGGATGTGTGAGCAGTCGGCAGGTTCCGAGGCCAGGAAGGTGTCCACGTTCGGCAGGATGGGGTCCTCACCGAGGTAGTATTTGATCATGTGCGGGACAAAGTAATAAACCACCTTGTCATCCGCCACGCCGGTGCCGATGCTGTTGGCCAGGCTGACATTGCCAGCGCGGTAGGCATTGACCAGGCCAGGTACGCCTAACAAAGAGTCTGCCCGGAAAACGGAGGGGTCCAGGAAGTCATCGTCAATGCGGCGGTAGATGACATCCACCTTCACAAGACCAGCGGTGGTGCGCATGTACACTTTGAAATCACGGACCACGAGGTCGCGGCCTTCGACAATGGGGATGCCCATCTGGCGGGCCAGGAAGGCGTGCTCAAAGTAGGCGCTGTTAAAAACACCAGGGGTGAGGAGTACGCAGTTTGGCGCGTCATTGGCCCTGAAATTGGCCGGGGCGCAGTATTGCATCACCTTTAGCAGTTCCGCTGGATAATTGGAGACGGAGTGGACTCCGCTGGCCTTGAAGAGCTCCGGGAAGGTACGCTTAAGGGCGGCGCGATTTTCCAGCATGTAACTGGCGCCGGAAGGGCAGCGGAGGTTATCCTCAAGGACCATATACTGGCCGTTACGGTCGCGGATGAGGTCACTGCCGCAGATGTGGACGTAGATGTCCTTCGGCACCTCGAAGTGCATGAACTCGCGGCGGAAGTGCTTGGCGCTCAGGACATACTGGGGTGGGATGACGCGGTCCTTGATGATTTTTTGATCATGGTAGATGTCATGCAGGAAGAGATTCAGCGCGGTGAGGCGCTGGATGAGGCCTTTTTCGACGATCTCCCATTCCTCCGCCGAGATGACACGGGGCACGCAGTCAAAGGGGAAGATGCGCTCGGTGCCCTGGGAATCGCTATAAACGGTGAACGTCACACCGCCTCGCATGAAGGACGCCTCCACGGCGGTCTGTTTGTTACGGAACTCGTTGGCGTCCACATCGTTAAAAGCGGCGGCGACGCTGCGATAATGCGGACGGATGGTGCCGTCGGCAGTGAACATCTCATCGAAGAAGTTCTCCGGCTGGTAGTTGTCGAAAAGCATGAGGGTTGGGGCCTGGTTTGGTTGGCTGAAAAGAGGAATTAGCAAGACTGGGGCCAAGTTTGGGCCGTCATCGCGTGACAGGTTCGAGTTTCACCAGCGGAGCGGCCTTGGACGCGAACTGGGCGACGAAGACATTTCCCACCGCATCCACGGCTACGGCATGGGGATGGATGAAGGTGCGGCCATCACTCTTCATCGGCTGGAGAACGCCCTGTTCGTAAAGGGCGGGCGGAGCGCCGATGTTGGAAAGGACACGAAACTGGCGGTCCACGATGCTGATGAATCCAGGGGAGTCCTTGTCCTGCGGCCACTGGTCGCCCAGATGCGGGATAAGCGCCAGATCACCCCACAGGACCACATCGCGGGGATTGCCGCCAGGGAAGGGGATCTTGTCCACAAACTGGCCATTCAGGGTGAAACGTTTAATCTCCAGCCGGTCGCTCATCGCAATGAGGAAGAGCGGCTGGGCCGCGTCCCGCAAGTCCAGTGTGCCGCCATGGGGACCCCAATGCAGAAGTTGGTTCTCCCCCTCGCCCAGGTTTCCGCCCCAGGATTTCAGCAGGCTGCCTTCCTGGTCGTAATGATGTACATAGTCCTTGCCGTAGCCGTCCAGCACCCAGAAGTCGCCGTTGGGATGATGCAGCGTTTTGGAGGGGCGGTATTCGCTTTCCTTGGCATAAAGGCCGCTCTTTTCAGGCCAAGGAAAACGAGCCAGTTCCTTGCCATCCAGGCTGAGTTTGCGCACCTCGTGCAGGACAGTATCCGTGATGAAAAGGACCTCCGCATCGCCCTCCTTGACGAGGGCCAGGCCATGCGCACCCGGCATCCGGGCCGTCCATTGGTTAATAAGGGCACCCGTTTCGGGATCTAAAATGAGGATGTTGTTCTGCGGATTGTCCGTCAGCACAAACAGGCGTCCTTGAGCATCCAGGGCCAGTCCGTGCCCATTTTTGATGGGGGCGGCAATTAGCGCTTTCGCCGCCCAGCCAGGCACCACCCGATACTGATGCGGGGCTTGTCCAAGCAGGTCTTCAGCTTGCGCGATGCAGGGAGAAAGGAAAGCCAGCAGGGCCATTAGGCGAAACATGCCCCAGGCAATCATAAGAGCGACACCGAGGGAAGCAGGAAATGAGGCCGGAAGAAGGATGCTGCGGTGGGGATCTACGCAATATGCTCCCGGAACAGACCGCCAAACATTGCCCCAATGCGCCCGTAATGACCATCCAGGGCGAAACGGCCGCCGGTATAGAGAACGATGGCATAGGGCGTGTTGCGGTAGTAAAAAAACAGCCCCTCATGCTGGTAGTCGCCATAGTTGCCCGTCTTGCCGCCCAGATACGTGATCTCCGCCGGCAGGTGCTTGTGGCCGATCCCGTACTGGTTGCGCCGCATGGCCTCCAGCAGCAGCTCGCAGCCGTGGTCCAGCCGGTAGTTCACACAGCGCTCAAAAAACTCCGCATAGTAGCGCGGCGACTGCCCGTTGGCCCGCAGGGGCACATCCGGCAGATTGTATTTGGCCTCAAAAGCCTGCTCATTCGCATCCGAAAGCCGCGCCAGGATGGCAAACCAGGAAGCATTGATGCTCAAGTCGCAAACATTGACAATATGCTGAAATTCCTCCCGCGTCAGACGTCCTCCACGGGCCTCCAGCAATACGGCGGAAAGTGCAGGTTTCGGCATGGAGCAGCCGTTCATGATGATGTCCGCCTGGTGCTCCGCCAGATAGCTGCCGGTGGCCAGATTCTTCACCGCATAGCCAATGCGTGGATCCTTCTTGTTGCTGGCATACACACGCTCATGCCGCTCCGTCCAGACCAGCCCAAACGCCGGTTTCGGCGCACAGCGAAAAGACGCCCCGGATACCAAAAACGTCTGCTGATACTCCCGCATCGCCAGCGTCTTCCTAGCCCCGCCCGATAACAGTGGCGTTCCGCCTCCCGCTGGCGCAAACACGAGCCCCGTCCGGTTCACCTCACTCAGCCTCGGCAGGGCACATCCCGCTAACAACGCAGGTGACCACGAGAGGGCATTCATCAACAAACGTCGGCGGTTCATGGCAGGCATGAGTCACCAGTTCAGGCAAAGTTTAAGCAGTAGGCAAGGGGATGTAACCAGCTTTATTTATGATGAGTCTGGAGGGTCAAAGTGGCTTTGGTGAGCTTGGCGGGTGGAGGCAAAGCATGTTCCACATCACGAGGCCGGGACCCGAAGTGCGTTCAATCCATCCACATCGAAGGATGGAAACGAAGTCTTTATAAACCTATTGATCGCTATGAAACTTCCTTCTGAAAATTCGACCTCAGGCACCCTTAACTGGTCATGGATGGTGGCCGGCATATTACTTTTATTGATCGGCGCGGTGCTCTTCGTGACCCTGGTGCTGGCTCCAGTGGGCATTGGAATGATGATCCTCGGGGTGGGGGTCCTCATCGCCGCTGTGGTCAAAGCCGGACACCGTCAAGGCCCCGGCTCCGGCCCTCAAAGCGGAGTCTGAGACAAAGGTAAAAAATGGCGGGTAAAAGATTTTCAGAACCCAAAAAATAACTCTTTCTACCAAAATCCTTTTACCCAATCACTCACGTGCCTTCAGCACCCCCACCATGTCCAGCTTCGTCACCATGCGGCCCACCACCCAGAAGCATGACCCCGCGGCAAAGAGGACGACAAGCAGGGCGATGCTGTACGTCTTGTAGCTGATGAGCAGCGGCATGCGGATCGTCTCCGTACTGACCGCCGCAATGATGAATGTGGCCAGGCCTCGGCCGAAGAGCAGCCCGATGGGCAGTGCAGTCAGCACCAGGATTGTCAGTTCCCCCAGGAGCACGCTGCCCACTTCTCGCTGCGTAAAACCGACCACGCGGAGGGTCGCCAGGTCACGCCCGCGCTCTGACAGGGCAATGCGAGCACTATTATACACCACCCCAAACGCCACAATGACGGCGAGCGTGAGGTATAACTTGCGCAGGATGCCAATGCTCTCCCCCGTGGTGCTGCGGAAGGCAGCGAGCTGCTCTTTTTTCACCAGCGTGGCGGCGATAAACGGTGTCTCTTTGACCTGAGTCATGAATTCCGTCCAGCGCGTCTGGTCCACGGTCATATACGCTCCGCTGATGGAATCCCCCTCTTGCATCAGACGGTGCAGCGCCTGCTTGTCCATATAGGCAGCCACCCCCGCAAAGTCTTCCCTCAGGCCGCTGATCGGCACTCGGAGAATCGGGCGTCGGCCCTCCAGCACCACCACCTCGATCTCATCGCCCACTTTAGCCCCGAGAATTTCCGCCAGCTTCGCCGACATCACGATGCCCTCATCCGGCAGTTCCAGCACATGCCCTTCAGCATCCAGCAGCCGGTTCAAATCGGATCCCTTCGGCAGCCCCGTGATGGACAGCTTGCGCGAGTGGTGGCCGTAGCGCAGCCGCGCCTGCACCACCCGCAGCGGCTCCGCCCGGATGACGCCCGGCAGATGCTCCAGATCATGCAGGGCTCGCGCGCTGCCCGGCTCGATGAGAAAGCTGATGACGTCCTGCCGCTGCACATCGTTCCATTGGTAGGTCAGCATGTAATCAATGCTGTCCTCCATGCTCCCCGGCAAAACCATCAGCCCTGTGGCCAAAGACAGCCCCAGCACAGTAAAAGCCGACTGCCACGGCCGCCGCTCGATGTTTCGCAGCGCCATGCGAAAGGCCGGTCCCGTACCTTTGGTTAGGCCGATCCGTTCCATGACACTCGGTTTAAAATCCGCCGGCGGCTCCGGCCGCATCGCCTCAGCAGGCGGCAGCTTCACCGCCATCCACACCACGCTGAGCACCCCCAGGAAGGAGGCACCCGCACTCACTGCCAGGGCGACGCCAAGCGCACTGTAATCCATTTTAAAACGCAGCTCCGGGAAGCGGAAAAACATCTCGTACATTCCCAGCAGCCCACTGCCCATATACCGTCCTGCTATTCCTCCCAGGATGGACCCGATGACCACGATCACCATGGCAAATCCCAGGTAATGCCGTCCCACCTGCCAGGACGAATACCCCAGGGCCTTCAGCTGCGCGATCTGCTCCCGCTGCAGCCGCACCAGCCGCGCCAGCACCGCATTCACCATGAAGGCCGCCACACTCAGAAACACCACCGGATACGCGTAAGACAGCGCATTTAGCACCCGCAGCTCATCCTCCAGCCGCGCCGCGCTGCCGTGGTCCCGCCGTGTATAGGCCCCCACCGCCCCATAGCTCATCAGCAGCCGGTCCGCATCCGCGATCACTGTCCCCGCCTCAACTCCTGGGGCTAGATCAATGACAAAGTCATTAAACGCCCCGTCCATGTTGTACGCCACCGCGATGGACCGGTAGTTCATCCAAAACACGCCAAACCTTTTGTTATCCGGCAGCGTCTCACCGGCCCGCGCCTCAAACACAAATTCTGGCGACAGCCCGATCCCCGTCACTGTAATCCGGTCCCGCCGGCCGTTGATGATTGCATAAACGCTGTCCCCCAGGCTCAGCTTGTTCGCCAGCGCAAACGCCTCGCTCACCACCGCCTCCCCACGCGCATCCTGCCGGGGGAAGCGGCCCTTGCGCAGAAAGATCTGGTTCAAAAGCGGATCCCGGTCCTCAGGCAGGGACACAATGTGTGCGGTGCAGGGCTCCAGCACCCCCGGAAGATCCAGCACCGCATCCAACACCACCCGTGCCTCGATCGCCGTCACCCCCGGGATCTCCGCCAGCCGGTCCTTCATGGACATCGGCGCCCGTTTTAGCGACCCAAAAACATCGGACATCCGGTAGCTCTGGTAATACGCATCCCGCGTGCTCTCCAGCGTCAGGATCAGGCTCCGCGTCATGATCATCATCGCCAGCCCGCAGGCCATCACCAGGGACACCGCCACAATCTGCCCTTTCATGCGATTCACATCGCGCAGCAGCTTGAGATCGAGGGGGGTAAGCATGGGGGCAGCTTCTTAAAGGCGTTTGACCAGAGGCCATGCTAATCCGAAATCAATCCTGTTCATGCGCCAAATCGTGTGAATCTGTACTATCTCATCGTGCCTGCCCACCTCCATGACCGCTCCTGATTCCTCCGCCCCCCTCGGTGTCTTTGATTCCGGCGTCGGTGGCCTCACCGTCGTCCGCGCCCTGCGGGAGCTCCTGCCGGATGAGTCCATCATCTACCTCGGCGATACCGCCCGTGTGCCTTATGGCTCCAAATCCCCCGACACCATCCGCCGCTTTTCTGTGGAGGACACCCAGTTCCTCGTCGGCCATGGGGTCAAGGCCGTCATCGTCGCCTGCAACACCGCCACCGCCCACGCCCTGCCGCTCCTGCAGTCCACCTTCCGCGTTCCTGTCATCGGCGTCTTGGAGCCCGGCGTCGAGGCCACCCTGTCAGATCCAAACTGCGAGCGCGTCGGCATCATCGGCACCGCCGGCACCATCCGCAGCAGTGCGTATCAGTACGCACTCGCCATGCGCAAGCCCGGCCTTCAGATCCACGCCATCCCAACCCCCCTCCTCGTCCCCTTCGTCGAAGAAGGCTGGACTGACCATCCCGCCCTTGAGTCCGTCCTCCACGAGTATTTGACTCCCCTCCTGGACAAAGGCGTGGACACCCTCGTCCTCGGCTGCACCCACTATCCTCTCCTCGTCCCCCTGTTGAAAAAAATGCTCGGCGACCAACTGCGCCTCGTGGACAGCGCCAGCACCTGCGCCGCCCACGTGAAAACCCTGCTTGAGGCACAAAACCTCCTCCGCCTCCCCGGCGAAAAACCCACTCTCGACATCTACCTCACCGACCTCGCCGAGCAGGCCGAAGCTCTCGCCAAACGCTTCCTCGGCAGCACCTTCAACAAAGTCAAAAAAGCCACCCTGTAACATGGAGCGCGGGCGTCCCGCCTGCCGTCTTCTGCGTCCCGCAGAAGACCGTCCCTAGATCCCCGACAAGCTAAGCGATTCCCCTCGTCCTGTGACGCCCGGCCAAGGAGTGAGGCCATCCTGGCCTCATATTGAGGGCAGGATGCCCTCACTCCTTGCGTCCGCCCCCAGGCATCCTTCCTCCTGCGCTCATCCATCGCCTCCTCGCCACTCCAATCACGGTTTTCCGCGAGACGCAGAAAACAGCAGGCGGGACGCCCGCGCTCCAGTACACCCGTCTCCGGTCCTCGCTCACCAAAAATAATCTTTTTACCCTCCTTCCCCCGCCTCCCCCAACAAATCCGGCCGCATCCTCCGCGTCCTCTCCAGCGCCTGCTCTCGCCGCCACTCCGCGATCCTCCCATGGTTCCCGCTGAGTAAAATATCCGGCACCCGCAGTCCCTCAAACTCCGCCGGCTTCGTGTAGTGCGGTGCTTCCAGCAGCCCGCTTGCGCCAAAGGACTCCTCCACCGCGCTCAGGTCATCCCCCAGCACCCCCGGCAGCAGCCGCACAATCGCGTCCATCACCACCACCGCCGCGATGGCCCCGTTCGTCAGCACATAGTCACCCAGGCTCAGCTCCTCATCCACCCAGTGGTCCACCACCCGCTGGTCCATGCCCTCATAGTGTCCGGACAGGAAAATCAGATGCTCCTCCCCAGCCAGCCGCTGCGCCGCCGCCTGGTCAAAACGCCTCCCCGCAGGCGACATCAAAATCACCCGCGCCTTCTCCGTATGCACCTTCTCCAGCGCCGCGAACAGCGGCTCCGGCCTCAGCAGCATCCCTTGCCCCCCGCCATACGGCGTATCATCCACCTGTTTGTGCCGGCCCAGCCCATGCTCCCGCAGATCATGCACATGTACCTCCACCGCCCCCTTCTCCTGGGCCCGACCCATGATGCTTGTGCCCATCGGAACAGTGATGAGTTCAGGAAACAGAGTGATGACGTCCAGGCGCACAAGTGAGCTATGCCGTGAAGGGCAGGGGAGTGCAAGTGGTGGAAGATTCCTTCACCTTATCATTCACTGGCAGCCGCCCGGCACGCGGAACGAGGGTTGAATCTTGTGTTGACGGCAGACATTCAAGATCGTTTAACTATGCAACTTTGTTTCCGATGCATTTGACTCCACTCGCTGCGGTGTCCGGCCTTCAGTTCGGGCTGGAAAATCTCTCTCTGCCCAGCCTCGTCATTGCGGGACTGCTGGCGGGCCTGTCCATCATCAGCTGGACGGTCCTGATGGTGAAGTGGCACCTGCTCGGGCGGGCGCGGGCGGCGAACAATGTCTTCATGGGCAAGTTCCGCGAGAGCGCGCATCCGCTGGCCCTTTACCTGACCCGGGAGCGGGAGGCGGTGTCGCCCATGTATCATGTGTATCATGAGGCGTGCCGGGAGCTGGCCTTTTACCTGGTGGGGGAGGAAGAGCCTGGGCGCAGCTTTAACAGCCGGCTGCAGGGGGCGGGGCGCATCACGTCCTCCCAGATGGGCGCGGTCCAGAATGCCATGGAGCGGGCGGTGGTGACGGCGGCGACAAAGGCGGAGGGGAAGCTGGGCATCCTGGCCACAATACTGGCGGCGGCGCCTTTCCTGGGACTGCTAGGCACTGTGTGGGGGATGCTGGACGTCTTTGCCCTCCTGGCGCAGACGGAAGGGGAGGCTGGTATGGCGGCCCTGGCCCCGGGCGTCTGCTCGGCCCTGCTGACGACTCTGCTGGCGCTGTTTGTGACGCTGCCCAGCCTGATCGCCTACAACTACCTGGTGTCCAAAATCCGGGGGCTGATTGTGCGGCTGGACAATTTTGCCAATGAACTGAGCGGCGTCCTGGACCGACAGTTTGTGGATCATCGCAGCCCGGATGAAAGCCTGCCGAGCCTGGGCGAGATGGGTGCTCCGACGATGCCCGGCTTCAGCAACCCGCCCACCCAGTCCCTGGCACCCGGAAGCAAACTGACCACCGCATGAAGCGTGCTTCCCAGCGTCATCTGCCGGTTTATGTGAACCAGGTGAACATCACAGCCCTGCTGGACCTGGTGCTGGTGTTGCTGCTGGTTTTCATTGTCGCGGTTCCTTTCCTGCGCCGGGAGAAGGTGGTGGAGACCGTGCCGCTGGTCCTGCCTGAGGAACTGCCGAAAAGGGATTCAGTACCGAAGGAACGCATCCTCCTGGTGATCCAGCGGGATCAAAAGATCGTACTAGAAGGGAAAACGGTGACGGGGGAGCAACTGATGCCGGAGATCAAGAAGCAGCTCGCTACCCGGCCGGACAGCGGCGTGCTGGTAAAAATGCCGTCCAACTTTGCCGCCGGTTCGTTGGCCAGATTGATGGAAGAGATGAACCGCGCGGGAGTCCGGCACACGGCTGTCGAGGTGGTGGAAAGTTCCAAGCCTTGACTCCTCACATGCGATCCGCCTCCCCTAAAACCCCACTGGAGCCGATGGCGGCCGCCTTTATCGGGGTGGCATTGCTCCATTTCCTGGCAGGCGGTGTGATCTGGGGCCTGCTGCCGCTGTGGAAGCCTGCGCTTCCCGGCCAGAAGGGCGATACGGACGACATGGAAGGCCGCTATTGGTTTGCCCCGGCAGATTACAAACGCGAAGGTGTGGTTGCGCCCGCTCTGCCCGAAAATGCACCTGTCGATGCGGCTAACACGGCTGATGTCTCAAAGCCACCGCCAGAAGCAAAGCCAAAGGTTGTGGGCGAGGCAAAGAAGTCTCCGGGCACGTTGGCCGATAATCCCGTGCAGCCCGCCCCGGCCCCGCAGTCTGCGGTGGTGCGCCCCACCAGCAAGATCATCACACTTTCCCCGGTGCTGGATGTGGAAGGCAAAGAAGTGCCCCTGGTGAAATCCACCCGGCCTCCCGTGACCATGATGGACATGCTCAAGCAGGAGAAGCTGGAGGAGGTGGAAAAAAAGGCGGCGGGAGGTGCGGACATGGACCCCGTGCTAAAGGCGCTGGAGGAGGCCCTGATGGAGACGTGGAATGCTCCGTCTCTGAGCGATGTACCGGTCCTGCAACGTGACGCGAAGCTGAGGATCGTCATCAGCCGCGATGGAGGAATTGCCGAAACGAAGATGGTCAAAACCTCCGGATCTGCGGTCCTGGATGAGACGGTCACCCAGGCGGGAGCATCGCTGAAAAAGATTTCGCAGTCTCTCCCTTCAAGTTTTCCGAAAGACCGCTACACTGTGGAGGTAAACTTCCACATCGAGTAATGACCGGCCAGCGCATCTTCCTTATCACTCTGTTACTGCTTTTCCAGCCAGTGGCGGAGGCCGTCACCCTGCCGTCCTGGCTGAAAGGGCCAGGGGTGAAGAAGCAGGAGCCTGTTAAACTGCCCTCCCGGACGCTCCGCGTGGGAGACTTTACAGGTGGGACGGGTGGCAGTGCCAAATTGGCGCTGGCGAAGGAACTGACCACCTCACGTGAATTTTTGCTGACGGATGAGGCGGCGGATTTCATTGTTACCGGCAGCTCCGTTGGCGGCCGGGTGACGGGCAGGCTGACGCGGGCGGACGGCAAGGTCCTTTTTGAGCGCACTTATGCGGCCCCCGGCCTGGATGAAAACCTGCAGGTCTTTTCAGACGATGTCATCCTGGCTGCCACGGGCCGGCCGGGCCTGTCCGCCAGCCGGCTGGTGTTTGTGAGCGACCGTTCTGGCACGCGGCAGATCTACATGTGCGATGTGAACGGCAAGGAGATCCAGCAGATCACCCGGCATCCTCTGGGGGCGGTCTCGCCCACGCTTTCGCCGGACGGGGCGGCGGTGGCCTATACCACCTACCGTGCCGGCTTTCCCATCGTGCTGATCCTGGATCTGGGCCTCGGCTGGGAGCGCACCGTGACGGATACGCCAGGCACCAGCTTTGGCGCGGCTTTTTCCCCTGATGGACAAAAGCTAGCCCTGGTGATGAGTTTCCTGGGCAATCCGGAGATCTTTGTGACGGACCTGAGTACGAACACGGCTGGCTGCATTAGCGACACGGTGGGGGCACCCAGCGGTCCGTCCTGGCATCCGGATGGCAAGCAGGTCATCTTTGCCGATGACCGCGGCAAGGGACCGAGGTTATACGTCGCCGAAGTGCCTGAAAAAGAGAAAACCGAGGCGCGGCTCTTCCTGTGGCGGTCCGGCTATAGCTTTTGCACCGACCCTGAATTCTCCCCCGATGGCCGCAAGGTGGCCTTCACCGCGCGGACAGGTAAAGAAACTTCTGTGGTGATACGCGACTATCCGCAAGGCGCGGCGCAGGTGATCCAGGCCGATGGCGCCCAGCATCCCTCCTGGAGCCCGAACGGGCGCTATCTATGCTACTCACAGCATGGCACCCTGTATGTGCATGACCTGCGCACATCCCAGCGCCGGGCTGTACTCACCCAATACGGCACCATTTCCGAACCCCGCTGGATGCGATGAGATTTTTTCTTTTATACTCTGCGTTCGCCCTCGGCCTGTGCAGTTGCACCACTCCTCCGGCCCTGCTTCAGGAGCAGGAGGCCGACATCGTTTTTGCCCTGGGGCCCAAAGAAGGCTTCACCAGCCCAATGGCCGCCCCGTTGAAGCCTGCCTGTCCGGCCCTGGAATTCCCCGGCACCAGCTTTGCCCTGAATGGCGGGCAGAAGAAAACCCTGCAAGGCCTGGCCGCTGACTGGAAGGAGACGAAGCTACGTTATCTCATCGCTGGTTATACTCCGCCGGAACTGCCTGGGGATTATGCACGCAGCCTTTCCGAAAGACGTGCCCAGGCCGTGCGGCAGTACCTGATTGAAAACGGCGTGGAAGCCGCCAGCCTGCAAACCATCGGCTTCGGCCATGACTCCGCCCCCTCCGGCCCGAGCACCAGTGTGGTAGTCATTTACAAGCAGTAAGGAGGCTGTGGTAACGAGGTGTCAGCAGGCGAGCACGGGTTCTTCTACAGGCTCCGGCGGCGCTTCTGTAGCAGGTTCATGATGGGCCTCTTCAGCTTCCACCTCGGCCTCCAGGCGCAGCTCTTCCTGCTTGGATGGCTTGGTATCCTCCGTGGTCATCCGCACGCCGATGGGCTTGCTGACGCCAAACTCCTGCATGGACACGCCATAGATGACATCTGCCCGGCTCATGGTGCGCTTGTTATGCGTGACGATGATGAACTGGGAGTTATCAATGAAATTGTCCAGCATCTTCAGGAAGCGGGAAATATTGGATTCATCCAAAGGCGCATCCAGCTCGTCCAGCACGCAGAAGGGGCTAGGTTTCACCTGATAGATGGAGAAGAGCAAAGCGACCGCTGTCATGCTGCGCTCTCCGCCTGAAAGCAGGGAGATGGTCTGCAGCTTCTTGCCCGGCGGTTTGGCGATGATCTCAATGCCGGACTCAAGCGGATCCGTGTCATCCGTGAGCATGAGGTCGGCCTTGGCGGTGGGGCCGAAGAGTTCGCGGAAGTTGTTATGGAAGAAGCCGCGCACAAGCTCAAAGGTCTCCGAGAACATGATCTTGGTGGTCTCGTTGATCTTGGCGATGACCTGCAACAGCTCCTCCTTGGAGTTCACCAGATCGTTATGCTGGGTATCGAGGAAGTTGTGGCGCTCCTCCAGTTCTTCAAATTCCTGGATGGCATCCAGATTGACCGCGCCGATGCTCTCCAGCTTCTGGCGCAGCTCGCCAACGACTTCGCTGACGAAGTCCCAATCAGGGTGGCCTTCCTCTCCGGGAATCTCAATGGCATCCAGGTCCACCTCATCCGCATCCACGACGGGTATAGGCGTGGGTTCGCTATCGGCTTCCTCGCTGGATTCCGTGTAGGCCGCAGATTCTGATTCGGCCTCGGGTTCGGCAGATTCAGCTTCGCTGATGGCCAGGGTATTCTTGCGCTTGTCGCCTCCCCGGCCACGGGATTTCTTCTGCTCGCTGATGCTGTACATCAGCGCGTGGTAATCTGGCTCAAAGGCGGAGATGTGGAAGGCGTATCGTTCCTGGACCTGGTTGATGAGGTTCTCCAATCGCAGGTCCACACGGGTGAGCTGCACCTCGATGCGGTTGCGGGAATCGTTCAGGCCGTTGGTCTGCTGGCGGAGTTGCACGAGCTGGTTCTCCAGTTCAGTCACCCGCTCAAAGGCGGAGGCGCGTTCTTCGGTCTTGTTCTGAAGGTGCTCGTCAATGGCCTCAATGGCACCGCGCTGGGACTCGACTTGCTCAGCGAAGCGGGCGTTCTCGGCGATGCTCTGCTCAATGCGGCTGCGCCAGGTGTTGATCTCGAGATCGAAACGCTGGATCGCTGCTTCCAGTTCATGAAGGCGGGTGGCCATGGGGGCCTTTTGGCGCTCGATGGACTGAAGGGCGCTCTGCTCCAGGGCGAGCGCGGTGCGGAGTTCGTTAAGGCGCTCGCTGGATTCGAGTTCACGACGCAGGAAGGCCTCCATCTCGATCTCGAGTTCGCCCTCATGAATGCGGGCGCCTTCGAGCTGCTCCTGGGCCACAGAGGACTCCTCTTTCTGCCAGGCGATCTGAGCCTCGGCAGCCTGGATGCGGCTGGTGATCTGGTTCTGGTCCCACTCCACACTCTCCAGTTTGGTGGTGGCCTGCTGAAGTGAGCGCTGGACCACGGAGAGCTTGCCGGTGAGCGTGGAGAAGCCTTCGCGGGCACGCTGGCTCTGCTCGCGCAGGGTCAGTTCCTCCCTCTGCATGTCTTCCACCTGGGCGCGTAGCTGTGCCACGGCATCCTCTTTTTCCATGACCTGGTATTCATAACCTTCCAGCTCCTCCTTGAGGGTGCGCACCTCGGCCTCGCGGCGGAGCATGGAGGCGGCTTCCTCTTTGGTGGCACCGCCATGGATGACGCCATCCGCGGCGATGAACTCGCCTTGGAGCGTCGCAATGGCGACATCGCGAAGCTGCTTCTTGAGGCGCAGCGCGGTGTGCAGGTCATCCACGATGAGGACGTTGTTCAGCAGGCGGTCGGTCAGCTCCTGCACGCCCTGGCGGGCCTTCACTTTGTCAATGGCCCAGGCGATGCCGCCTTCCGGTACAAGCTGGCGGTCAGGCACCGCACGCATGGTGGCGAAATCGTGAGGAAGCAGAGCGGCTTTGCCCAACTGTTTGTTAGACAGGCGGTCCAGGATCTGGGAGGCAAGCTCGCTATCAGTCAGCAGAACAGCCTGCAAGTGGTCGCGTAAAGCGGCCTCGATGGCGGCGATGAACTGCGGCTCCACTTCAATGGCTGAGGCAAGCAGACCGCGAACGCCGACGGAATAGACTTCGGGATTGTCCAGGCCCTTGAGCACCTGCTGGGTGCCTTCGGCCAGGCCTTCGCCCTTTTGCAAAAGCTGCTCAATGATCTCGATACGGGACCGGCGCTGGGTGACGGCGCGCTGAAGCTCGGTCAGCTCTTCGTTGAGGGAATCGCGCTGGGCGCGTTTTTCAATGATCTCACGGGCGCAGTGCTTGGCCTTTTCATCCAGTTCGTTGCGGGTTTCTTCGAGGTCCTGGATCTCCTTTTGAAGATTGTCGAATTCGATCTGGCTGGTCTCCTTGGCCTCAGCGGATACCTGTCTGTCGTGGGACAGGGTTTCATGACGCTGGCGGTCAGCGGCGATCTGATTGGTCAGGGACTGGGCGCGGGCATCGGCGGCGGCGATCTGCCCTTCGAACTGCCGGATGGCTTCACGCACGGAGCGGCGGTCGGTGTCCAGCCGGCTGCGGTCAGGCATGATGGCGTTATGAACGGACAGATGCTCGTTCAGGGCCATCTGCCGGGTCTCAATGTTTTCGCGGATGCTGATGAGCTGCTCATCGGCGCTGATCATCTCCATGCGCTGCTGCTCAAGGTGCTGCTGGCCCTGCTGGATGTGCTCCTCATTCTGGCGTATGCGGCCGGTGAGCTCTTCGTTACGCTCATTGTTAAACCCGATGCGGCCCTCGGCGCTCTGCACCTGGCTGCGCAGCTCCTGCGCCTGCTGGCGGAGCTGGTTGATCTGGGATTCCACCGAGTGGTAGGCCTCGCGGGTTTCGGCGGCTTCCACTTCGGTGGTCTGAAGCCGGACCTGCAACTGCTCAAGCTGCTCTGTCATCATCCGCACATGATTTTCGGACTCCGCCTTCTCCGCGCTGTATTCGCTGTAATGACGGTGGGCGAGGTGAGTGTCAAACATCCGCACATCATCCAGCAGGGTTTGATATCGGCGGGCCTTCGCCGCCTGTCTCTGGAGGGTGCCCATCTGCCGCTTCACCTCCGCAATGACGTCTGCCACGCGCAGCAGGTTGGCCTCAGTATATTCCAGCTTGCGCAGCGCCTCTTTCTTCTGGCCTTTGAACTTGGTGATGCCCGCTGCCTCTTCGAAGACCATGCGCCGGTCTTCCGGTTTGGAGCTGAGCAGCATGTCAATCTGGCCCTGGGCCATGATGGAGTAGGCCTGGCGGCCAATGCCGGTACCGGAGAACAAGTCATTGATGTCCTTGAGCCGGCAGACGGTGTTGTTGAGCCGGTATTCGCTGCGACCATCGCGGAATACCCGGCGGCAAATCGCCACCTCATTGTATTCCACGCCGAGCGTCTGCTCGCAGTCAGCCATGGTCAGTACCACCTCAGCCAGACCCACCGGTTTGCGTTTGTCCGTGCCATTGAAAATAACATCCGCCATCTCCTCCCCGCGCAGCGCCTTCGCCGAAGTCTCCCCCAGCACCCAGCGGATCGCATCCACTACATTTGACTTGCCACACCCGTTCGGCCCGACGATTCCCGTCACCCCCTTGTGAAACTCAAAGTGCGTCTTGTCCGCAAAGGACTTGAAACCGTGGAGGGTGAGGCTTTTGAGGTACATAACGGTGGCAGCGTGTTAACCGGATACAGTGCCAGATGCAGTGATATCGAGGCAAGTTAGAAACCTGTTTTTTACTATATCTTGTAGTTTATTAAGATGTCTAAAACAAGATATACGATTTGATAGAGGATGCTTTATGTGAATAAAGGGGATCTGTGTGAATAAGGGCGGATAAAACAAAACCCACCTGCGACGGATCGCGGGTGGGTTAAATTGAGGTAGCTAGAGCAGAATTTTATTCTGCTTTTGGGGCGGTTTTGGCCAGGACTTTTTCGAGGGTGCCGGCGAATTCGCCGGGGCTGGTACCGCCGATTTGGTTGCCGATGTCTTTGCCTTTGGCGTCTAAGAACTGGATGTGAGGGATGCCGGTGACATTGTATTTCCGTGCAGGGTCGCCATTGGCTTCGACATCCACATCCAGATAGGCCCAGACGAATTTGTCATGCATGGGGGCGACTTCCTTGCTTGGATAGACGGTCTTTTTCATGGACTGGCAGGGACCGCACCAGACGGCGGAAAAGACGACGACGAGGGGCTTGTTTTCTGCTTTGGCCTGTTTCAGCGCGGCCTTGTAATCGGTGCTGAAGTTGGGGCTGCCTTTTGGGAAGTCTGCGGCCATCATAGGCAGGGCGATGAGAGCGGCGAGGAGGGTGAGAAGATGTTTCATGGTATTGGGGGTGGCTAGGCGCACGGTTATGAGACGAATGTGGTCAGGATTTATTCCAACTGTAAACGCGCCAGGGTGCCGTAAAGGCTGCCTTCTTTGGCGACAAGTTGCTCGTGGGTGCCGCGCTCGACGATGGTGCCGGCACTGAGGACGAGGATCTGGTCACAACGGCGGACGGTGGAGAGGCGATGGGCGATGATGATGGAAGTGCGGTTTTCCATGAGCTTGTCCAGGGCATCCTGGACGAGTCGCTCGCTCTCGGCATCCAGGCTGCTGGTGGCCTCATCCAGAATTAGAATGGCCGGATCGGCGAGGATGGCGCGGGCAATAGCGATGCGCTGACGCTGGCCACCAGAAAGCTGGGTGCCGCGCTCTCCGACGAGGGTGTCATAACCTTCCGGCATGGTCTCGATGAAAAGATGGGCATTGGCCTTTTTGGCGGCTTCGTAGATTTCGGCCTCGGTGGCGTCCGGTTTTCCGTAGGCGATGTTTTCGCGGATGCTGCCGCCAAAGAGGAGCACCTCCTGCGGAACGAGGGCCAGGTTTTGGCGGAGGGTCGGCAGGGCCATGTCCTGGATAGGCTGGCCATCCACGAGGATGCGGCCGCTGGTGGGCTCATAAAAGCGGTAGAGCAGGGAGATGGAGGTGGTCTTGCCGCTGCCGCTGGGGCCGACGAGGGCGATGCGCTGGCCGGCGAGGGCCTTGAAGGAGAATTCGCGCAGGACGGGTGAATCTGGGCGGGAGGGGTAGGAGAAACAGAGGTTATCCACCTCAATTTCACCCTTGAACCGGATTTTGGGTGGGTTGGCCACCTCGGGTTCAGTTGGCTCCAGCAGGATTTCGCGGACGCGATCCGTGGCACCAAGCGTGCGCTGGAGTTGGGCAATGAGCTCAGAAAAGGCGGCAAAGGAGGCTCCGATCATGCCGCTGAGAGCCGCAAAGCGGGAGAGGTCAGCGGCAGGGATTTCGCCCTCGCTGAGCATTTTTAAAGCGACCCAGGCCACAACGATGAGGGCGAGGCTGAAGGCAAAGATGATGAAGGAGACAAAAGCGGCGCGGGGTGCGGCGGCGCGGATGGCGGTCTTGAGGAAATGGCCCAGCCGGCTGTCATAGCGGGCGATCTCATGGGCTTCATTGGCAAAAGCTTTGACGCTGATGATGCTCTGCAAGCTTTCTTCCACGATGACCTGGGAACCCGCGAGATTGTCCTGAGCCTTGCGGGTGAGCTTGCGAATCCTGGCACCAAAGATGGCGATCATGACGATGACCACCGGGATGGTGCCGATCATGACCAGGGCCAGCTTGACCGAAATCTGGAGGACTAGGACGAGGCAGCCGATGAGCATGACCGTATGCCGGATGAGCATGGGGATGGTGAGCACCAGGGTTTCCCGCATGGACTCGACATCATTGGCCAGGCGGGAAGAAAGCTCCCCGACCCGCCGGGCGTTGAGGATGGACATGGGCAGCCGGATGATGCGGCTGAAGGTCTCCATGCGCAGGGCGGCCAGGGCGCGCTCGCTGGCTTTGGCAAAGAGCATGATGCGCCAGAAGGCGATGAATGCCTGGGTGGATACAATGGCCACCATGATCATGACGGAGTGCCAGAGCTCCTCCATCCATTCCGGTCCTTTGGCCCCACCGAGGCCTTTGCCGGCCACCTCGGCCAGCATGTTGATGAAGGCCACGGTCAGCATGGCGGTCATGGCCAGGGCGATCAGCGCCGGAATGAAGACGTTGAAATGGGGGCGCAAGTAGCGCAGGAAAAAAGCGGCATCCCTCCAGGCCGTGCGGTCCCAGATTTTTTTGGCCGGTATAGCATCGGAAGGGAGCGTGGACGCACCGGGTCCTTTTACATCGGGACGGTCAGGGGTGTTGTGGGAGGCAGACTTGGCGGACATTCGGGGAAGGGGACTTTGGCAGGATGCGCAAGGATGGCAAGGCGGCAGTCAACTGGTTGCAACCTAGGCGAGTATGAACGAACGACATTCCCGCCTCCCATGCTGCAAGTTTCTCAACTCAATCTCCCTGTGGACCATACCGATGCCGACCTGCGTGCGGCCTTGTTGAAACGCCTCGGGGTGAAGGATGCCACTTTTACCCTCAAGCAGCGTGCCATTGATGCGCGGCGCGGCCATGTGAACTTCAGCTATACGCTGCTGGTGGAGGTGGCGGATGAGGCGCGGGTGCTGAAGGCGCTCAAGGCGGATACCAAGGTGGTTGTGGCACCGGATGAGACTTATTTGGAGGTCAAGGTGGGTCAAGGCGGTCAAGGGGCCGCGAAGCAAGGCAGGCCGGTGATTGTGGGGACGGGGCCTTGCGGGCTTTTTGCGGGGCTGTTGCTGGCACGGGCGGGGCTGAAACCGATCCTGCTGGAGCGTGGCAAGGCGGCAGGGGACAGGGCGCGGGATGTGACGGGTTTTTGGCGGCGCGGCTGGGATTTTAATCCGGAATCCAATGTGCAGTATGGGGAAGGGGGGGCAGGCACCTTTTCCGATGGCAAACTATATACCCAAATTCGCGACCGGGAGCACCGCATCCCGTGGCTGCTGAAGGAAATGGTGGCGGCAGGTGCGCCGGAGGACATCCTGGTGAAGGCGCGGCCACACATTGGCACGGACCGGCTTATTAAAGTGGTGCGGCATGTGCGGGAGGAAATCATTTCCCTGGGGGGCGAAGTGCGCTTTGGCTGCCGGGTGAAGGATGTGGTGATCGAAAAAGGGGTGATGCGTGCGGTGGTGCTGGCGGACGGGGCGGTGATCGAGGGCAGTCCCATTGTCTTTGCTGTCGGGCACAGCAGCCGGGACACCTTTGCCATGCTTCATGAGCGGGGCATTCCTTTTGATCCGAAGCCCTTCTCTGTGGGCGTGCGCATCGAGCATCCGCAGCGGCTGGTGGACAAGATGCTGTTTGGCAAATGGGCCGGGCATGAGCGCCTAGGCTCGGCTCCGTATAAATTTGTGGCGCATTGTGAGACTGAGCGCAGCGCGTATAGCTTTTGCATGTGCCCGGGGGGGCTGGTGGTGGCGGCCACATCTGAGCCAGGCATGGTGGTGACCAATGGAATGAGCAGCTATGCGCGGGCCGAGGCGAACGCGAATGCGGGCTTCATGGTGGAGGTGGGGCCGCAGGATTATGGCCAGGCACATCCGCTGGCGGGCATCGAGTTTCAAAGGCAGATCGAGCGGCGGGCCTATGAGGTGGGCGGCAGCAATTACCATGCCCCGGCGCAGCTTTTGGGGGATTTCATGGCCGGACGTGCCTCCACCAGCCAAGGGACGGTGAAGCCTTCCTATGAACCCGGGGTGGTCTGGAGCGACCTGCGTGAAGTGCTGCCCGAAGGTGTGATCGCGACGCTAAAGGAAGCCATCCCGCGCATCAACAAAGGCATGCCGGGTTTCGACCTGGAAGATGCCGTGCTGACGGCAGCAGAGACACGCAGCTCGGCACCAGTGCGGATTCCGCGGGATCCGGTGAGCTATGAATGTGTCTCGTTGAAGAATTTTTATCCGGCCGGTGAAGGGGCCGGTTATGCCGGAGGCATCATCTCTGCTGCGGCTGACGGCATGCGGGTGGCGGAGGCGATTTTAAGGGCGCGGTGATAGTTTATCGCGGCTCCTTCAATAACTGTTCCGCGCGGTCATAAAACCGGAGTAAGTCATCATCCTTGAGGGTGTCCCGGAAGATGCAGCAGACCCAGCCGCCGCCTAGGCACCAGGATTCGCCTTTGGGGGAATGGGCCAGTTCCATCCGGGTTGCCGGGGTCAGAAAGCGGCAGCCTGTATCAGCATCCCCATGGATGGACCAGCGGCCGCCGATGACGCCGGGTGATGATGAGATATCCGATGGTGATTGTGACCACGCATGGGCTAAAATAGATAACCGTATGCCACCCTTTCTGGGGGCCAGGGCCTAGCACCGGCACCATGGCCACCATTCCAGCCAAGGTGAGCAAGGTCAGAAAGATGAGGATGACATCGTTCCCTGGGGCAGCGCGATATGCCGGTCTGGCCATGAGCACCTGATATCACTTTAATCGCATGGGGAAAGCCGCCTGTTTAAAAACAGGCTCACTCAACCAATCCAGTCTCGCGCAGAAGCCACACGTAGAAGGTAAATAGGCCAATGAGCATGGCGATGAGAAACACGACAAGGAGACCGACGAAGATGAAGACGCGGAAGGTGCTTTTACGGACGGCCTGCTGATGGCCTGCCTGCCAGGACTGGAGGAGGCGGAGGTTCCGCATGTTGGACTTGAAGAAGGCACTGACCACCGGACCGCCTAGGGGGATGTAATCGAAGAAGGTATTGACCAGCATATTGCCGCCCATGCGGATGAGCACAGGGAGGCTGACGCCTGAGCGGACTGCCTCCACCAGGATGATGAGGCCGCCGCCGGAGGCGACAGTGCTGCCGACACCAGGGAAGAGGGCGAGGATGGGGTCCAGGCCGATCTTGAAATTGGTGCCGGGAATTCGCAGCCAGTTGTCAAGCCATTTAGCCAGGAAGCGGGCGAGTTCAGACTCCTGGGCGAGTTTTCCAGCCTGGCTGCCAGGGGTTCCGGGGGGCAGGACTTCATCAATGTGGATGCGGTCAGCGGGAGGCATGGACAGAAAGGGTAAAAAGATTTTTGGGAAAAAAATTCTTTGGATTCCTTTCCCCGGTAGGCGTGAGATGCAGATGGTCTGCGCCTCACTCTGCACCTGTATTCGTGGCTGCCCGGGAGGCCACGGGCATGGAATTTCAGAGCATGGTGTGCTCCAAGGCCTGCACTTCTTTTTTGACCAGGGCACCGACGCGGTGCTTGGCCAGGTAAACCTGGGCGGCATTGATGCCGAGGGCTTCGCTGGTTTTTTTGACGCCCCAGCCTTTCATGACATAGCAGTCGAAGATCTGGAACTGGCGTGGGGAGACTTTGGCCTTCACGCGCTCCAGGGCGGCGGCGGTGATGTTGTCCCGCCACTCTTTGTCCCAGATGTTTTCCAGGAGGTTGTCCTTGTCATTGGAGAGGCGGTCCAGGGCGAGGTTGCTGGTCTCCTCGCTGTCGGAATTTCCCTGGTCGGCGAGGGAGGGCTGGCGCTTGCGGGCGCGGAAGACATCCAGGACGCGCCAGCGAGTCATTTGCAGGAGCCACGCTTTGAATGATCCGGCGCGGGGATCATACTGGCCTTTCTGCACCTGGCGGGCGATGGCGATGATTGTCTCCTGGATGACGTCAAAGGCTTCTTCGCGGGTCAGACCAGCTTTGGTTGCGACGCTGTAAATGAGCCGCCAGTAAGTCTGGTAAAATTCATTCCAGGTGCGCTGGTCCTCCCAGTTGTTCAGGCGTTCGATCAGGCTCTTGCGGGTTTTTTCCCACAAGCCCTTGTCTTTTTTTGCGTCTTCGGGGATGTCTGGCGTTTCCTCCATTGGTGTGGATTGTCAGCGTTTGAATCGTACTGTCAAACCCCGTCTGTGAGGGGGCGGACCCCCGTTTGAAAAAAAGGTGTCTTTCGAAAAATGTGAATTACCAGTCACAGACAAGGCGAATCAACCTTGACGGGAGCGGATCTCCAGGAGCTTTTTCATGACGTGAGCCAGGTTGCCCTGCCATTGAGCGGTGCCAAAGGCATCATGCAGGGTGTGATAAAGTGCATACAATTCGGCATAAACGGCCTGGTTTTCCGGGATGGGAAAATAGACTTTTTCGCGGGTGGCGGTGACTTTGGCCTGGAGGGTGCCGATATCCGCGATGCCGGCGGCGGCCGCGCCGAAAATGGCGGCACCCAGGGCGCAGGTCTGCTCGCTCTGGCTGACCTTCATAGGCTTGCCGATGATGTCGGCATAACATTGCATGAGGGTGGCGTTTTTGATGGAGAGGCCGCCGGTGTTGATGATCTCGCGGATCTCCACGCCGTATTCTTCCACGCGCTTGATGATCGTAAGGGCGCCGAAGGCGGTGGCCTCGATGTAGGCGCGGTAGATTTCATGGGCCTCGGTGTGGAGGGTCTGGCCTAACAAGAGGCCTGTCAGACGGACGTCCACCAGGACGGTGCGGTTGCCATTGTTCCAGTCCAGGGCGAGCAGACCGGAGGCACCGGGCTTCTGCGCGGACATGGCTTTTTCCATGGCGTTAAACTTGTCGCCAATGCTGCTGCCGTAGCTTTCGGGAACGAGATTTTTGACGAGCCAGAGGAAAAGGTCCCCGACAGCGCTCTGGCCGGCTTCGATACCGTAATAACCAGGGAGCACAGAGCCATTGACGATGCCGCAGACACCGGGGATGTCCGCCAGGGGCTGGTCGGCGGGGGTGATCATGAGGTCGCAGGTGCTGGTGCCGAGGATTTTCACCAGCGTGCCTTCTTTGATGCCGGCACCGACTGCACCCATGTGGGCATCGAACGCACCGACGGAAATGGCGATGCCTTCCGGCAGGCCGAGCTTGGCGGCCCATTCGACGCAGAGGGTGCCGGCTTTGACATCGGAGGTGTGGGCTTCGTCGTAAAGGCGGTCACGCAGATCAGCGAGGGCGGGATCGAGTTTGCCAAGAAATTCCTGGTCGGGCAGGCCGCCCCATTCGGCGCTGAACATGGCCTTGTGACCGGCGGCGCAGATGCTGCGCTTCAGGGTATGCGGATTGGTATCGCCCGCGAGCACGGCAGGCAGCCAGTCGCAATGCTCGACGAAGCTATACGCAGCTTCGAAGACGGCGGGGTCGGTGCGGCGGAGCCGGAGGATTTTGCTCCAGAACCATTCGCTGGAATAAATGCCCCCGCACTTGGCGATGATGTTGGGACGCATTTCCTGAGCCAGGGCGGTGATCTCAGCAGCCTCGGCATAACCGGTGTGGTCTTTCCAGAGCCAGACCATGGCATTGAGGTTGTTTTTAAACTCTGGGAGAAGGCCGAGCGGAGTGCCATCGCTGTTGACCGGGATGGGGGTGCTGCCGGTGGTGTCCATGCCGATGCCGACGACCTGGGCGGGATCAAAGCCCGGGATTTTCTCAGCGGCCTGCTCCAGAGCACCCCGGGTGATGGCCACCATGCCGTCCAGATAGTCCTGGGGATTTTGCCGGGCGACGTGGGGGTTCTTGGGATCCAGCAGCACGCCCATTTCACCGGAGGGGTAGTTGAAGACGGAGGAACCGACCTCGGCTCCGTTTTCAAGGTCAATGAGAAGGGAGCGGCAGGAGTTGGTGCCATAGTCAATGCCAAGGGCGTACTGTTTCATGGTCAGGATGGGCAGGAAAATCGGTGCGAGTGTAGAGACTGCAACCCGCAGGGCCAGCAAAAACCGGACAGATTGACGATTGAAGCGCAGGCTGCTCCCGGTTTAGGCTCCGCGCATGCCTGACCTGCCCGAACTCACCGATGCCGACCGCTCCCTCTACCAATGGCAGATGTGGGTTCCGGGCGTGGGGGAAGATGGGCAGCGGAAGCTGAAAGGTGCCAGCGTGCTGGTTTCCCGCGTGGGCGGGCTTGGAGGGCTGGTGGCCATGGAACTGGCGGCTGCGGGGGTGGGCAGGCTGGTCCTGGCGCATGGAGGCAACCTGAAACTGCCGGATCTAAACCGCCAGCTTTTGCAAACCCGCGCCCATGTCGGACAGCCGCGCATGGAAAACATCGTGAAACGATTGAGGGAGCTGAACCCCGACTGCGAGGTGGTTGGTGTGGCTGAGAATGTGAACGAGGACAATGCGGCAGCCCTGGTGGCGCAGGCGGACTATGTGGTGGATGCGGCGCCTTTGTTTCAAGAAAGACTGGCGCTGAATGCGGCGGCAATGCGGGCGGGAAAACCCATGGTGGAATGTGCCATGCACACCCTGGAGGCGACTGTGACCACGTTTATTCCAGGACAGACCGGCTGCCTGGCGTGTTATGTGCCGGAGGTGCCGCCAACGTGGACACGGCAGTTTCCGGTTTTTGGCGCAGTCTCCGGCACGGCCGCCTGCCTGGGGGCGATGGAGGTGGTCAAGCTCATCACCGGCATCGGCAAACCGCTGGCGGGTGAGATGCTGTGCATGGACCTGGGCACGATGCAGTTCCGCCGGGTGAAGCTGCCGAAACGAAACGGGTGCGATGTTTGCGGAACGGCAAGGTGAGCGGCTTTACCGTCCCACTGGCACGGCGCGCTGAATCTCGTTGGGCAGATCACTGGATTTGCCGGATTTTCCCTTGGGTTCAGGTGGAACGGAATACCAGTTAAGCTGGGGCACGCCGACGAGCTGCACCCACTGCTGAGAACCCAGCTTGACCCACTCCAGCTCCACGATGGCCCAGACCTGGGCACCCCAAGGGATGCGCTCCTTGAGATCGCGGCCCACCTGGGAATCCTTTTCCACAAACACGGTGGTGAGGAAGGGGTTTGGCGGGGCTGGACCGATGCGGAAAGCGTCTTTGTTATCCGAATTGGGGACTTTGCCCTCGAAGTAATGCATGCGGGTGATGCCGACGTGAAAACGGGCGGCACCTTCCTGGTATTCTTCAAAGAACTTCTCCAGAATGCGGTCTTTGAATTCCACAAAAGACAGCCAGTCCACCTGCCAGCCGTCGCGGCCTTCCTCCAGCATTACCGGGACGGGATATTCCCAGGCGCGGCTTTCCACACCAAACACGGCATGGGCACCGCCGCCCATTTGGGGCTTGGGGTCCAGGCGCACCAGTCCGGCGGCATCAATGCGGATGGGGCCATCCGCCTGCGTCTGATAATACCGCTCCATCAGCGGTTTCATGGAGCTTGCGGCAAGGGTGTATTTCAGGCGCTCTTGAAGGTCTTTGGCATTGAGGAACTTGAGGAGGGCATCGGCTGCGGGCCTGCCTTCTTCCGAAACCTCAATTTTGACTTCGCTGGCGGCGGGCATGACGACGCTGCTGGTAGTGTCGGGTGAGGTGTCGTTTTGAAGACCATGCGCCATCGGTTTGGAGGGGACCTCCATGAGACCGCCTGCGGGAGTCTCAGGCGTGGGGACAGATTGCAGGGCGGCCATGTCTTCAGGAGTCGGCACGATAGCACGAGGAGGGGCCGTCTCTTCCGGGTCAAAAACGGCTTTGGGCTTCGTTTCCGTCACGTTTGGTTCCGTGAACTGCGCAGGCAGGGAATCTGGCGTGATGGCACCTTCCGGCAGTTCGGTCATCGCCGCATCGTCATCGGGTGGCATGTAGCGGTTCACCACTTCCATGAGAGGCTCCCGGAACATCCAGCCGGCAGCGGCCAGAAAACCTGCCAGAAAAATCACCGCCAGGGCAAACATGAAAATGTTAGAACTGCGGTTAGGTTTTTTGATGGGCCGCATGGGCCGTGGGGCCGCAGGCGACAACTCACTGGGTGCCTCGGGCGATTGTACTGGCGCTGCTGCGGGGATTTCGCGGGAAAGCAGTGACGAAGGTGAGGACGGTGCACCGGCTTGGTTCCCGAAGAGGGGTAATGTCGGTGAGCCGGGGATGAGGCTGCTATGAGCGGGGGCACCCGTACCTGCTACGCGCGGTTGGGGAAGGAAGGCGGAGCCTGTATTTGGGGTAGCGGCAGGCATGGCACCCTGCCTGTCTGGATTGCTGCCCCAAGGCGTGGCGGGTTGCTGTGGAGGAACTGAGAGGGGGGGCTGACCTTCCGCTCTGCGTGGTGGCAGTCCCTGCGGTTGGGTGCTGGCGGGAGATTGAGGAAAGGCTGGCTGCTGAGGGCTCCCACCCAGCAGAGTTTGTCCCAGGCCGGGCTGCTGCCAGGGAGCTGGTGGAGGGGTGGCCTGAGATGGAGGGCTGGAAGCCGAGGGTGGCAGGCCTCCCAAAAACGCTCCACCTTGGGGGGCCTGAGGATTTCCGCCCGGACTGAGATGCTGGGAAATGGAATGGGGCATCGGCATCACCGGCCCTTGAGGAAAGCCAGCGGGCCCAGCGGGTGGTTGCGCAGGCGGAGCGGGTTGTGCCGGAGGCTGCGGCTGTGGCGCCGGGTTGCCAAAAAAGGACGCGGGAGCAGACGTTGAAGCATTTGGTGATGTGACCATCTGGCCACAGATCGGACACGGGCCGGTCACCCCTGCCATATGGGATGGCACGGTGAGCACGCTTTGACACGCGCTGCACTGAAACTGAAGCACATCCGGGTTCATAACGGGAGTAAGAGGGGGTTTCTCAGGATTAAGAAAGTATCGCCGACCTGTTGCCTCTCGACAAGTGAGGTTTCAACATTGTTTAAAAAAACTAGAATTAAATGGGTCTTTACGAGGGAATGAGCAATTTAGCGCAAAAGTTATACCCCAAAGTTATGAACATATAAACATCTTCGATTGTTAAAATGTTAAGATTTGCTAAATAACTGCATTCCTCATGTCACAGAACACTTTCCGTGCCAGCACCAAAGATCGCACGCTGCGGCGGAGTGACCGTGGCCAGCTCACCAATGTGAGCCGCCACCCGCATCAAAAACGGCTGAAGAGTGTGAAAAAGATGAAACGGGCGGTGGCGGTCATTTTGCTTTTTCCGCTGGGACTGGTCACGGCCTTTACCCTGATTGAAATGCTCTGGCGTGCGGTGATCCGGCTGGAATTCTGGCGGACTGAGGAGGTGATTTTTTTCGTGGTGGGCGGACTGGCCTGGGCGGTGACCTATGCCACGGGCTGGCGGCCGGTGCGGAGCTATGTCTTTGGCCATGAAGTCAGTCATCTGCTTGTGGCACGTGCCTTTGGGGGCAAGATATTGGATTGGGACTTTTCGGCGACGGGTGGATATGTGGAAACGAACAAGTCCAACACCTGGATCACCCTGGCCCCTTATTTGCTGCCCTTTTATTCGCTGGTCGTGCTGCTGCTGTTCGGCATCGTGGGCATGTTCTGGAACCTTCACGGAATGCAGCATGTGGGCCTTGGCAGCGTGGATCTGAACTTTAAACCGGTCTGGTTTTTTTATGCGATGCTGGGACTGACCTGGTGCTTTCATGCCACCTTCACGTGGAAGACGGTGTTCATTGAGCAGAGCGACCTGCAACGGAACGGTGAGTTCTTTTCCATGCTGCTGATCTTCCTGGTGAATGTGCTGTTGCTGGTGGCGCTCTTCATTGCTGCTTCACCCTCTCCCGGCCTCGGAGTGGCGGAGGTGGGCCGCTGCTGGGCAGCCACGGCCGGTTCAGTGTGGGATTTTTTCCTGGGCAGCTTCTGGTGATGATTTCCCGCTGGCAGGCCGGTCAGGCAGCGCTACAGGGACAGGGCACATGCAGCCTGAGAATGTACTCTCCGTCACCGAACTCACCCGCGAAATTCGCGAGGTGCTGCAAGGCCACATCGGCACGGTGTGGGTGGAAGGGGAGATCAGCAACCATCGTCTGCAAAGCAGCGGGCACCAGTATTTCACCCTTAAGGATGCAGGCTCACAGCTCTCTTGCGTGATGTTTCGCGGAGCAGCCCGCAGTGGCATCCGGCTGGGCGACGGTGCCCAGGTTCAGGTGCAGGGGGAGGTATCGGTCTATGAACCGCGCGGGCAGTACCAGATGGTGGTGAAGCAGGTGCAGATGAAAGGAAAGGGCGGCCTGCAGGCGCAGTTTGAGGCACTGAAGCGCAAGCTTTATGAGGAGGGGCTTTTCGACCCTTCCGAAAAGCAGCCCATTCCCAAATATCCGCGCGTGGTGGCGCTGATCACCTCACCCACCGGCGCGGCCATCCAGGACATGCTGAACATCCTCACCCGCCGGGCACCTTGGATTCATGTGCTGGTGTTTCCCGTCAGGGTGCAGGGGCAGGGGGTGGAGCGGGAAACCATCCGCGCACTGGAAATACTGAATGATGCCGAAGCGCATGGACTGCCAGTGCCGGATACCATTGTCATCGGGCGTGGCGGCGGCAGCATTGAAGATCTGTGGGCATACAACGAAGAGTCGCTTGCCCGCGCCGTGTATGCCTCGCGGATTCCGGTCATATCTGCGGTGGGCCACGAGATTGACTTTACCATTGCCGACTTTGTGGCGGATCTGAGGGCACCGACACCGAGTGCGGCCGCAGAGCTGCTGGCACCGGATGCGGCCGAGCTGAAACGGCATTTTGAATCGCTCTCCCGCCGCCTCAACGGCCAGCTCAGTGTGCGGCTGGACCAGTATGAGCAGACGCTGGATTTCATACGGCGCGGGGCTTTAAAATCTGAACCCGAGCGCCAGTTGCAGGCTGCGGAACAGACCGTGGATGACCTGGAATACCGTCTCAAAGACGCGGTCCGTGAGCATCTCCAGGCGCTGGCCGACCAAGTCGCAGAGCGGCAGCAGACCGTCACCAGCCATCATCCGCAAGTGATGCTGACCGAGGTCACGCACCGGCTGGAAAACCAGGCGCAGCAGTTGAAGCAGCTTCTCTTGCACCGGCTGGAAAGGATGGAGGACGATGTCTCCTCCAAGGTGAAGCTGCTCAGAAATCTGGGGCCTGAATCCGTGCTCGCGCGCGGGTTCTCCTACACCACGGATGCCCATGGAAAAGTCATCACCCAGGAGGATGAAGTGGCACCTGGCCAGACTCTGGTGACGAGGTTGCGACAAGGGCAGGTCAAAAGTACTGTGCAGTAAAATCGCATCTTTTCTGAAAGAGTGCGCAACTGCGCCTGATGCGCTGTGTTGGAGTGTCTGTTGTTGAAAAACACCCAACCTGTCCAATTATGAAATCACACAAAACAACAGTTTATATTTTAAGCCTGCTGGCAGTAGGCACCACCCTGGGCCTGGCCCAGGAAGGGGAGCGCAAAGGCCCGCCAGGAGGCGGCAACCGCCTGGCAGAGTTCCTCAAGCGGGCCGATGCAAACAGCGACGGCAAAATTAGCAAAGAGGAATATGGCAGCATCGCCCGCGGAGGTGGTGACGAGCGCTTCGCCGCCATGGATGCCAACAGCGACGGTTATGTGGACGAGGCCGAAATCAAAGCCGTGGCCGAAAAAATGGGCGACCGGATGCGTGGACGTGGCGAAGGCAAAGGGGGGGGCCGCAAAGGAGATGAGGGCGGATTTCGTCGTCCGCCCGAAGGAGATGCCCCCAAACCGGAGGGTGACCGGCCCATGCCGCCCGAAGGTGGACGCCGTCCTGAAGGCGGACCCCCACGCGGTCCTGGAGGTCCTGGCGGCCCGCCCATGATGGATGAAGTCTTTGGCCGAATGGACAAAAACAGCGACGGCATTGTAAGCAAGGAAGAATACATCAAATTCTCCAAACAGGAGATCGAAACACGCTTCGGCCGCATGGATTTCAATTCTGACGGCAATCTGTCCAAAGAAGAAATGAAAGAGGGCATGGAGCGGATGCGCAACGCCATGCGTGGCCCAGGCGGACCCGGAGGTCCTGGCGGTCCAGGCCGTGGACCTGGCGGACCCGGTGGGCCCGATGGAGCCCCACGCCGTGGCGGACCTGAAGGGGGCGAAGGCGGCTTCCGCCGCCCGCCATCCCAGGACGGTGAAAAGAGCAGTCCGCGTCCGGAATTCGAAAAAGAAGCCGAAGCTCCGAAAAAGGAAGAGGCCTGATCATCCTTTTGGTTAGTGTGCTCTGACAAAGACGGAATCTCCTGCGGGGGATTCCGTCTCTTGTTTTCATGAGGATGCAAGAAGAGCGTGGCTTCTGCTTATCTCTTCCACCCCCTCGTCCTCCAGTATGCGTTTATTCATTGCCGCCCTTTTTCTGCCCCTTTTATCCCATGCCCGTGTGATGCCTGTCGCGGATGCGGATGCGCTGGCCAAAGCTGTCAAGGCCGCGATGCCGGGGGATACGATCCTGCTCCGCGAAGGCGAATGGGCGGATACATTGGTGAAGTTTAGGGCGCAGGGGACGAAGGAGGCACCCATTACACTGCGGGCAGCCGTGCCGGGGAAGACCATCTTCACGGGAGCTTCAGGACTGCGCATCGGCGGGGAGAATCTGGTCGTAGAGGGACTGTGGTTTCAAAACCCTGATCCGGCTGTGGGAGATACCATTGAGTTTCGCATCGATTCCAAAAACCTCGCCCGGCATTGCCGGCTGACCGGTTGCGTGATCACGCTGACACCCGACCTGGCCAGCAAGGATGAAAAGGAATCTCACTGGGTGGGCATTTACGGCGCGGACAACAGGCTGGACCACTGCCTCATTCAGGGAAAGGCATCCAAAGGGACGACTCTTGTCGTGTGGCTAGGCGGTGAAAATGTGGGCCGGCACACCATTGAGCAGAATTACTTTGGCCCCCGCGAAAAACTGGGCAAAAACGGCGGCGAAACCATTCGTGTGGGGGACAGCAAGAACTCCATGCAGACAGCGTCCTGCATCATCCGTCAAAACCTCTTCGAAAAATGCAACGGCGAGGCCGAGTGCATCTCCAACAAGTCCTGCGGCAATCTGTATCAGGAGAACTCTTTCCTCGAAGTGAGCGGCACGCTGACGCTCCGCCATGGCAACGCCTGCATCGTGGAAAAGAACGGCTTTTTTGGTAACCAGGCCAAAGGCACCGGCGGCATCCGCATCATTGGCGAGGACCACATCGTACGCGACAACTACCTGGAAAACCTGGCTGGCGACGAGGTGCGCTGCGCCATCACCTTCATGATGGGCCTGCCGGATTCCCCGCTTCATGGCTACTTCCAGGTGAAGCGTGCCCGCGTGGAAGGCAACAGCATCGTGGACTGTAAGCATCCCTTCCTGATCGCCCTGGAAGGCGACAAAGTGCCCGGTAAACCGTCACTGCCTCCCGTGGACTGCCTGATCACCGGGAACCAAGTGAGCGCCACGAAGTCCATCATTGTGGATGCCCGTGGTGATCTGGCAGGAATCCGCTGGCAGGATAACCACTTCTACGGAAAAGAGCCGGGCGTGCCGGTTACTGAGGGCCTCGGATGGGGCAAAGAGCCAGCCATTGAAAAAAGGCAGCCCCTGGCCCGCAGCAAAGTGGGACCGGCCTGGTGGCAGTGACTTTTTGCTGATTTGCCAGGGCGCACGGCGACGCCGCCTTGACAGAGGGGAGGGGCGGAGTTTGAGAGAAGACATGTCTCTCATCGCCAATCTGTACCCCACATTAAAACCCTGGCTTTTCCGTATGGATGCGGAAAGGGCGCATGAGTGGACAACGCGCATGATGCGCATGGCCCACAGCCTCGGCCTGCTGACGGCGGGCCAGGAAAAGCTGCCGCAAAAGCCGGTGGAATGCCTGGGGCTGCGATTTCCCAATGTCCTGGGGCTGGCGGCGGGCATGGACAAATCCGCCTCAGCCGTGGAAGCCTGGGGTGCGCTGGGTTTTGGCTTTGTGGAAGTCGGTACTCTGACCCCACGTCCGCAGCCGGGGAACCCAAAGCCGCGCCTGTTCCGCCTGCCTGAGCACGATGCCCTCATCAACCGCATGGGCTTCAACAACCCGGGCATCCACGCCGCTGTGAAACGTCTGGAAAAACGCCGAACGAAAGCGGTGGTGGGGGTGAACATCGGCAAGAATTTTGACACGCCTAACGAGGATGCGGTGAAGGACTATCTGGCGGGTCTCAAAGCGGCGTATCGGGTGGCGGATTACATCGCCGTAAACATTTCCAGCCCGAATACCAAAGGCCTGCGGGATCTCCAAGCGGAGGAATCCATCCGCTCTCTTCTGGCTGCACTGAAGTCCGAACAAAGCCGCCTGGCCCAAGAATATGGCCAGATGAAACCGGTGCTGGTGAAGATCGCCCCGGACCTGGACGGGCAGCAGATCGAGGCTCTGTCTCGTGTCTTTAATGAACTGGCAGTGGATGGCGTCATCGCCACCAACACGACGATTAACCGCGAGGCGGTGGCCGGGCACCCTCTGGAAAAGGAAGCTGGTGGTCTCAGTGGTGCACCGGTGAAGGAGCGCTCCACCCAGGTCATACAGGCTTTCCGCATGCTGCTCAAAGAAGGCACTCCCATCATTGGCGTGGGCGGCATCCTCAGCGGCGGTGATGCGAAGGAAAAGCTTCAGGCTGGCGCGCAGCTCGTGCAGGTTTACAGCGGCCTGGTTTTCCGTGGCCCGGCCCTCGTCCAGGACATTCTGCGCACGGTGGTCAACGGCTGATAAAACCCAGCCTCATTCGCCATGCTCCCGAAAATCTACGATACTCAGCCAGCCATCGTTGAGCTGGAGGCCGGGGACCATTGGTGGTGCTCCTGCGGGCTGAGCGGCCACCAGCCGATGTGCGACGGCGAGCATACCGGCACCGGCATGCGCTCCAAGAAGTTTACTCTGACCGAGCGTAAAACCGTCAGCCTGTGCAACTGCAAGCACACACGAACTCCACCTTTTTGCGATGGAAGCCACGTTTCTTTGCCAACCGCCAGAACAGAGGTCTAACCAACGATCAATCCTTTGGCCTTGCGCTCTTTTTCGCGCTCCAGCAGCGGAATCGTCTCTCCGGTCTCGATGAGAGGGATGCCCAGATCCCCGATCTTGGCAAAGCTCAGTCCGTTAAACACCGCCGTGTCATTGGCCAGGCATTTGAAGACGTCTTCTACGCTATAGAGACCGTTAGAACCACCACAGGCGACGACGATGTCGCGCAGGATTTCCCAGGTGTCGCGGGCGTTGCCGGGGGCATTGACCGCCTTGTTCAGGCGCTGCAAGCGGCCTGTGGCGTTGATCATGCTACCGCGTTTTTCGGCATAGGCGGTGCCTGGAAGCACGACCTGCGAAAGCTCAGCGGTGGCATTGGCCAGGATGTGCAGGGTGGTCAGGAAGCTGACCTTCTCCAGGTCCTGGCGCTCGAAGCCGGCCTTCAGAAGATTTTCGCCCAGGGCCAGTACGGCCTTCAGTTTGCCACGGCTCATCAGCTCGGTGATGCCGGCGATGCGGCTGCCGGGTTCAAAGCCGAGGATCTGCTTCACGCCATTGGTGTTCGGGTTTTTGTCAGCGGCGGAGAGGTAGTTGTCGCCCTCGCCGATGCGCTGGATGACGTCCACGTTTTCCGTGCCCAGCAGCTTGACCAATTGCTTCACGAAGAACAGTTCTTCATTGGTCATGCGCGCGCTGGCGATGATGGCGATCTCTTCGCCCTTTAGCCCGGCGAGCCCGTCGGCCACGGCCTGAATGGATTTTTTCCACGTGCTGACTTCATGCCTGCCGCCGGTCTTCACCAGCGGATCCGTGAGGCGGAATTCACTGTTTACAAAATGGAAGTCCAGACGGCCACGGTCGCACATCCAGGAGGAATTGACATCGTTGTTGTCGCGGGGAGTCTGTCGGTAGATGGTATCGCCACGGGCGCCGATCTCCATGTTGCAGCCCCGGGCGCAGCCGGTGCAGATGCTGTTCGTCTCAGAGAGGAACCAGACGCGCTGCTGAAAGCGGAAGTCATTGGAGGTCAGCGCACCCACAGGGCAGATGTCCACCGTGTTGAGCGAGTAATTGTTTTCCAGGCGCTTGCCCGGATGCACGGCCAGTGTCGTGTGGCTGCCGCGCTCGGTGAAGCCGAGAACCGGATCATCGGCGATCTCTGCCGTGAAGCGGATGCAGCGGCTGCACATGATGCAGCGCTCATCGTCCAGGCGCACGCGCGGGCCGATGTCCACATTCTTCGGCTTTTTGACCTTGTTTTCACGGAAGCGGCTTTCGCCTTTGCCGTGCTCCACGCTGAATTCCTGCAGGCGGCACTCACCGGCCTGGTCGCAAATGGGGCAGTCCAGCGGGTGGTTGATGAGGAGAAATTCCATCACGCCCTTCCGGCATTCCTGCGTCAGCACAGACTCCGTGCGGATGCCCATGCCATCGGCCACCGTGTTGGCGCAGGCGATGACCGGACGCGGCATCCAGCCGATCTTGGCCATGCCGTGCTCATCCTTTTCCGGCTCCTGGCCAGGAGTGGGACGGGGCGGCATGCCCATTTCCACCAGGCACATGCGGCAGTTACCAGGGCTGGTCAGCTTGGGGTGATAGCAGTAATGCGGCACCTCTTTTTTCACCTGCTTGCACGCTTCGATCATGCGCGTGCCCTTGGGAAACTTGTACCAGACGCCGTCAATTTGCACGTTCACCAGGTCAACGGGTGGAGGTGCGGAGGGAGTGGCAGCAGCGGCGGGGGCAGACATGGCGTTAAAACAGAGAGATTAACGATTATCGGAGCCGCACGGACAGGGGCAACCCGAATTTGTGAAAAATTTCACAAGCGGGCCTGTGGGGTATTTGGCCTGTCTGGAGAAATGCGGGGCGAATTGATTCCGTTTGGGGGGGTATCTGATGTCGACAAAACCACACAACTTTCTGAAATGGTTATGGCGTAGTTCGAAAATGAATGCAGTCAGGAAGGGCCTTGTAGGGGTGGTTTTTCTGCCGCTTGTTATCCTATACCTAGCGATGGTGTCCTTACCGATATGGCTGAGCCTGCTCATTGTGCCTCTAATGGTGGCCTGGATCTATTTTGTTGCTCCATGGGCGTGGGATAAATACCCCACATCCGATGAGCCTAATCGCCCGCCTCCCACCCCGGAGCAGGAATGGGAAGCACGGTTCAAAAAGATCGCCGACAGCACCGATGGCCTGCCGCAGGGGCTGACCCTGGCTTCCTTTTGCCAGGAATACGATGAATCCGTGCTGAAACAGGCCATGCATTTCCTGCATCGCACGCCGCCGGGCAGCCGGCATCTGCGTGTGGCCCTGCAAGAGCTGTTTTGATCTTCGAATAACCCCTCTTTCTGGTAGTATTGATCCTTGGCAAAATGGGGTTGCTCCGTATAGAAGCTGCGCTTCCATTTTTCCCTTCCGACCATGCCCATCTACGAGTTTTACTGCCCGGAAAACAACACTGTTTATCAGTTCCTGGCCCGCACCCTCGCGTATCGGGACCAGGTGCCTGCCTGCCCGGACAATCCGGAGTTCAAGCTGCAAAAGCAGATCTCCCGTTTTGCCATCATCGGGAAAGCGAAGGAAGAAACCGAGAATGACCCCTTTGCCGGTCTGGATGATGCCAAAATGGAGGCGCTGATGGCTGACATGGAGGGGGAAATGGGTGCCATGGACGAGGAAAACCCGGACCCGCGCCAGCTTGGCCATTTCATGCGCAAGCTGACTGACCTGATGGGAGACAAAACGCCGCCTGAACTGCGTGAAATGGCGCGCCGCCTGGAAGCCGGGGAAGATCCGGAGAAGCTGGAGTCCGAATTCGGCGGCCTGGGGGAAGGAGACGATGCCGATCTTTTCGCGCAGATGAAGAAGATCGTCCACAGCAGTCGCGCCCCCATTCGCAATCCCAAGCTCTACGAAATGAGCGAATGGGTGAAGTGAAGACCGCCTTATTCCCTCAGTGCAGGCGGTATTGGCCGGCCCGGTGATACACCTGCGGCAGTGGCTTGTCGGGCTGAAAGGCCAGATAAACCGGCAGCAGCTCTTTCCAAAAGCTGGCTGCGGGGTGATCCGCAGCCTCCGTCAGCCGCTCCCCGGTCATGCGAAAGGGGAATGAATGCACGGGCACCTCGGCCTGTCCTTCATTCAAAGCGGCCTCCACCACCAGATAGATTTCTTCAATCACGGGATCCGTCATGGCAAAGCAGCCGATGCTCACTTCATTGCCATGCACCATGATGAAGCTGCCTGTTCGGCCATGGTGGCGGTCATAGTCGTTGGGATAGCCGATGTTAAAGGACAGATGAAAGGTGCTTTTCGGGTTCAACCCGGCTTTCGTCACCGCGTAAAAACCCTCCGGCGCCTGGCCATCGCCTTCTTTCATTTTGGGGCCAAGATCCCCGGACATGGCGGCAATGGGATAGGTGCGAAAAAGTTTCCATTGCCTGCCTTCCTGCAGCCAGAGTTCCATTTCGTCACTCTCTTTAAAGATGCGCAGAAAGGCAGGCGCTCCCAGCTTCAGCCCCTTTTTTTCCAGTTCGGTCGCGAGCGGTTTTTGCACCCGGTTTTTCACATGGGCCAGGCGCTCTTCAGCCGTTAGTTTCTGCCAGTCTTCAGGTGCGGGCGGGGCGGGGTAGGGGAGTTTCATGGTGGATGAGCCTGGCCCGAGTGCCGCCAGGTTGGAGATATCCGGCAGCGGCCCGCAGTCCGAACAGGAGCCGCTTTCTTTCTGCGAGCTGAAAAGCGCCAGACCGGCCCCCAGAAGAAGCAGCAGCCATAAGGTGTTTTTCATGAATCAAATCAGGGAACGAGGGCGGAGGATGAGGCGGTGCCCGCAATATGCAGACTTTATATAGATGCCCCACGGCCTGCATTTGATCAAACATGACGCAGGCAGCGAATGGTTTCGCCCGGTTTCCATTCGCCTTCGGTCATGATGATCTTGGGGTGCTGGGGAATGCCGCGTTCATTGTACTGCTCCTGAGCCACCAGCAGATCCAGCGCTGCCGCTCCCAGTACCGCAGCCTGCTGGTCCACTCCGCTGATTTCGGGTCTGTCTTCCTGCCAGTTTAGGGTTACCAGGCCGATGTCCTGCGGGATGCTTTTGTCCTTCAACCAGTCTTGAAGATTGTGGCCGCTGCTGATGACCACCTCTGGCCGGGTGCGGGCCAGCCATAGGTGGAAATCTTTTTCCGTGGGTTCCTTCCGCAGGCAAACAAGATCCGCCGCTTGCTTCAAAGGCAGGGGATGGTGGGTCAGGAAGCTGGCCGACCATGCACCAAACATCCTCTCATTAACCACGCTGCCGCCGTAGTAACCGATGCGTTTGTAGCCAAGCTTTTTGAGCTGCCGCATGGCTGTCATCATGCCCAGATAGTGATGATGATGGACGCGGTGCAAGGCGGGCCGTGCATAACCCAGGCCGATGATGACACTGCTGAATTTTTCCCACTGCATGGACACATGGCCCCGGCTGCGGCTGACCAGCGGAGAAAGGATGAAGCCTGGGATGCCGCGCGCCTCCAGTATCTCCGAGAGCCGCCTTCCGGTCATGCCTTTGGCGGAGAGATAAAATTCATCCAGTTGAAAACCCAACCGGTCAGCCCTCCCCCGCGCACCGTTAATGAGACTTTGTGACCACGGGGACTGGATGATCTCCATTTCTTTCCGCTCCGCCCAGACAAAGGCCAGTGTCCGCGGTGACTGGGAGAGACGCTTCTGCCGCATGTGGGTCATCAGCTTGGAGATTTCCGGGTCCGGCCGGTAGCCCAGCTCAGCAGCCGTTTCTAAAATGCGTGTACGCAGTACCTCCTCCACGTACCTTTCCCCCCGCAGCGCACGGGAGACGGTCATTTTTGAGATGCCCAGATGTCCGGCTATGTCCTGGAGGTTGGGTGGCTTCACCATGCAGCCGCCCATTATGTGCTGGGGCCGGGGCGCTGCAAGATCATCCGTCTTCCTGTGGCTGAGTGCTTGAGATGTCTGTCAGACCGGCTATGTGGGAAGCTGCCGCGCACCAACGCCTCTTTTTCCGACCATGATCCGCCTTCTGCTTCTTCTCAGCGTGCCTCTCTACATCCTCGACCAGTGGTCGAAGCTCTGGATCGTGAAAAACTTTGAGCTGCATGTCACCGAGCAAGAAGTCATTCCAGGCATCTTCTGGCTGCATCACACCGCCAATACCGGCGTGGCCTTTGGCATGTTCAATGGCACCGAGTATGCAAATTATGCTTTTGGGGTGATATCCCTCACCGCGCTGGCTTTCATCATCTGGATGTACAAGAAAGGTGCGTTTCCAGGCTGGCTCAGCCGCACGGCTGTGGCGCTGCTTGTGGCCGGGATCTTTGGCAACCTGACGGACCGCTTGCTCCATGGTTACGTGGTGGACTTCCTGCGTTTTGATTTCGGTTTTCCTCCTTTCAACCCCTGGCCGTCGTTTAATGTGGCGGATTCCTGCGTGGTCGTTGCCGCCATTTCCCTGGCTATCGCCTCCTTTACCGAGGCTCCACCTGCAACGAAACCGGCCAGAGGCTAAGTCTTTAGGCTATCTCCGTTCATTCTCAGGAATGAAACGGAAGGTGCTCCGCTCACGACTGGCGGAGGTCTGCCCCCCGTGCTGGTGCTGATTGGCACCAGCCAACAGCGATGCTCAGCAGCCTGAAGAAAGGTCTTCTGATAAAAAGTCCTAAACTGGGGGTGAAATCAGGCATTCGGAACCGATACAAGCCCAAAATGGGCCTTTGTGACCAGTACATAAATTTGCATTTATAATAATCGAATCGTTTTCCGATTCAAATTATCAAAATAAGACTGGATATGATAAATGATAATTTGTGAAAATGCATAATTGGAATTTTGTTCCAACTTGTTCATCATAAATTCTTTATCCGGATTATTATAGATTATACGTAAAATGTGGATCATGCAAAAATCCTCATTGAGCCTCTCATTTTACAGAAATTCTACAAAATGATGAAATGAAAGTTGCAGTGATTCTAGTTTTTGATATAATTACCATATCAATCACAAGAACCTGCCATGAAAACAGTTTCCAAACTCACCGCCGCTCTCTCAATCTTCTTTGCGGTCACCTTTTTTCCGCAGATGGCCTCGGCTCAAAACGGTTATGCAGCCAGCCACTATGCAGCCCAGCAAGCGGCCTACGCCCAGCAGCATGCAGCACATCAGGCTCATATGAATCAGCAGGCCTGGGCTGCTTATCATGCCCAGCAGCAGGCAGCGGCCTATCATGCGCACATGCAGCAGCAGGCTGCCTTTGCAGCCGCCCAGCAGCAGATGATGGCTGCCCGCGCCGTCCCGGTCGCCCGCACAGCTCCGGCTGCAGGTTCACTGATCCGTTATGATGGCCGTTATGCGTCCTGCTCTGCCAGCCTGCCAGGCCAGGTCCAGTATCTGATCAATGCTGCAAACCATCTGCAGAGCAGCCCGTATGTCCGGGGTGCCGGTCATGGCCGCGTGGAAGACCGCGCTTATGACTGCTCCAGTTCCACTTCATACGCTCTCATCAAGGCTGGTCTGCTGAAAAGCCCCCTTACTTCGGCCGGTTTTGCCAATTACGGCAAGCCTGGAGAGGGCCGCTTCTTCACCATCTGGGTGAAGCCTGGTGAACATGTTTTCATGACTGTGTGCGGACTTCGCCTGGACACGTCAGGTGGCAAGGTGGGTGAGGGCCCACGCTGGCGCACCAAGGGCCGCAGCTATGCCGGCTTCACTCCTCGGCATTTTCCTGGCCTGTAATTCTCATTTTTGCGCCTCGTTAACGATTTTGCGTCACTTCAGCGATTCAATTTAAAGAATCAGGCTTTCCAAATCCGGTAAGATTGCAATATTGCCAATACTCGTTCTCAATTCTATGAAGACCTCCGTGACCTCCAATTTGAAAAGCTCCGCTTGTTCTCTCCAAAATGCATTGGGATGGACTTCTATGCCAGCTTTTGGAAAGTCAGCTTCTTCTTTGGGGCGCGCGGATGAGGTGGCGGACTTCATTGCAGAAACCCGGTGCGGCGTTCCCTCGCAATCCTCTTTGATGAGTTCATTCTGGAGCGTTTTTTCAACGCCAGCATTGTCTGAGAAGGCCGCAATGGCTTAAAAGAGGCGGCGCTCATGGCAATTATGGCATGAGCCAGATGGCGGCATAAATTTCGTCAAAAGGCGGGACATGACGGACTGTGCTCAGGCACCGGTTCTTTAAATAGACATCAGTCCCTCCTCCCTCCCTGCTTGCCAAGTCGTTCATTCTCTCCAAGGTAGACAGCCCGACCGTCACGCCCATTGCGCAGCGGCGGTTTTTTCGTCTTTCCTTTCTGTTATGTTCGAGTGGATCATTAAAAAAATCATTGGCACCAAGAATCAGCGCACCGTCAAGCGCCTGCAGCCGATTGTTGGCGAAATCAATCGTTTCGAAGCCCAGTTTCAGAATGATTCAGATGACGGACTGCGGGAGCGCGTGGCCAATTGGAAAGCCCAGTTTCGTGCTTTTCATACCCCCCACTTCCTGGGCGGTGTCGCCCTGCGCATTGCGGACGAAGAAACGGTCAAAGCCTGCCTGCGTCACGTCGAAGGCTATTTCAATGCTTTAAAGCCCCATTTTCCCTCCCTGGAGACGGATTACCTGGCGGAAAGCGCCTGGAGTTCTGCCTCCTTTGAGGACAAGAAAGCCCGCATTGACAGGGCCCGCGACGCCTGGAACGAAATCCAGCCAAAGTTTGCCGCCATCATTTCCAAGAAGCTCAATGAGATCCTCCCGGAAGTCTATGCCGTGGTGAAGTGCGCCGCCCGCCGCTTGGTGGGGCAGGAGCACATCGTCTGTGACAACCCGCTGAAGTGGAACATGGTGCACTTCGATGTGCAGCTCATCGGCGGTATTGCTCTTCATAAAGGCATGATCGCTGAAATGGCCACGGGTGAGGGCAAGACTCTTGTCGGAACGCTGCCGGTCACGCTCAATGCCCTGACAGGTCGTGGCGTGCACGTCATCACCGTCAATGATTATCTGGCCCGCCGAGACTCGGAGTGGATGGGTTATTTGTACAAGTTCCTCGGACTGACTGTCGGTTGCATCCAGAACGACCAGCCCAGCCACCTCCGGCGCGAGCAATACCAGGCTGACATTACCTATGGGACCAACAGCGAGTTCGGCTTTGACTACCTGCGTGACAACGGCATGGCCTCCAGCAAGGAGCAGCAGGTGCAGCGCGGGCATTACTTTGCCATCGTGGATGAGGTGGACTCCGTGCTCATTGATGAGGCCCGCACGCCTCTCATCATCAGCGGCCCGGTGGCCGGAGCGGAAAGCACCCATCAGTACGAACGCTACAAGCCGCTGGTTGAACAGTTGGTTAGGCGGCAGAACACGCTTTGTAACAGCCTAGTCTCAGAGGCGAAAGAGGATGCCAAGAATGGCGATATCGAGCTGGCCGGACGCAAGCTCTACCAATGCCGCCTGGGCCAGCCCAAGAACCGCGCCCTCATGCGCTGCATGGAAGACCATGAACTTCGTCGTGCCCTGGAAAAGGCCGAGCTGAAAATGTATGAGGACACGCAGAAGAAGGATCTTTTCGCCCTCAAAGAAGGACTCTATTTCTCCATTGAGGAAAAGAGCCACGATGCCGACCTCAGCGAAATGGGCCGCACCTTCCTCAGTCCCGATGAGCCGGATGCCTTCGTGCTGCCGGATCTGGCCACGCTTTATTCTGAGATTGATGGTGACTCATCCCTGACAGAAGCCCAGAAACTGCAGAAGAAGAACGAACTCCAGGACCGCCTCTCCCACCAGGGCCAGCGCATCCACCAGATCAGCCAGCTTCTGCGTGCCTACTGCCTTTATGAGAAGGATGTGGAGTATGTGGTCGAGGAAAACAAAGTCGTCATCGTGGATGAGCAGACAGGCCGCAAGATGGCCGGCCGCCGCTGGAGCGACGGTCTGCACCAGGCTGTCGAAGCCAAGGAAGGTGTGCAGATTGATGCCGAGACGCAGACCCTGGCCACCATCACCATTCAGAACTACTTCCGTCTTTATGAAAAGCTGGGCGGCATGACCGGTACCGCTGAAACGGATGCTTCAGAGTTCCATGACATCTACGGCCTGGATGTGCTGACCATTCCGACCAACCGCGCCATCCGCCGTGTGGACCACAATGACAGCATCTTCAAAACACGCCGCGAAAAATACAGCGCCGTGATTGACATGATCCGCGAGCGCCACGCCAAAGGCCAGCCGATGCTCGTCGGCACCGCCAGCGTGGAAGCCTCAGAAACGGTCAGCCGCATGCTCAAGCTGCAAAAGATCCCGCACTCGGTGCTGAACGCCAAATATCACCGCCAGGAGGCCGAGATCGTCGCGCGTGCCGGTCAGCGCGGCTCGGTCACCATCTCCACCAACATGGCCGGACGTGGTACGGACATCAAGCTGGGCGAAGGTGTCGCCGACCTCGGTGGCCTGCTCGTGCTCGCCACAGAGCGCCATGAATCCCGCCGTGTGGACCGTCAGCTTCGCGGTCGTTGCGCCCGTCAGGGTGACCCGGGTGAAAGCAAATTTTTCCTCAGCTTTGAGGATGATCTGATGCGCAACTTCGGTGCCGCCGATCGCATGACCAAGATCATGGAACGCTTCGGCATGGCCGAAGGTGAAGAGCTCCAGCACCCGTGGCTGAATCGCTCCGTGGAGACCGCGCAGAAGCGTGTGGAACAGCGCAACTACGGCTGGCGCAAGCGCGTCCTCGAATACGATGACGTCATGAATCAGCAGCGTGAGGTCGTCTATGAATGGCGCAATGACGTGCTGGAAAGCAACGATCCCCGCCTGCTCATCAACGACGCCGTTGAGAAAGGGCTCAAGGAGCGCATGGAAGAATTCCTGCCCAAGGAAAAAGGCAGCGACATGGAGCCTGATTACGAAAACTTGATCCAGTGGATCAATGCCACCGTGCCTATTGGCCTGCGTGACTTTGACGAAGAGTTCAAGGCCCTCGATTTTGAAGCCCAGTGTGCATGGCTGCAGGACAAGATCTTCGCCGCCTATGACATCAAGGTCAGCGGAGCCAATCCGCAGGCCTTGCAGGAGATTGAGAAGATGATCCTTCTCAACGCCATTGACCGCCTCTGGCAGGAGCACCTCTATGCTCTGGATGCCCTCAAGGAAGGCATCAGCTTGCGCAGCTACGGCCAGAAGGATCCGCTCATCGAGTTCAAGCAGGAGGCCTTCACCATCTTCGCGGAACTGATGCGCAACATCAACGGCGAGGTTGTCAGCAACCTCTTCCGTAGCACCCAGCAGCTTGCCGCCTTTGAGCAGTTCCTTGCCCAGATCGCCATGATGCAGCAGCAGCAGGCCGGCGGCATTCAGATCCAGGACGGCAACCTCCAGCTTTCCCCGGCTGCCCGGCCCGCTCCAGAGCCTGAGCCAGAAAAACCCAAGCCGCACAACCCCATGAGTGACGGCCCGAAACTGATTCTCCCCAGCGCCATGGGCCAGAAAAAGCCCCTCGCCAATGTCGGCCGCAATGACGCCTGTCCCTGCGGCAGCGGAAAAAAATTCAAGAACTGCTGCGGCCGTACGGCGTAACTCTTTTGTGAACGAATCCACCCTCCAGTCCGCCCTTTCCAATCCGCAAAACCTTGGAGAAATGCCGGATGCCGATGCCGTCGGCACCGTCGGCTCGCCTGATTGTGGCGACATGGTGCGCATGTGGCTGAAGTACAAGGACCAGGATGGCCGCAAGGTCATTGACAAGGCCAGCTTTCAGAGCTTCGGCTGTCAGACGGCCATTGCCGTGGCCAGCCTCGCGACTGAACTCATTCGTGGCAAGACCAAGGAGGAAGCCCTGCAAATGAGCGCAGCCGAACTCAGTGCGCCCCTGGGTGCCCTGCCTCCCATGAAGATCCATTGCGGTCAGATGGTCGAAGGGGCCCTCAAAGCCGCTCTGGAGGCTGAATCCAATGTGGCGCCCGCTACGTCTTCCAGCCCTCAGCAGCCTATTGGCCCCACCCTGATGGACAGCCTGAATGCCTCTGGCAAAACCTCAGGCAAGATCAAGATCGTCCTTCAGTCTTAGTTTAGTACCCATCACTATCCGAGTGATGCGAAGCTCCATCGTTTGCTTGAATAGATGAGTCACGCTGAGGCAGTTGCAGTTGGGTGTCACCAACAGCCTCGTCCTGTCAAATCCGCCCCGCCGCCTTGAGATCAAGATACCTGTTAGCCAGCGCAATCGGCAGATTTTGAGCTGTCTCATCCACCGTCACAATGCGGCTGGCCCTGAGCGAATCCAGTAAATGCACCCGCTGCTGCTCATAGTGGCAGAGCGCCCCATAGCCCAGTGCATCATCCAGGTTGGAGATGGGTTTGTCACTCCGCGCTTCCATCTCGCCTTCTCGTAGCATGGCCACTAAAACCAGGTGCCGCTTTTGCAAAAGTGCCACCGCCTTGGTCAGATGGGTGGTGTCTTCTGTTCGCAGATTGGTCAGAATGATGATCAGCGCCCGCCGTTTTTGCAGCGCCATCACACGCTCGGCCGCCTCGATGAAATCGCTCGGCTCCGTTGTCGTCTCATAATCATAGAGATGATTCAGCAGCGTCGGCATCGCCGGTGGGCCCTTCACCGGTTTCAGCCAGCGCTGCGCCCCGCCAAAGCCCGTCACCCCTACCTCATCCCCCTGTCGCAAGGCAATGTAGGCAATCAGCAGCATCGCATTTAAACAGTGGTCAAACTGGCTCAGCTCTCCGTCCATCGCCCGCATCCGCCGTCCACAGTCCGGTACCAGGATGATGCTCTGGTTGCGCTGCTCCTCATAGTCCCGGCTCACCAGCGTCTGCCGGCGCGCCGTCGCCTTCCAGTCCACCCGCGACAGCACATCCCCGTCCTGGTATTCCCGTAACTGATGGAAATCCAGTGTCGCTCCGCTGCGCCGCCGTTTCACGATGCCCATCTGCTCCTCCCGGTTGGCCGTGGCCAGCAGGGCAAAGCGCACCACCGGCTCATAGTTCGGGTAGCACCGCGTCTCGCTGCTCTCCCCCACCCGGTAAAGCCGCCGCCACAGGCCTAACAAAGAGTGTGCTAAAATATGTGCCGCGCTGAAAGTATGCAGCCCGCGTTTGGCAAAATGTGCCTCATAGGTCAAATCCACGTGCTCCTGCGTCGGCAGCGTGCCTTCCCACGGCAGCCCCTCCGCCAGCCCCTCCGGCGGCAGCCCATCATGCACCGTCACCTTCAAGGACCGGCTCATCGAATGCCTCAAGGTCAGTGTCACCGGCGACCTCACCCCCAGTGCGAACCTCCCCGGCACCACCCGCGTTACCGCCAGCCGCCGCCGGTTCGGCAGCGTAAAAAAATCCGCCAGTGCCGCGATCAGCAGCAGCACTCCCGCCCCCGCCCACACCGCCTGCAGCACACTCCAAACCGACGCCGCCAGCCCCAGCAAGGCCCAGCCAGACACCAGTCGTAGAGTCAATAAAGAAGGTCGCATCGCCGCAATGTTCAAAGGCCGAAAACCGAATACCGTAAACCGCCCTACGCCCTTGGCGCTTCCACACTGCGGATCACCGTCTCCAGCACATGGTCCACCGTCTGGCCGGAGATGGCCACCTCTGGTGTCAGGGACACCCGATGCCGCAGCACCGGCAGCGCCGCCCGTTTCACATCCCCAGGAGTGATGTATCGCCGCCCTTCCAGCAGCGCATACGCCTTGGCCACCCTCACCAGGCTGATGGCGCCGCGCGTTCCTGCGCCCAGGGAAATGGCCCCATGATGGCGGGTTGCCCGCGTCAGGTTCACAGCATAGGCCACCACGCTGTCCACCGCCTCCACCTCGGCCGCTTCTTGTTGAGCCTGCAAAATATCTTCCGTCGTGCAGACCGGCTGCACCTGCTCAGGCCTCAGCCCCCGGCCACCGGCAGCGGACGACACCGCTTTCACAATGGCCGACTCCTGCTGTAAACCCGGGTAATCAATCAGGATCTTCAGCAGGAAGCGGTCAAGCTGCGCCTCGGGCAGGGGATACGTGCCTTCCTGCTCGATCGGGTTCTGCGTGGCAAAGGTCATAAATGGCAGCGCCAGCCCATACGTCTCACCGTCAATCGTCACCTGCGCCTCCTGCATCACCTCCAGCAGCGCCGATTGCGTCTTCGCTGGTGCCCGGTTGATCTCATCTGCCAGCAAAAGCTGCGTGAAGACCGGCCCCTGCCGCACCCGGAAACTCTGGCTGCCCAGGTCATAGAGCGTATGCCCCGTCACATCCGAGGGCATCAGATCCGGGGTGAACTGGATGCGCCGGAATTCCGCGCCAAACGTCCTCGCCAGTGCCAGCACCAGATGCGTTTTGCCAAGGCCCGGCTTGCCCTCCAGCAGCACATGGCCGCCTGCCAGAAGCGCCGCCAGCACCTGCTGGATCACTTCCGTCTGGCCGATGAACACCTGTTCCACCGCTAACCGGATCTGTTTCAGCAGCTCGCTGGAACTTGGTTTTCCCGGCGGCGGAGCCTGGATGGCCGCCTGGTCGTATGACGGCTGATAAGTTGGAAGCGGTGGCGGTGCGTAGGCAGAATCCGGGGCAGAGTCATTCATGGCAGATCAGGTGCAGAGCAGGAAAAGGAAAGCCGTTAACCTAGGTAACCAGGTGAACTAGGCTCACTTCTTCTCTTTGGGAAGCACTTTCACCGCCACGGCACGATTTGCCTCAAGGAACTCTTTGGCCAGAGCTTGGATTTCCTCCTTTGTGATGCCCTGGAAATCACTGAGCAGGTTCTTCGCCCACTCGATCCGCTCCGGATGCTCCTGGGCATTGCGGACCACGTTTTGCGACCAGTAACGGTTGTCCCGGCGCATTTGCTCCAGCTGGCTCATCAGCGGCTTCTGCGCCCGCTCAAATTCATCGTCCGTGATCGGTCCGGTCGCCAGTTCCGCTGCGATCTCCACCACCAGTTTGGCAATGGGTTCCGCCTGCTCCGGTTTGCACTCGATCATTGCCGTCATATAACCGTATCCTGTGAAGGTATCGCTGGCCACGTGGTAGCAGGCCGGGCTGTAAGTCTCGCCCAGCTCCTCACGCACCTTGATGCGCAGGCGGTCATCCAAGACTGCGCCCAGCAGGCTCAGACGGCGAGTGCGCTGGATGTCCAGCATATCGCCCGTGTGCCAGTACATCGCTGCAATCGCCTTCGGGATCTCCGTATCAAACGGGATGTCCTTTGTCACCGGCCCCTGCGGGAATGGCATCATGCGAGCCTCTTCAAATTTCGGTTTCTCCGCCGCCCGCTTCGGCAGCGCGCCCAGCGTCTTCGCCACCGCATCCAGCACCGCCTTCGGCTCCACATCCCCCACCACGGACACCTCCACGTATTCCTCTGTCAGTGGTTTCGTCATCCATGCTTCCAGCTCGCCGAGATTGCGCTTCTGCATGGTGGAGATCGGCGGAAAGCCAAACCGGTGGTCATCGCTATGGATGAAGGCCACCACCTTGTCCGCCATGATGCCCTCCGCCGTATGCTGGAGTTGCACATACATCGGCTCCAGATTCTTCTGAAACTGGCGCTGTGCCTCTTCACGGTAACCCGGGGCTGTCATATACGCCGTCAGCAGTTGCAACTGCGCCTCCAGGTCCGCAGGAGTGGTGCGTCCGCTCAGCATGAAGGCCTCATCGCCCACGCTGAAGTCGCTGCCCACACTCTTGCTGGCAAAGATGCGCCGGATGTCATCCACGCTGTGCTCCTTCAGCCCGCCCATGATGAACGTGCTCTGCGCAAAAGGGATGATGCCCTGCTGGTCCTTCGGTGTGCTCAGCTTGCCGCCGCCGAAGTTGATCGTCACCCGGACCGTGCCTTTTTCAAAAGGCGTCGGCTTGATGTTCACGCGCACGTTGTTTTCAAAGGTGGCCAGCGTCATCTCCAGGTCACTCACCACATTCTGATGAATGATCTTCCCTGGCTCGCCAAAGTTCGTGTAGGCAAAGGCTGCCGTTTCTTCCTGCTTCGGTGCCTCCACAGGCTTGCCCTTGCTCTCATTGTAAACAGTTTTGATCTGCTCCGCTGCATCGCCTTCCAGCTTCAATTTTCCGCCCACAAAGATCTGCACATCGTCACCCTTCCAGGTCTCAGCCAGGGACGTGTGGCACTCTTCTTTCTTCAGGCCCGCCAATGCCTCCTTCACCCGCTCCATGTCATCGGCAGGATGCGTGATGACCTTCTTTGCCGCCAGGATGCTCACCAGCCCGCTGGCCAGGTCGCGGGATTTACGTGAGTCCGCCTGTGCCGCGCGCAGTTCCACCGTCTTCAGCAAGGAGGCCTTGGCCTCTTCAAATTCCGCATCGGTAAACCCGTGCTCCACCGCCCGGCGAATCTCCGTCTCCAGCAGCGTCAGCGTCTCCTTCCACTGGTCCGGGGCGCACTGGCCCATGATGCCGATCACCTCCACAAATTCAAGATACTCATAGCTGTAGGACTCCCCGCTGATGAAGGGCGCATTCTCCGCCTTGGCCAGCTTGGACAGGCGCTGGTTGATCATCGCATCCGCCAGGTCACGCACCATTTGTTCACGCCGCGTGGCCGCACTGTCAGGCTTGTTCTTCGCCGGGCGCAGCATCTCGATGGAGATGTCCACCGCCTTCGCTTCCATTTCCGTATGAAGCTTGGCAATCAGACCGCGCCCTGTGCTGATTTTGCCCAGGTCCGGGTCCTCCGCATCCGGTCCCACCGCCTTGGCATCGGCAAAGTTCTTCTCGATCTCCTGCTTCACCATGTCCACATCCTTAAAATCACCAACCGCCACGATCACCGTGCGCTTGGGTGTGTACCACTTGTTATAAAACTCCACAAACCGCGCCCGCTGCATCGTCTTGATCGTCTCCTCCGTGCCAATGGGCAGGCGGTTCGGCAGCAGGGAATCCGGCAGGGCAAACTTGTAGCCCTCCAGCATCGTGCGGTAGTCAATCGAATCACGGCTCAGCTTCTCGCTCAGAATGATGCCGCGTTCCTTGTCAATGTCCTTCTCACCCAGCGACATCCCGTCCAGATAATCGCGGAAAAGCTGCATGCCCTCGCCCAGCATTTTTTCTTCCACCTTCGGCAGCTCCAGCATGTACACCGTCTCTTTAAAGGATGTGTGTGCATTGGTGTCCGCACCAAAGCCCATGCCCAGCCGCTGGAAGTACTCCACCATCTCACCGCCAGGGAAATGTCGGCTGCCATTGAAGGCCATGTGCTCCAAATAATGCGCCATGCCCTGCTGGTCATCCTCCTCCATCAGCGATCCCACATCCATATATATGCGGATGCTCGCCCGGCCTGGTGGTTCCTTGTTTGGCAGGATCACATACCGCAGCCCGTTCTCCAGACTCCCAAACGTCGCCTGCGGATCAGGCTTCAGGTCACTCTTCTCATGCGGCCATTGCGCAGCCGCCGAAAGACAAATCAAAAACAGGGCACAGGTAAGTCGGATCATGGTTATTCTATACAAGAACGTCGCAGGACCCTGGCCTGTCGAGAAAAAGTCACATTAAGTGCCAAAGTCCGGGCTTCAGTACAAGTTACCCTCCTCACGCCCTCGGCCCCACCTGCTCCCTCGGCCGGATCATCAGCACGATCCCCACCGACACAATGCAAACGCAGACGAACACCCCAAAGATCATGTTCAGCGGCACCCCCTTGTCCGACATGTAGCCAAAGCCCCAGTCCGCCGCCCCGCCGCACATCATGCTCACAAAGTTCATCACCCCATAACCCGTCGCCCGCAGCTCCGGCCGGGTGATCTGGGACAGGATGGGCATATTGTTGCAGTCAAAGAAGCCCCAGCCGATGCCAAACAGGATCAGCGCCGCAATCGCCAGGCCAAAGGAACCCAGCGCAGGCGCGTTCCCCACGCCAAACAGCGCCGGGATGATGCACAGCATGCCGATGGCGCTCACATAAATGCGGCCTCGTGGTGACTTCCGCATCCACCGGTCCGCCAGCCAGCCACCAAGGATGGCCGACACCAGCGCCGCCCCCTGCCAATAAAGCGCCGCGGAAACGCCCGCCTTGCCCTGGCTGATGTTAAATTCCTTCTGCAAGATCGCCGGCATCCAGTCCCGCACCACCCAGGCCGCCAGGGCAGGGAGGGTGAAGTAAAGCACCAGCAAGATGAAAGACGGATTTGTAAACAGCTCTTTCATCGCCGTGAATGCGGATGGCTTGGCCACCGGTGACGCGATTTCCGCCGCCGAGCGTGGTGCATCCTTCAGCAAAAATAAAAGCGGCACCGCATACAGAATGCCGATCAGTCCGGTAACATCAAAAGCACCGCGCCAACCAAAGTCCGGCCAGTCCGCCGCATACCCGGCAAAGCCACCCACCATCACCCCGCAGTAAATGCCCATTTGATGCACACCCACCGCACGCGAGCGGGTCGGCCCGGTATGGAAATCGGTAATCAGCGCAAGCGCCGCCGGAATGTAAAAGGCCTCACTGATGCCCATGGCCGTGCGCGCCCAGTACAGCTCCTGGAAACTGTTCACATGCCCCGTCAGATATGTAATGAGCGACCACACAAAAAGGCTGCCGCAAATGGTGTATTTACGACTAAATCGGTCTGCGATATATCCGCCGATGGGGCTGAAGATCGCATACACCCATTTGAAGGACGCCAGCATGTGCCCCCAATTTTCTTCAGAACCGATGTCCGTGATCTCCCCCATCACCGAGGCCTTCATCGAGGCGATCATTTGCCGGTCCAGATAGTTCAGCAGCGCCACGGGAAACAGCAGGCCCACGATCAGCCAGGCCGTGCGGGAGACAGTGCTGGGCGGGGTATCCATCGGTTGGGACAGGTTCATAGGGTCGGTTGGGAAGGTTGCCATTAATCACATTCAGCCCGCCGGGCAAAGCGCAAAGCGATGCCAATGCTTGACCTCAGGGTGCAGCTTCTTGTCCATGCATCCCCGCCACGGCCAGCACAAAATGCCTGTCTTTTCTTGTGACCAGTGATCGAAAAGGATTCCCTCGCACGCTTACACCGGAGTATCACAGCCGCTTTCATGAACCACCATCCAGCCAGCCCTGAAGAAACCGCCGTCTATCGCAAGGTCACCTGGCGGCTCATTCCGCTGCTCTTCACCTGCTACATCCTCGCTTACATTGACCGCGTCAATGTCGGCTTTGCCAAGCTGTCCATGAAGGCCGAGCCCTGGTTCAATGACGGCGTTTTTGCCACCGGTGCAGGCATCTTTTTCCTCGGTTATTTCTTCTTTGAAGTCCCCGGAAACGTCATCCTCCACCGCGTTGGCGCACGCATCTGGATCGCCCGCATCATGATTGGCTGGGGGTTCGTGTCCGGCTGCATGGCCCTCAGCGACAGCGCGGTCTCCTTTTACACGTTGCGCTTTTTGTTAGGCGTCGCCGAGGCCGGTTTCTTCCCCGGCATCATTCTTTACCTCACCTACTGGTACCCCCGACGTCATCATGCCCACATGGTCGCCCTGTTCATGACCGCCATTGCTGTCTCCGGGGTCATCGGTGGTCCTCTGTCCGGCTGGCTGCTCAAGATTTCCGACGGCTGGTACGGCCTCGCCGCCTGGAAGTGGCTTTTCATCCTGGAGGCCATTCCAACCATTTTGTTAGGTGCCGCCGTGCCCTTCCTCCTCGCCGACCGCCCCTCCAGGGCCAAGTGGCTGACCGATGCCGAAAAAGCCCTGCTGGAAGACAATCTCGCTCACGATGAAAAGGCGAAGACCGCTGAAGGCCACGGCCTGCATGGTTTCCTCGATGCCTTTAAATCGGTCAAAATCTGGATCTGCTGCGGCATCTATTTCGGTGCCATCATCGGTCTCTACGGCACCTCATTCTGGCTCCCCCAGATCATCAAGGACAAGCTCACCCAGGATGATGCCCTGGTTGGCCTCTACTCCGCCATCCCCTGGGGCTGCGCCGCCATCGGCATGGTCCTCGTCGGCCGTCACAGCGACCGCACGGGTGAGCGTCGCTGGCACATAGGCCTTTCCTCAGCCACCGCCGCCATCGCCTTTTCTCTCAGCGGTCTGCCAGGCATGCATCCTTTCCTCGTGCTCGCCCTTTTCGCCGTCGCGCTCACCGGCGTTATGAGCAGCATTTCCTGCTTCTGGACCCTGCCCACCGCCATGCTCTCCGGCACCGCTGCCGCCGTCGGCATCGCCGGCATCAATTCCATCGGCAATCTCGCCGGTTACCTCGGCCCCGAAATGATCGCTTGGCTCAAAGCTCACTTCGACCACCAGGCCGCCATGAACGGCGTCGCCGCCTTCCTCGCCCTCTCCGGCCTCCTCGCCATCTTCGGCATCCGCCCCGTAGCTCAGTTGCGCCGCAACTGATTCTTCTGCAGTCTTCTCAAACCCCCAGCCCCTGATAATAGGGGGCCAGCCGCCGCGCATGCTCATCATACGCCGCCTCAAAAAGTGCCGTCGCCTTTACCCCCCCCACCAGCACTCCCGCTGTCAGCACCTTCGGCGGCTGCCCAGCCTGCGTCAGCCGTTGCGCCACCTCCGCCTTCACCGCATTTACGATCAGGCACCCGCCCACCGTGCTCCCCGGGGCCACCGGCGTCTCCAGTCCTTCGATCTTCACCATCGCATCCCCAACAGGAGCACCCGTATCCAGCACGATGTCCGCAAAGTCCTGCAGCTTCTTCCCGCCCGGATGCCGCGTCGTGCTCGCCTCCGCATGGTCCTTGGAAATCAGCGCCACCACCTTCACTCCGCGCCGCTGAAACTCCTCCGCCATCTCCACCGGCACCACATTGCAGCCGCTGGAGGACACCACCAGCGCACTGTCCCCCGCCTTCAGGTCAAAGTTTCGCAAAATCCGCGCCGCCAGTCCGCTGACATTCTCCAGGAACATCGCCTGCCTTTGCCCATTGGCCCCGACCACCAGGTTATGAAACGTCAGGCTCAGTTCCACAATCGGATTGAATCCCGGAAACGATCCATACCGCGGCCACATCTCCTCCACCAAAATGCGGCTGTGCCCCGACCCAAACACATGCACCATCTGCCCCGCCAGAATCGTCTTCGCAAACAGATCCGCCGTCTCCTGGATCGCAGGCAACTGCTCGCGCACGCGCTTAAAAAGGTCCGCAGAGTGATCAAGAAAAAGTTCAGCCGGTGTCATTCCCCACCCTGAAACAAAACCCCCGCCTCCGCCTCCAAAAAGTCGTTTTGTCACCGTCCAAGAGCAGACCACGGAGTGCGGACGCCCTCGTCCGCAACAACCCCGCATCACTCGGAGAGTGATGACTACTGTACGATCATCTCCCCCTTCATCACCAGCCAGTGACCGGGGAAGGTGCAGATATACGGATACCGCCCCGGTGCATCCGGGGCCTTGAACCGCAAGACTTCCCGCTCCCCCTGCATCAGCATCTTGGTATGATGCAGGATCTTCGGGCTGTCCGGCAGGAACCCCTTGGCCATGCCGTCCGGCAGCTTCGCCATCTCATTGCCCGCCATGCCCACTTCATCCGCCGCGCCAGGCTGCACGATGAGCAGGTTGTGAGGTGTCACGTCCGGATTGTCAAAAACCAGCTTCACCGGTGCGCCTGGTTTCACGGTGAACTCACGCACATCAAACAGCAGCCGCTCCGGGATCGTCTTGATCATCACCGTTTGCAGCCCCGCCTGGTCATCAAAAGGATCCGGCTTCTCCGCCTTCTTTTTCTTGGACAGCCAGTTGGGTTTCTTTGGCTCAGACTCCTTCAAAAAGGATTCCAGCTCTGGATGCTTCGCCATAAACTCCGCATTGCCTTTCCACAACGGTTGCAGCGTGTGACTGTCCAAAGCCGTCCGCAGCGCATAGGTCAAATATTCGTCCATCGGATGCTTCAGCAAATCCAGCGCCGCCTCCAGAGCCTCCGGGGTGCCGATGTAACTGGCCGAGATGGCCGCTTCCAGGCGGACGATGCCGGATTTGTCGTTAGATGCATTCTGAAGATACTCTGCGACGGGAAAGTTATCAAACTCCCATCTCAGACTTCGGGCGGCGGCGGCTCGAACTGCCGGAGCGCCCTTCTCAAGAAGAATTTCGGCAAACACGTCTTGGAGCAACTCACCCATCTCGAGCTTCTGTCCCAACGTTTGCCCCTGTTCAATTCTTGTGAAGCTTTGGAACAACCAAAGTGTCTCAAGAGCCAGCCGATGCCATTCTGGCTTGAGTTCACCATCAAATTCACGACGCATCCACTCGCCTATTGAGTCATCATTTCCGTCGATTCCTGCGGCGAACCTTTCCCTCAACTCCACCTTCGCCCGATACCGTGTCCGGTAGTTCTCGCTCTTTAGCAGATCCAGCAGTTCAGGAATGGCTGCCCCGGCGATCTTTGGGGCCTCTTCCAGAGGCTGGTTCTTGGCGGTGATGCGCCAGATGCGGCCGCTCTTTTTATCGCGACGGGTATCGCGCAGGGAATACTGCATGTGGCCTTTGACGGGGTTATACCAGTCGGCCACATACATGGCACCATCCGGTCCTTGCTGGATGTCCACAGGGATAAAGCTGAGGTTGGTGGACTGGAAGACAATACCGACCTTCTTCTCTTCAAAGTGGCTGTCGTGCTCCACCCATTCGTGCAGTTCCACCTCGTTGGTGGGTTTATACCGCACGCGCATAAAATGCTTTTTGCGCAAGTCGGCGGGCCAGTGGCTGCTGCTCAGGAACTCCTGGCCGCAGGTGCCGCTATACGCCGGGATAAAACCGCCCGCTGGCACATGGATGTCCGGATACGGGGCATTCAGCGCATGCACCGCGCTGGCGAATACCGGGTGGCTGCCGACATGGAAACCCCAGTCATCAAAGGTGATGCCCCAGGGATTCGTGCTCAGATAACTGCCAAAGGCCAGCAGCCTGCCGGTCTCCGGAGTATATCGGAAGAAGCTGCTCTCACGCGCCCGCACCGGCCCATAAGGCGTCTCCACCTGGCTGTGATGAAAGATGCTCTCACGGAAGATGAGGTCACCCTCCGGGCTCCACACAAAGTCATGGAGCGCATGGTGGCTGTCCTCCGTGCCGAAGCCGGTCAGCAGCTTCTCCCGGTGATCCGCCTTGCCGTCGCCATCGGTATCCTTGAGGAAGGTCAGGTGCGGCTGGTCGGAGACATACACGCCGCCATGGCCCAGCTCAAAGCTCAGCGGGATGTGCAGCTTGTCGGCCCACACGCTGCACTTGTCCGCCTTGCCGTCGTTGTTGGTGTCTTCCAAAATCAGGATCTTGTCCTCAGGCACATGGCCGGGAAGGATCTGCGGATACGTGGTGCTCGTGCTCACCCACAGGCGGCCTTTGGCATCAAATCGCATTGCGATAGGTTTCACAAACTCCGGGAAGTCTTCCTCACTGGCAAAACAAGACACCTCAAAGCGCGGATCAATCTGAAACGACTTCAGCTCGTCCTCCGCACTCATCCATTCATTCACCGGCCGGTCCCCCGTGATGGAGGGCAGGGGAGTGGTCTTGGAGTCGTCTATAAGCGCGGCAATCGCCGTCTCTGGAGCATCCGTTTGAACCGGAGTCTTGCCTGCGGCGATGTCCCAAATGACGCCGTCACGGATGGCCACCATCTGCTTCAGCTTCTCCAGCTCCCCCGGAAAGTTCACCACCCCATACGGCTCCGCACGGCCGCCTTTGATGTAGTAGTAGTTAAGCGGCCGATAATACTGGAAGAACTTTGTCTCCTTCTCCACCACCGCAGCGCGCACAGCTTCATTCAGCGTGGGGGCCGTTTCATCAAAGGTGGCCCGGTATAGCTCCTCGGCAAAGAGGCGGTATCCCTGCTCGTTCAAGTGAACGCCGTTGATGGTATAGGCCGGAGCATCCATCCGCTCATTCATCGTGGAGAATACCTCCGCAAAGCCAACGCCTTCAGCTTGTGCCACCTTCTTCATGGCCTCGCTATAAGGCTGGATCTGAGCATTTAGATCTTCATGCGGTTTCTCCGCTGGAGTGGGGGAGACAAGCACAATCTGCGGGGCCGACTTGCCATTGTAGCGATGGCTCTTCAGCTCGATGAGGAAGGCTTTCAGCAGGGTCTCAAATTCCGCCAGTCCTTCCTGGCCCTTGAAGGATTCGTTGAACCCAAAGGCCGCAAAGATCACATCTGCCTGATGCTCGGTGAGGTGCTGGTTCAGGTCACCGAATCCGTCCGGGCGAGGACGCAGGGCTACTTCATCGGCGCTCCAGGCCAGATTTCGGACGATGAGCCGGTGCTCCGGGAACTTCTGGTGCAGCAGGGCCTCGAAAGTGCCGTAGTCCCGCATCCGGTCGAACAGGGAATTGCCCACCAGGGCCACCCGGGTGCCGGGTTTCAGCTCCAGTGGCAACTGGGCCTGGGCAATGGACAGAAGGCATAGGGAGGTCAGGATGAAGCGGATCATGGCTGGCAGAAGTGACTAAACGCGGGTTGCTTGTTACCTCCCGCATTTGGGGTGAAAACCGGACAAATTTTTTCACCGCATGGACGGCCTAACAAAAAGGGCCGTCAGAGGACGGCCCTTTCGAAAAATGCTGGGAACGGAGGCTTACTTCTTGGCCAGACTGAGGATCTGGTAGTTCTTGGCGTAGGTGCCGAGAGCCTCAGTGGCGGATTCCTTGGTGATGTCCCCATTGTGAGACACGAGAATGAGTTTCTGGCTTTCCGGTGTTTCACCAGGTTTCACATCCACACTAACGACATCCGTCAGCTTCTGGGTGAGGGCGGCGGTGATGTGGGCTTTGCAGGAGGCGCAGACCACACCGGTGATCTCGCCTTCATAGGTGACCGTTTTCTTGTCATCAGCGGCATGCAGGGCGGCGGAAATGAGGAGAGTGAGGGCGAGGAAGAGTTTTTTCATAAAATGGGATTGCGGGCAGGAGGTATAAAAACGCCGGGATGTGGATTTGTCCAGCATCCCGGCGTCAGTCAGATCAGAGAATTACTTCTCGAGGGTTTCACCAGCCTTCTTCCAACCGGAGATGCCGGCGGAAAGGTGCTTCACATTGGTGTAGCCCAGTTCCTTGGCCTTGTTGGCAGCCTTTTTGTAAGCGCTGCAGCTTGGGCCGCCGCAATAAGCGACGACGAGGGTGTCCTTGTCAGCAGGGAGAACCTTTTCAAGCTCACCACCTTTGGAGGCGAAGTCAATGGCGGTCGGCACTCGGCCGGCTTCATAGGAATCAGAACCATTGACGTCAATGACGACAACTTTCTTTTCAGCGATGGCCGTTTTGAGGTCGGCAATGCTGATATCAGGATACTCGGCAGCCATGGCGGAGGCGGCGAAGAGGGAGAGAGCGATAGCGAGCAGTTTCTTCATAGGATGTTCGTTGGTTTGGTTTGTCGGTTTGGTGTTTCGCACCTTTTCCGTGAAGGACTGTGGTGCGGGACAGGGATCAGACGCATGACCGGGGATTTTATTCCCGGCAGCGTTGGTTGGTCATCATTACGAACGGAAACGTTGAATCGTGCACAGAATCGTCACCTTACCGCCACCAAGACGGCAGGCCGGGCAGGGTTTCCTTCAGGATCACGCGGATGGCCCTTTTTTCCTCGGATGGCAGGTGGGCGTAGGCCGGGTTGGCGTTCTGTTCGCGAAGGCCCTCCGCCATTTTGAAATAAACCCGCTCGCGGAGCATCGCGGGCAGTTTTTGCCAGGAGTCGGTGTAGAGCATGTAGCTGCAGCGGTATTTGAAAATGCGGGTCTTCAGGTCGAAATCCTTCAGGGAGGGGCCGGCAGTGACGGGCTTTTTGTTACGCTGAAAGTCACGGATGAAGTCGGGATCGCCTTCGATGCCTTCGCGGGGAAGTTTGGCCTCGTCCACAAAGAGGATGTAACGGGCGAGCTCTTCGGCCAGTTCCTCAAGCTCCGGTTTGGCGGACATGGGCAGGCTGCCACGGCCATCGGCCAGGAGCTGGCGCATGACGTAGGCGGCATGGAAAACGCGGTTTTCAAAGCCGATCTGGTGCTCGTGGACGAGGTGGGGGAGGATGTCGCTGGTGGGACGCAGGTGCAGGCCCAGGTCGGACATCTTGCCAGGCTCCACGGGAGTCTTTTGGAATCCGCGTGAGGCGCTGGTGCTGCCCATGACATTGGCCAGGTTCTCCTTGAGGTGATGCTTTCCGGTCAGATGCCAGCCGCCGAAGCGCTTCTCCAGGGGAATTTGATGGCCCTGTTCATCACGGCGGTAGGTTTCCAGGCTGGCTCCGCTGAGCATGGGCAGGAGAGATTCGGCAATGAGGCCCGGCACGCGGCGGGTGGCATTGCCGGCATGGCAGTTGAAACATTTGTCCGACCTCATCATGGGCGGCACCCCTCCGCCGGGGCGCAGACGCTCGAAGATGTAAAACATGGCCCCCATTTCCGGGTCCATGGCGATGATCTCCACCTTGCCGCCAGGGACATAGCCGATGTAGGTGTCCTCATTGAAATAGAGGGCGCGGGGGTTTCGCGGGTTGATGATCTCGCTCTGCAGGGAGCTGGCGGAGAAGACGAGGAGCTGGGATGACTCGGGGATGTCCAGGGCCTTCAACAGGCTGGCGAGGAAGGCTTTGTCATCCGTGGTATCCAGCTTGACCTCACTCTTTTCGATTTGCTTTTGCAGACGGGCGAAACGGTCGTCCGGTTTGTATTCGAGATATTTATGCGGAGCCTCCTTGAATGCCACCCGGGTCTCAAGCGCAGAGGCGGAGACATACAGGAAGAGAAAAGGCAGGCAGGCCAAGCGAACCGTCATGTGGCAAATACGACGGTGCATGGCTGGATGTAGCGAAATTTTAACCCGAGGGATGCTTTAGCAGAGCGGCTCCGGCACGCTGTGGTGGTGGAGGGCGGCGGCGACAAAGCCGTTGAAAATCGGATGCGGGTCGTTGGGCTTGCTGCTGAATTCCGGGTGGAACTGGCAGGCGACGAAGAAAGGATGGTCTGGCAGCTCGATGGTTTCAGCCAGCTCGCCCTTCTGGGAGATGCCGCTGATGACCATGCCGTGGGATTCGAGCTGCTCCTTGTACTCGTCATTGACCTCGTAACGATGGCGGTGGCGCTCGTTGATGACGGTTTCCTTGTAAAGGTCGTGGACCTTGGAGCCAGGGGTGAGCTGGGTGACCCAGTTGCCCAGGCGCATGGTGCCGCCGAGCTGTTTCACTTTTTTCTGCTCCTCCATCATGCTGATGACGGGGGCGGGGGTGGCTTTGTCAAACTCGGTACTGTTGGCGTCTTTCAGCTCGCAGACATTGCGAGCAAATTCGATGACGGCAATCTGCATGCCGAGACAGATGCCAAAGAAGGGGATGCCGCAGCGGCGGGCATAACCCGTGGCGAGGATCTTGCCTTCGGTGCCACGGTCGCCAAAACCGCCGGGGATGAGGATGCCCTGGAGGCCGCTGAGGTAGATGTCGGGGCCGCCTTTTTCGATGGCCTCTGCATCCACGCGGACGATGTCCACTTTGCAGTCATTGGCGGCACCGGCGTGAGTAAGGGCTTCGTAGATGCTTTTGTAGGCATCCTGAAGCTCAATGTATTTGCCGACGACGCCGATGCGGACGTGGTGGGTGGGGTGAATGACGCGCTGGACAAAATGGCGCCATTTGCCCAGGTCAGGCTGGTGGGTGGTGAGGTTGAGCTGCTTGCAGACGACGTCGTCCAGGCGCTCTTCGTGGAGCTTCAGGGGGACTTCATAAATGCTATGCTTGACGTCGCGGACCTCGATGACGTCCTCAATGGGGACGTTGCCGAAGAGGGAGATTTTTTCGCGCACGTCCTGATCCAGAGGATGCTCAGTCCGGCAGAGGATGATGTGCGGGGCGATACCGATTTCCCGCAGCTTGGCGATGGATTGCTGGGTGGGCTTGGTCTTCAGCTCCTGGGCGGCCTTGATGTAAGGGACCAGGGTGGCGTGGATGAACAGGACATTGCCCTGGCCGGTCTCGTGACCAAACTGGCGGATGGCTTCCAGGAAAGGCAGGCCCTCAATGTCACCGACGGTGCCGCCGATTTCGGTAATGATGACATCGGCCGTCATCTTGGTGGCCACTTCCTTGATGCGGTCCTTGATTTCGTTGGTCACGTGCGGGATGACCTGGACGGTGCGTCCCTGGTATTTGCCCGCGCGCTCCTTGTTCAGCACGCTCTGGTACACCTGGCCGCTGGTCAGGTTGTTCAGTCGGGAGAGGTTGGTATGGGTGAAGCGCTCGTAATGGCCGAGGTCGAGGTCGGTTTCAGCACCGTCATCCAGGACGTAAACTTCCCCGTGCTCGTAGGGGTTCATCGTGCCGGGGTCAATGTTCAGATAGGGGTCGAACTTCTGCATGATGACCTTGAGGCCACGGAGTTCGAGCAGGGTGCCGAGGGCGGATGCGGCCAGCCCTTTGCCAAGTGAACTGACGACTCCGCCGGTGACGAAGATGTATTTCATGGGCTGGTGCTGCTGGGAGGTAGGCATGGGTCAGAGGGAGGGGGAAAGAAGTTGTTTTTCGATGGCGGCAGCCTGTTCAGGCGTGTCAACGCCGGGGGAGAGGTCGTCGGTGAGGACGATGCGGAGCGGGACGCCGTTTTCGACGGCGCGAAGTTGCTCAAGCGATTCGGTCTGCTCCAGACGAGATGGAGGCCAGGCGACGAATTGAAAGAGAAAACTGCGCTGAAAGCCATAAATCCCCAAATGCCGGTAATGGCGCACGCCGGGGCTGGGGTTGCGCACGAAGGGCAGGGGGGAGCGGGAAAAGTAAAGGGAGTCGCCTTTCACATCAAAGACGACTTTGACGACGTTCGGATCGGTGACCTGGGTCTCGTCATGAATGGGTGCGGCGGCGGTGATCATGCGCACTTGGGGCTCACGGCGAAGGACGACGGCCAGTTCATCAATGAGTGCAGGGGAAATGAGGGGTTCGTCCCCCTGGACATTGATGATGGTGCGGTGGTCTGGAAACGAACGGGCGGCCTCGGCAATGCGGTCAGTGCCGCTGGGGTGGTCGGGCGAGGTGAGTACGGCGCGGGCGCCAAAAGCGGCGGCGGCTTCGGCGATGCGCTCGTCATCGGTGGCGATGATGATGTCATCCACCTGGCGGCAGTCCTGGCAGCGCTCCCAGACGTGCTGCACCAGGGGCTTCCCGGCGATGAGGTGGAGCGGCTTGCCTGGGAATCGGGTGGATCCCCAGCGGGCAGGTATGGCTACAAGAGTGCGTTGGTTCTCTGGATCAGGCAAGGTGGGTGACAGGGCGGTTCAATTGAGATGGCGCGGAGCGGTCGGGGGTGCAAGAGAAAGGATTTATGACTTATGATTTGTGATTGATGATTTGGGTGGTGAAGGGGGGCTGGGCCCTGGAGAGGTGGAGGTGAGAGCAAGCGTAGTGAAATGGCGAAAAAAAGTTTGTTTTCTTACTGGCTTCCTGGCTGAGTCTTCAGTCATGGATATCGCTTTGAAAATGTCTATGGGGTGGGGTTTGGCCCTTTTGTTAGGGATTTGTGCGGTTGAAGCAAGAGCCGAGGAGACCGGGGAGGCGGAACTGTTTTCGGTGAAAGTGACAGGGCAGGGACCGGCGATGATCCTGATTCCGGGGCTAAGCTGCGGAGGGCATGTTTGGGACGGGACGGTGGCGCATTTTCAAGACCGCTATGAGTGCCATGTGGTGACGCTGGCGGGGTTTGCCGGGCAGCCGGCGATCCAGGGTCCGATGCTGGAGAGGATTCGCGACGGGCTGGGGCAGTATATACAGAACAAGAGACTGGAGAGGCCGGTGATTGTTGGGCACAGCCTGGGGGCTTTTATGTCCTTCTGGCTGGGGGCGGCTTTTCCAGACAAGCTGGGGCCGATCATTGCGGTGGACGGGGTGCCTTATTTCCCCGGTTTGGCGGACCCGAAAGCGACGCCGGAATCGGTAAAGGGGCTGGCGGATGGGATGCGATCCATGCGGAAGTCGCAGACACCGGCCCAGGCGGCTTTTGGGCTGCGGTTGTTTTTGCGGCCGATGGTGACAGATGAAAAGGACTTTGAAGAGATCGCGGAATCGAGTGTGAAATCAGACCCCAAGGCGGTGGGGCAGGCGCTGTATGAACTGATGACCACGGACCTGCGGCCACTGGTGGGCAAGATCCGGTCGCGGGTGTTGTTGCTGGGGGCGACGGCAATGGCAACGACGCCCGAACAGCGCAAACAGATGGAGGAGCACTACCGCGTGCAAGTAGCGAGCATCCCGGAGCATGAGGTGACTTTTGCGTCCAAGGCGAGGCATTTTATCCAGATGGATGAACCGGAGTTTTTGTTCGCAGAGATGGAGCGGTTTTTGGTGGCGGGGAAGGGGGAGTGAGGCAGGACAGGGTAAAAAGATTCAGGGTAGAAAAATTTTGTTTTTTGGATGGGGCAGTATTGCAATTTGCTTGAATGCTTTTTGTTAGACTGAAAATGGTGGTGGGTGACTTGGCATGGTTCCTGCCTTTGATGGAGGCCGTTGCATTATAAAATTATGTACCGGATCATCCTTCTCTCTTCATCGGTTTTGCTGTCCGGTCTGGTGGCCGGGGAAACACCTCAAAAGCCAGCTTCTGAAAAGACCAAAGTTCTGTCGGAAGGACAGAAAATCGAAATCTCGGTGACTGGTAAAGCGCCAGCCAGTCCACGCTGTGATCCGCTGGTAAGCATGAAAGAGGAGACGGCGAAGCTGGTGGTGGAGAGGGAGCAGATCGAGGCGCGGATGGCGCTGGAACAGGCGAAGCTGGATGAGCAGTTGGCTGCACGCAAACGGGCGCTGGCGGAGAGCAAGATGCAGATTGAAGAGATGCGCATGAAGACCGACGTGGCGGCGGCTGCCGAGCAGGCGGCGAGCTATGAGACAATGGCCGAACTGCGACGGAAGAATGAAGTGCTGATGATGCAATATGCCATCGCCAAAAACGAGGTGGATACGGAGGGCTTCCTGATGAGGAAGGAGGAGAATGCCATCCGCCGGAAGACGAGTGCGCTGGCGCTGCAGATGGAACTGCAGGAGAAGGAATCCGAGGCGCGCACGTATGCGAGCGGGAAGGCCCCGTCTTATTTGGAGAATCCGCTGCAGGGCAAGAAGCTGATCCTTTCTGACCGGACGATTGCGCTCAATGGGGTGATCACTTCCAAAACAGCGGACAGCATGGCGAACCGGATCGCGTATTTTAACAATCGCGATGCGGAGGCACCGATCTTCATTGTGATTGATGACTGCCCGGGCGGCAGTGTGATGGCGGGGTACAAGATCATCAAGGCGATGCATGGATCACGGGCACCGGTTTATACGGTGGTGAAGTCCTTTGCGGCGAGCATGGCGGCCTGCATCACGACGGTCTCCAAGAAGTCCTTCGCGTATCCGAATGCGGTGATCATGCACCATCAGCTCTCCGCCGGTGTGATGGGCAATTTGACGCAGCACCGGGAAAGTGTGAATGAACTGGAGGAATGGTGGAGACGCCTGGCGGATCCGGTGGCGCAGAAGATGGGGTTGAGCCGGGATGAATTCATCGCGGCGATGTACAAGAAGTCCTCCACGGGGGACTGGAATGAATTTGCCGATGATGCCCAGAAGCTGGGGTGGGTGGACACTATCGTGGAGGAGATCGAAGAAACGGCACTGCTAAGACACCCGGATCTGGAGCCGAAGGCAGAATCCACCTCACGGATGCTCTCCGCAGGAGAGGTGGAGAGCGGGGTGGTAGAGAGCAAAGATGAGCGCGGACGTCCAATGGGCCTTCTGCCCCGGTTAAATCCGATGGATGCCTATTGGATGTACAATCCGGACGGTTATTACCGGATGCAATAAGGGCAAACCTGGGGAAGCACGCAGGGACTGGGCAAGTCCCTCTCCTTGGAGCGTCTTTAGATAGCCAGCACTTTTTGCAGGATGGCTTCCTGGAGGCGGGTCATTTCTGCGGCTTCCGTTTCTTCGTGGTCATCCCAGCCGGCAAGGTGCATGAGGCCGTGAATCATATACAGGGCGAGCTCGTGATCAAAGGGCATGCCGTGGTCGGCCCCTTGGCGGAGGGCTGTATCGGCACTGACAAGGATCTCCCCGTGGTGGAAGGTGATGACGTCGGTAGGGGTCGGGTCATCGAGAAACTCGGCATGGACGGCCTCGATTTCATCATCAGAAACCACGGTAAACTCGATCTCCTCCAGTTCGTGCAGCGGAGCGTCAGGGGATTTGGCAGCGGCCAGACAGTGGGGCAGGGCAGCTTTGACGAGGCGGCGCAGGAGGGGAAGGTCGGGACGGCGGGTCTTCTGACGGTTATAAAGGAACAGCTTGGCCATTACTTTAAGCGGCAGAGGGGGGCTTGCGGGCGGGCCGCTTTTTCTCACTGCCTGCGCCGGTGGCATAAGGATTGTCCATGGCCAGGGTCATGCCGTCATGAACAGGAGTGGCGGCGGGGGTGGAGTCCTTGGCGATGACGGATGTGGAGGCCGTTTCAGAGGCCTTCTGGTATTTGATGCGGCTGTGCATCATGCTAAGCAGGGTCTTGACGAAGCTGGCTTTGACCTTGGCGAGGTCGGCAATGGTGAGGTCGCACTCATCCAGCTGGCCATCTTTCATGCGATCAAAGACGAGTTCATCCACCAGGGCTTCAATGCGGGAGGCATTGGGTTTTTCCATGGCACGCGAGGCGCTTTCGACGGCATCCGCGAGGGAGATGATAGCTGCCTCCTTAAACTGGGGCGTGGGGCCAGGGTAACGGAAGACACCCTCGCTGACCTGGGGAATGTCGTCCTCCTTGGATTTTCCCTGCTCGACGAGGCGGATCATTTCGGCCTTCTGGTCGAGGGCACGCTTGTAGAAATACCAGGCGAGGGAGGTGCCGTGGTGCTGCTCGATGACGTCAATGATGCTGACATTGAGCTTGTGCTTGATGGCCAGGTCCACGCCGTCTTTGACATGGGCGATGAGGATGAGAGCACTCATGCGCGCGGTGAGGTCATCGTGCGGATTGTCCGCAGGATCCATGTTCTCGATGAAATACTCGGGCTTGGTCAGTTTGCCGATATCGTGGAAATACGCGCAGACGCGGGTCATGGCGGCATTGGCACCGATGGATTCGGCGGCAGCCTCGGAGAGGTTGGCGACGACGAGGCTATGATGGTAGGTGCCGGGAGCCTCAATGCTGAGGCGCTTCATCAAGGGGTGATTCAGGTCGGAAAGTTCCAGCCACGAGACTTCAGTGGTGACGCCGAAAAGCGACTCAATCACAGGCAGCAACCCGCCGACAAGGAGGCCGGTGACGATGCCCATGATGAAAGGGACGGCGAGAATGCGGCCCAGGGAAACGCTGGCGGAGCCGGTGCCGGAGGCCTCATAGAGAAGAAGGGAAAAAACAGCGGCGACGCCACCGATGTACAGACCCGCCATGAAGAGGCGGTTGCGCCGACGCACGCGTTTGGTGAACAGCACGACCAGGAACCCAATAAGGGAGGAACTGGCAAGGAAGGTGATGGGATTCACCGCCACGCAGACCATGGAACCCAGGAGAGTGGAATAAATGGCGGCGAACAGGCCCATTTTACGCCCGAGAATGACAGACAGCACCAACGGAGCAAAGGCGTGTGGCATGGCCACAACGAGAAGAGCCCCGGACCAGCTCTGCTGATTGCCGTAATCCAGCATGGCGACATTGGCCCCCATTTGCAGCAGCAGGGTGCCAAGAACGAGCGAGAGCTCGGCATTGTCCTCCACCTCCTCCCGCAAGGCGACGCGCAGGTGGACGACCATGGCTGAGGCGATGGCCGCCATGCAAAGATAGGCAATGGGCTGGGGAGTGACGGTACCAGGGATGACTGAGGCACCCAGCTTCATGAGAAGACCAAGTGCTATGAAAAAGGTCCCATAAACCGCCACGGTAGCTGCGGGGTGGGTCCGCAGTTCATCCATCAAATCGCCTTCTTGATGCTTCAGGCGCTTTTTACCACAAGAGAGCCCAGCTCTTTGCAGTTTTGCCCGGCGAATGGAATCGAACATGAGTAGATTTTTCGAGAAATATTAGAAGGAGCCTAACACATACTACGACTGCGACAAGCAAGCTTTTGCAAGAAAATGTGTTCTTAAGAACAGTTTAATTTTGAGCATTTTTGGCCTCCCGATGTCTGTCGTAAGCCTCAATGATCCTTTGGACGACTGGCAGACGCACAATGTCCTTGGAGAGGAAGCTGACGAACTTGACGCCTTCGACGCCCTGGAGGACCTCAACAGCCTCACGAAGACCGGAGCGGACATGACGGCGAAGGTCCACCTGGGACGGGTCACCAGTGATGACGCAGCGGGCACCTTCTCCCAAGCGGGTGAGAAACATGAGCATCTGTTCGGTAGTGGTGTTCTGGGCTTCATCGAGAATGATGAAGGCATTTTTCAGGGTGCGGCCGCGCATGTAAGCGAGGGGGGCGATTTCGATGGCCCCGCGCTCGATCATGCGTTCTGCCTCGTCCGGGTCCATCATGTCATAGAGAGCATCGTAGAGGGGGCGGAGGTAAGGGAAGATTTTCTCCTTGAGGTCGCCCGGGAGGAAGCCAAGGGCCTCCCCAGCCTCCACAGCAGGGCGGGTGAGGACGAGGCGCTGGACGGCTTTTTCTCTGAGGAAATGGAGGCCTTGAGCCATGGCAAGATAGGTCTTGCCCGTGCCTGCGGGGCCGATGCCAAAGACGACTTCATGCTCTCTCATGGCCTGTACATAAGCGATCTGGCCCCGGGTCTTGACGAGGACCGGAGGCTTTTTGGAGGAGCCCTGCAGGCGCAGGTTCATAATGGCATCTGCAGGGTCGGCATCGCCATGTTCAGTCAGCACGCTTTCAGTGATGAGGCGGAGAAGGGTGGGCGTGACCTCACCACCCTGGCGCCGCACTCGCTCAAGCTGGGCGAAGACTTCCTTGGTGGCTGCGATGGCGGGCTCTTCCCCTTCAAGGCGTACCCAGCCATCGCGGCTGGTGATTTGAACATGGAGAGCATCGGCAATGATGCGTAAGCCGGCAAGGTCGTGGCCGATCAGTTTTTGAAGAAACTGGGGCGACTCATAGGTGAGGGTTTCGACTGACATGGAAAAAGAGGCAGGTAGAAAGAAAGGTGGGACAGAAAGTCATTTTGCCATCGAGGGTTCAGGCCAGATGCATCTTGATGTGCGCCTGGCTGCGAACGAGGGCGTCCGCAGTCTGGCTTGCGGATAAATGTATATGCACTCCGTTTATCTGCTTGGCTGCGGACGGGGCCGTCCGCGCTCCGGTAGCGGGCAGCGGAAATCAATGGAAAGCATTCGCGTGGGCGGTTAAGCCGTGAATCGTGAGATCAACGGTAGCCGTAGGCCAGTGCCCAGTAGAGACCTTTTTCCTTCTTGGAAGTTAAGGAAAAGACGACGCTGTAGGTGCCGGTCTTGGGCGGGTTCACGCGGACGGTGGCGAACATGCCGCTGGCTTTGAAATCGAGCTCGATTTCGTTGCCTTTTTCATCCAGGACCTGGAGTTCAAAGGTGACTTCTTCCTGGGCGCAGCCCAGCCAGAAGGCATACTCGTTTCCTTTGAACATCTGGTGGCGGACCATGAGTTTCTGACCGCTTTTGACCTCGCCGTTCCAGTAGTCTTCACGGACGATGAAGCCTTGTTCCACAAAGGGAACAGCCGCTTCCATGGCGAAGCTGTGGGCATCGTCAATGGTGGCATGGCTCAGGGGGGCGCTGGCAAGCAGGACTGCGGCAGTGAGCAGGGCGGTGGCGCGGTGAAAAAGACGTGAGGGTGAAAAAAGCATGAGCTTGGCCAGGGAAGAGGGTTGGGGGAAGGCGTGAAGCCGGGCTTACCGTGCCGCCTGAATATCTTTCAGCAGGCTGTCGCAGGTCTTGCCGATTTCACGGACGCCGTCTTTGGTGAAGCCGTCCACGGCACCTTCCATCTTGGCGAGGATGGTCTTGAGACCCTTGGAAATGTCGGCCACATTGTTGTGGTCCTTCTTGTCCTTCGACATTTTGTTGATGGAATTGATGAAGTGCTCAACAAGCATGGGCTGGTTGAGCAACTCCGCGCGGTCGGCGGAGAAGCTTTTGGCAATGACGGAAGTCACAGATGCGGTGCCGCGCAGCCAGCCGCCCATGCTGACGCACTGGGAAAGATCGTTGTCCTTCATCTGGATCATGGAGTCACGGACGGTCTTTTGCGTCTGGTCAAACTCCCTGCGGATGCTGGACCAGTCGGATTTGTCTGCGGCATCCAGGATGGCCTGGGCATGAGGCCGGACGGACTTGATGAGGCCGAGAGCCGTGGCGAGGTCAATGACTTCGCGGCCGATGTCCTTGACCGCTTCCTTGTCCTCAGCCTGGACGGCGACGAAGCCTTCGGCGACGACGAGGCCAAACATCAGGGAAAGCTTGGTGCGATCAGCGGTTTTTTGAAAGTCAATCGTCCGGATTTCCTGGCGCCAGTTCGGCTCGCCCAGCTTGTCCAGCACGGAAAAAACCTCACTGGGGACCGGGACGACAACGTCTTCCACGACTTGGCCTGGGAAGGCGCGCGGGTCAAACTCCTGTGCGCCGGAACTGGCAGCCTGCGCGGAGACGTTGCTGGCTGAGGCCAGGGCGGTCAGGGCAGTGGCGGCAAACAAACTGTAAAATGGGGATCGGTTCATGGGCGGTGAGACGGCGCAGTGAGGTAAGAAAATTCAAGAATAACAAAGCCGTGATTTCATAAAACCGCAAACGCTTTGAAGGAGGCAGTCACTTCTTGGATGACTTCGTGGCTGTGGGCGGGCCCTGGATGTAATGATCTCGCAGCACCTTGGTTTCGAGCAGCTGGATCTGGTCCACCTTGATCAGGGAGGAATAAAGGACAACTTCCGCAATGAAACCGGAAAACTGCTCTGCGGTGGGTGCGTTCTCCTTGTCGTCAGTGACGACTTTGCCCAGTTGCAGCCGGGTCAGGGGGCTGGTGGGGGGCCTCGCTTTGGCCTTGGAGGCAAAGGTTCTTCCTGGGGCGTCGCGGGCGCGGAGTTCAACGGTGCCGGTGCTGGCCTGCCATGTAATGACTGCGGTGCAGGGCAGGGTGGGGTCCACCGAGCGGCTGGTGATGGAGATTTGGGAGGTGCCGTTTTTGAATTCAGCGATGAGTTTTTTGGTTTTGTCCAGACGCAGAAAAACAGTGGCTCCATCTTCAGAGGTCAGCGTGAGGAGCCGCATGGGGAGGCGGGATTCATCTGCCTGAAAAACCACGGCGAGTGTCATGCCTGCCTCACCCTTGGCAGGGATGTCACCAAAAGGGAATTTGCCCTTTTCATCGGCAGCATCCACCAGGGCCATCGCAACAGGGTTACCGTCGCGAGGGCGGAAATCCAGCACGCTGCGGTTGGCTTTGGCACCGATGAGGCCATCTTTTGGAGTGGGCCAGAAGGCACGCTTGGGGGCAAAATCAGCGCTCTTGTCATAGGCACGCATCAGGTTGTCGTTGCCGAGTGGGGAAAGGTCATGCCACTCGATGACGCTGCCGGCGGGGCCGGTGATTTTGCCCTCGTCATCCGTGCCGCCGACACCGGCGACCAGATGGACGCAGATATCGCCATCAGCCGGGGGGAAGATGCGGTCTTTCGGCAGCTCATGGGTGACAGGCTGGGGGCCGCTGGATCCGAGGAGGCCTGAGGTGGCGGCACCACCGCTGGCGGGGTCTCCCTGGCGGCCAAAAATGAACCAGGCGGCTACCAGTATCAGCACGACGGAGGCACCGATGATGGCAATGAGTTTGTTCTTGGCTGCGGGGCTGGTTTCCAATTCTACCGGTGCATGCAGACGGGATGAAGGTGTCCTGCTGACGCCGCCGGTGCGACGGCTGACGGGGCGGCTGCCGGTGGCAGGACTGGGCCTGGCCAGAGGCGTGGTATAAGCCGCCATTTCCAAAATGGGCTCAGGATCCGGATAGACCTCCAGGACGGGCTGGGCATAGACCTCCTCCTCCTGGGGCTGCTGATAATAACCCGTCTGAACCGGGATGGTGCCGGTGGTGGCATTCCCCGGATACATGGGCTGAGTATAGGCTCCTCCCTGCTGGGCATAGCCGGGGGGCATCCATGGCATCATGGGTGGCGCGGCGGACATTTTTTCCCAGGCACGGAATTCTTCAATGGCCTGTTGGGCATCCGTGGGGCGGTCCTCAGGATTCAATGCCATGAGCCGCAGCACCCAGGCACCGAGCCAGGGGGGCACATGCGGGGCCACCAGGTTGAGCGGGATGATGTCGTGGTTGATGTGTTTATCAATGACCTCATTGAGGGTCTCGCCATCAAAGGCCTTGCGACCGGAGAGCGCTTCGTAAAAGACACAGCCCAGAGAGTAAAGGTCCGTGCGGACATCCACAGGAGCGCGGGTGAGCTGCTCCGGGGCCATGTAGAAAATGGAACCCATGACGGTGCCTGCCTGGTCCTCCGTCTGTTTGCGGGCTCTCATCCCTGCGCGGGCCAGGCCGAAATCTATGATCTTGGACTGCATGCGCCCACCGGGCAGACGCTCCACTTTGATATTCTCCGGCTTGATGTCGCGGTGCAGGATGTGGCGCTGATGGGCCGCCAAAAGGCCTTCGAGGCTCTGCGAGGCAAGTTCCTTGAAATCGTCGTAATGCAAAGGGCCGCGGGAGACGACATCCGCCAGATCCTCCCCCTCCAGCAGCTCCATGACCATGAACAGGCCTTCGGTATCGCTGGCGACGTCGAAGATGGTGACAATGTTGGGATTGCGCAGGGAGGCCAGGGCGTCTGCCTCCCGGCGCAGCTCGGCTGCCAGACCCTGGTCGCCTGTGGCATCCTTGGCGGACATGAGGCGCTTGATGGCCACCCATCGTTTCAACTCGTTGTCGTAGGCACGGAAAACTGCACCCACGCCACCTGCGGCGAGTTTGTCGTAAATTTTATATCGTTCCGCCATCCAGAGTTTTTGGGGTGTGCTGAGCTTGCCACTAGGAGAATCCAAAGCCACAGGGTTTGGCAAGAGCGATGTTTATTAAAATACGTCCGAAAGGCAGAAAATGAGCGTCTTGAGACATTCTTTGGTCAGCAAGTCAGCTCGTCCTTGACGTAAGCAGCAGGTCTCCGACCATCCGGGCGCATGTTTTTCCTCACCCCACGTTATCTGAAGCACGCAAAATTGCTGCACAAAGGCGTCACCCGCTTCATTGATTACAAGCGTGATCTGCTGCCTGCGGCGAAGCTGGAAGAGATCTGCGGGCTGAGGAGTAGCCTGGAGCAGGCCATGAAAGCGCGGGACAAGGAGCGTCTGAAAGAGCTGAACGAAGAGATCAACAAGGTCTGCGAGCGCGCGCTGCCGGAGGCGGCCCCGAGCGAGATCGGAGACAACGTGGAAGTGTTTTTTGTGGCCATCGTCATCGCGCTGGGCATTCGCGGCTACATTGCGCAGCCGTTCCAGATTCCCACCGGCTCCATGCAGCCGACGCTGAATGGAATCACAGCGGAGGCGACGGCGGAGGATCCGAGGCCGGGGATCGGCGGGTATCTGAAATCGTTTCTCACAAGCACCCGGCACATTCATGTGGTGTCTGATCACACAGGGCGGTTACGGAGGGAGGAACCCGTCACAGAGCATAAATTCCTGATCTTTATGCCCTACTGCAAACTGCATTTTGAAGATGGGCATACAATCAAGATCAATGCGCCGATGCGGCAGTTGCTGGATGAGCTTCAGCTCAATGAGCATCTTAACTCACAACCCATCACAGTGGGGACGGACACGCCAGATTTACGCCGGGACTACCGCCTGCGCGGGGGGGAAGAAATCAAGGAAGGACAGCTTCTGGCCAGCGGCATCGTGCGCAATGGCGACCATGTGCTGGTGGACAAATTTTCGTATCACTTTCGGACTCCGACCCGTGGCGAGGTGTTTGTTTTCACCACCAAGCATATCCGGGGCATCAATGTGCCTGCGGAGCAGGGCTCACAACATTACATCAAGCGCCTGGCCGGCGTGCCTCACGACGTTCTGGAGGTGAAAGCTCCCAAGCTTTTCATCAACGGCGCAGAGGCTCAGGAGCCGGGTTTTCAGAAGGTGATGCAAGGCACCGGGGTGGCACCTGTCAATGGCTATCGCGGCTATTCAGATCCGCGCATGGTGGGCGGCTACATTTCAAGAATAGAACTGGGTGAAGAGCAGTACTTCGCCATGGGTGACAACAGTTACAACAGCAGTGATTCACGGGCCTGGGGGGCGGTGCCTGAGCGCAACCTGGTCGGTCCGGCGCTGTTTTGCTACTGGCCGCTGACCAGTCATTGGGGACGGATCAAGTAACTCCGCCGGTTTTATTCCTCCAGGAAGACATCTCCGCCGGTCTTTTCCACCAATTGGGTCTTAACCAGATCATAGGAACCGCCCTGCATGTAAGCGTGCATGTAGAGGCGCTGCTTCCGCTGCTGCAGGTTTTCGCGGACGATGTTGATCTGTTTGAAGTCCACCCGGTCCTGGAAGTCTGAGAACCAGTAGATGCCGTCGGCGGTGCGGACTTTGTCGCTCAACAGGGCCTGCCAGGTGTAGCCCAGGCCGGTGAGGTGGATGAAGTAGGTTTGCGGGCGCCTGGAGAGCATCCTGAAGATGGCTTCATTCTGAATCTCCTTTTTGGGGTCAATGCGGAACTTGCGGGTTTCAGCCTGGGATGCACCGCCCATGCGCCAGAATTTTTCAAAGTCCACGCTGGAGGTCGAATAGGTGTCATCTCCATCCACCCCGCCAGGGGGCGGAGGTTCCAGGCCGCAGCCGAAGAACAGGATGACGACGCTGCCCTTGGCCACCTTGTCCACTTCCTCAATGACGCGCGGAAGGTGGGGGAGCATGGAGGTGGAGACATCCAGAATGAGGGCAAGTTTTTTGGCTTTGATCTGCATGCCAAACATGGAGAAGGGCTGAAAGGCGATGCCGCTCATGCCGCCCATGCCCATGCCTTTGCCAAAGCCGCCGCCTGCACCGCCCAGCCCCATGCCTGCGGTGAGACGGCTGTCAGAAAGGAGGTCTTTGGCCTGGGGCAGGTCCATCAGGTCAGGTACATCATCCGGGAGGATGATGTCTGAGATGGAGCCCACGGCGGCGATCTTGCGTGCGGGCATGGCTTTTTTCAGCCAGGGTGTTTTCTTCTGCTGGATCTTGTGCTCCAGGGCCTGTGAGGCGGCGGCGGACTGCTGGGTGCCGCCACCTGGCAGGAAATCCACCTGATCTTCCCGGACCTGGGTCACCACAAAAGTGGCCCCGCCGATGAGCAATAGAACATGGATGGCTACGCTGAGACTGAGAGCTTTGCCACCCCAGCGGTTCCATTTTTCTTGCCACGGTCCAGGGGGGGCTGAGGGGACAGGAGGCGGAGTGGCTGGCGTGTCCTGGCTGCCGGATTCGTCCTTGGGCGGAGTGCTGTCCGTTGATGGAGGGGTGGATGACGTGGAAGGACTGGCTGGATCCTTCGATGTGTCTGTGAGCTGTTTATCAGCCGTTTTGTTGGGGGAGCTGGCGGGCGGTGTTTGCGGAGGAACGGGCGGAGCTTTCGGAACCGGTGGCGGTTCTTTGGCAGCGGGTGGGGGCTCCGATGACGGAGTACTGGCCTCTTCTTCTGGTGGGCTGATTTCCTCTCGGGGCAGGGGGGCGGATTCGGGGGCAGGTGCACGACGGCCGACCACGGTACGCCGGGGCTTTGGCTGGGGGAGCGGTGGGGGGGAGGGGGCGCTGGCGGGTGATTCCGATTCTGGCCCAGCGGGGACTTGGTCCCAGTCGGAGGCGAGGGACTGGGCGATTTCAGGGCTGTGAAAAAGTTCCTGCCATTCGTCAGACATGGACGGCGCTTCTTGGGATTCCGGAGCTTGAGCTGGAGATGGGTCTGCGGTTTCCTGCGGCTCAGGCGGTGCTGCTTCCTGAGTGGCACGGGGGCCGATGCGCGTCTGCTTGCGGCGCGGGGGCGGCTGGCGGGAAAAATCGTGAGGCAGAGGCCCCTCATTCACGGCCCCGTCAGCGGTGGGCAGCTGGCTGAAGTCATCGGATGGATCAGGAGGGGGCATGGGGACTTTGAAAATAGATGGAATACAGCCGCTCAAGAAATGACGGATCGAATCCCGGCCCGCAAGCTTTTCATGATCTTTGCCTTTCAGCAGTCTAAATCGAACGGCTGAAAAGGCATTTTATTGTCCGGTTTTGCAGGGCGGTGTGAGATAGTTGGGAATGAACACTCATGAGACACGGGCCGCCGGGCTTTTCCTCACCCACCACGACTTTGTGAAAGGGGTGGCGTTGAAGTATGCCCCGTGGCCGGGGCTGATGGAGGACATCGCCCAGCAGGTGTTTTTGGAATTCATGGCCAAGGAGGACCGGTGGGATCTGGAAAAGGATCTGCGCCCGCTGCTGGCCACCATGACCCGCCATGTGGCCATGCGCCTGTGGCGTGACCGCACCAAATCCAGGCCGGAAGTGGTGCAGAAACTGGCCGACCACATCCGCCTGCTGGCGGAGGAGAGCGAGCTGCCGCCGCGCTATGAGGAGGAGGTGGGCCTGCTGCGCGGCTGCCTGCAAAAGCTGCCGGAAAAAAGCCGCGAGCTCATCCAGCTTTATTATTACAGCGACATCGGCACCCCGCAGATCGCTGACCAACTGGACATGAAAGCCGATACCGTCTGCCGGGCACTCTCGCGGGTGCGGGAAAAGCTGCGCGAGTGCATCCAGCGCCAGATTCAGCAAGGAGGTGCCGCCCATGTCTGAAACGAGCCACGACCCGGAGGTGCTGATCCAGCGTTATTTGGAGGATAATCTGTCCGAGGACGAGGCGGCCTGTCTGCTGGAGCTTCTACAAAAGCCCGGTGCCGAGGCCGGGGCACTGCATGACAGGCTGTTGAATCAGCTTTCCATGGATGCCATGCTGCAGGAGTCCAGGGCGGCGGCCTTGCCATCTTCGCCCGTGGTTTTGCCGGCGGTGGCGAGGCCAAAGGGGAAAGCGCGTTTTAGCTTCGTGACGCTGACCTCCGTGGCGGCGCTGGCGGCCTGCATCACGTTTGCGGTGACGTGGCTGGTGGATGTGACCCGGCCAGAGCCAAACGTGACCTATGCCGATGCAGAGGCCACGACGGCGGCAGTGGCCGTGCTGGCACGCGGGGTGAATGTGGAGTGGGAAGGGGAATCTCATGCGCCGGGCAGCCCGCTGAGCCCCGGCTGGCTGAGGCTGAAATCCGGCCTGGCGCAGATTGAGTTTTACCAGGGGGCGCGGGTGACGCTGGAGGGACCGGCGCAGTTCCGGCTGATTTCTTCCAGCGAGGCTTATTGCGCCTCTGGAAAACTGAGTGCGCATGTGCCGCCGCAGGCCGTGGGCTTCCGCATTGAGACGCCGAAGGGGACGATTGTGGACCTGGGCACGGATTTTGGCCTGGACTTGAACGATGCGGCCGGTGAGCTGCATGTTTTCAAAGGTGAGGTGGAATTGTATGCGGCCGGTGCTGCCATGAAGCCGCTGCGGGAAGGGGAGGGGATGACGCTGGGAAGCGATACCCAGGCCATTCGCGCCAACCTGGCCGCCTTTGCCTCGCTGGGCAGCGTGGATGAGCGCACGGCAGAATCCCAGCGGCTGGCTTTTGAAAACTGGCTGGTGCAAAGTTCCGTTTGGAATGCGGATCCGTCATTGCAAATGCGGTTAGACTTTCAAGATGCCGCCGGCACCCGGTCGCTGCGTAACCATGCGGCCAATGCCCCCCAGGTGCCCGCCGGGAGCATCGTGGGCTGCGACTGGACCGAGGGGCGCTGGCCCGGCAAACGGGCGCTGGAATTTCGCAATGTGAGCGACCGCGTGCGTGTGAGCGTGCCGGGAGATCACGATGCGCTGACACTCAGTGCCTGGGTGCGGGTACATGGCCTGGACCGGGCGTTCAATTCGCTCTTCATGGTGGAAGGTTATGAAAACGGGGCCGTCCACTGGCAGATCATGCGCGATGGCAAGCTGCGCCTGGGCATTGCCGGACGGGATGGCCATGTCTCGCGTGACCATGATACGCCTGCGCTGTTCACGCCGGAGCGGTTCGGCCAGTGGATGCATCTGGCCACGGTCATTGATCCGGTGTCCAAAGAAGTCCGGCATTACGTGAACGGCGAGCTGACTGCCAAGGTGCCGATTGTGAATGTGTTTCCCGTGCGCATCGGCGTGGCCGATCTGGGTAACTGGAGCGACAACGGACGCAAGGATCGTGTGGCCATCCGCCACTTCAGCGGGACCATGGATGAGTTTATGCTGTTCTCGCGGGTACTGACAGAGACGGAGATTGCGAAGCTGGCGCGGTGATTGGCTGCGAGGCGGGAGGCGGCAAGTGCGTATGTTAAATCCAACTCATTGCACCACCGACGCCTGTGAACTCTCTCTCCCTTCTTGCCGCCCTGGCCATGCAGCTTCCCGGCACGGCACCGCTGGAACCGAATGCGGATTTTTCGGCCACGATGGTGGCGGGCATTGACCGCTTTTTGCTGCGCGAAATTGAGACGGCGAAGGGGAAACGGGCCTCGTTTTGGAACCGTGACTTGAGTTCGCCGGAGGCTTATGAGAAGTCGGTGGAGCCTAACAGGAAGCGTCTCAAAGAGATCCTGGGAATGGCGGATGAGCGGCTTCCCGTGACGGCTCTGGAGCTGGTGGGGGATACGCAAACTCCTTCGCTTCTGCTGGAAACGGCGGCTGCGACGGTGCAGCGGGTGCGCTGGCAGGTGCTGGATGGGGTGCATGGGGAGGGGCTGCTGATCCAGCCGAAGGGGCCGGTGCTGGCACGCATTGTGTACCTGCCGGATGCCGATACCACGCCGGAGAAACTGCTGGATGCCACCCTGGCTTATGCCGGTGCGCAGATTGTTATTCCGATGCTGATCTCCCGAGATTCGACGTATTCCGGTAGTGACCGTCTGGGGCTGCACACCAATGTTCCACATCGCGAATGGATCTACCGGCAGTCTTACATCCTGGGAAGACACATCATTGGCTATGAACTGCACAAGGTGCTGGGCCTGGTGGACTGGTTTGCCGCACAGCCGGAAAAGCTGCCCGTCTGTGTGGCCGGGCTGGGGGAAGGGGGCATGCTGGCGATACATGCGGGGGCGCTGGATGCGCGCATTGATTCGGTGTATGTGTGGGGGCACTTCGGCCCGCGTGAAGGCCTTTGGCAGGAGCCGCTGTATCGTAATGTCTTCGGTCTGCTGCGGGAGTTTGGGGAGGCGGAGCTGGCCTCGCTCATCGCGCCCCGGCGCCTGGCGGTACAGCATGCGGGTTTTCCGAATGTGACGGGTCCGCCCATCGCCTTAAAGGGCCAGCGCGAGGTTGCCGCACCGGGTGTCATCACCATGCCGTCAGCGGAAGCCGTGCAGTCGGAGATGCAGCGGGCACGCGACCTGGTCCCGGCCTTCAAGGACTGGGCGCAGGTCTTCGATAAAAAGTCCTCCACACGGGACATCGTCAGCCATCTTTTCCCTGGTGAAACGGCTGGCTCCATGCTGAAAGCGATGGCGGCTGCGCGACAGGAAAAGCAGCCGGTCAATGCTCCGCCGGAGAGACCAATGGCCCAGCGTGACCAGGTGCGTGAACTGGGGCAGTTCACCCAGCGCCTTCTGGTGACGACGGAGGCCCAAAGAAAGGCGGAGTTCTGGAAGAAACTGCCGCTGACATCGGTGGCGGATTTTGAGAAACACACGGCCACGGAACGGGAGCGTTTTTGGACGGAAGTCATTGGACGTTTTCCTGATCCGGATGTGCCGATGAACCCACGCAGCCGCGTGCTCAAGGAGACGGAAAAGGTGGTCATCCATGAAGTCACCCTGGATGTCTGGCAGGATGTCTTTGCCTGGGGCTGGCTGGCGCTGCCCAAGGACCTGAAACCCGGTGAAAAGCGGCCCGCCGTGGTGTGCCAGCATGGGCTTGAGGGGCTGCCGGAACATTGTTTTGAAACGGATCAGACCGTGCGGGCGTGGAATGCCTACAAGGCCTTTGCGCTGCGGCTGGCGGAGCAGGGATACATCGTCTTTGCCCCGCACAATCCGTATCGCGGCATGCACGCTTTCCGCTCGCTCCAGCGAAAGCTGAACCCGCTGGGCAAGACGCTTTATTCAGTCATCAACGGACAGCATCAGCGCATCCTGGAATGGTTGCAGGCGCAGACTTTTGTCCAGGTTGACAAGATCGCCTTTTACGGGCTCAGCTATGGCGGCAAAAGCGCCATGCGCACACCCGCCGTGCTGCCCGGCTACTGCCTCAGCATCTGCTCAGGCGACTTCAATGAATGGGTGCGCAAGTGCGCGACGACGGACGAGCGTTTCAGCTATGTCTTCACTCATGAGTATGAGATCTGGGAATGGAACCTGGGAGGCACATTCAATTATGCGGAAATGGGGGCGCTCATCGCGCCGCGTCCTTTCATGGTGGAGCGCGGCCACAAGGACGGTGTGGGTGTGGATGAATGGGTGAACTATGAGTATGCCAAGATCCGCCAGCTCTACAATCAGTTAGGCATCATGGATCGCACCACCATTGAGCACTTTGACGGGCCCCATACCATCAACGGCATTGGCACGTTTGAATTTCTGAATCGTTGGTTAGGGCCTTCAAAGCCATAATGGAGGCCTCAAAGCTCCAACTTCTGCAGAACATCGTCCACGCTCCAGCCTTCATCCCGCAACGTGCGGAGGGAGCGGGCATCATCACGTTTGGCCAGGCGTTTGCCGTTCTCATCGGTGATGAGACGGTGGTGATGCCAGCGCGGCACGGGGAGTTTTAGCAGCTCCTGCAAAAGCCGGTGCAGGTGGGTGGCTTCAAAGAGATCCTCCCCGCGCGTGACGAGGGTGATGCCTTGCCGGGCATCATCTACCACTACTGCCAGATGATAGCTGGCGGGGGTGTCTTTACGAGCCAGGACGACATCGCCAAAGATGGCCGGTGTGGCCACCTGGGGGCCACGGGCGGCGTCTTCCCAATGGAGTTCCCGGCCAGCCAGTGCGGCAGCTTTTCCCACATCCAGCCGCAAGGCATAGGCCTGTCCGCTGGCGATGAGATCCTTCCTTTCAGCAATGCTGCGATGGCGGCAGGTGCCGGGATACAGCGCCCCGTCCGGTCCATGCGGAGCCTGCCCGGCGCGGGCGATTTCCTCCTGGATTTCGCGGCGGGTGCAGAAGCAGGGATACAGCAGGCCGAGGGCCTCGAGTTGATCCAGTGCCCCCCGATAATCCTGAGTGTGATCCGACTGCCGGCGCACGGGTTTTTCCCAGCTCAGGCCCAGCCAGGCGAGGTCTTCAAACAGCGCCGTTTCATACTCCGGCCGGGAGCGGGTGCCGTCAATGTCCTCCAGCCGGATGAGAAAGTGGCCATCGTTTTGACGTGCCTGCTTGGCAGCAAATAGGGCGGCATAGGCATGGCCCAAATGCAGCCAGCCGGTGGGGCTGGGGGCAAAGCGGGTGACGGTTGGCATGGGCGGGGAAACGCAAAAATAAACGCGCTGTCCCTGCCGCTCAAGCCTGCTCTGGCGGCGGCGGTGGCAGCAGATCCTCGCGCTTCATCAGATCGCGCACGCTCAGCAGCAAAAGCTCGCCTTTGGGCGTCTGGCAGATTTCCCCCAGGAAGGGTGTCACGCGGTCCATTTCGGCAATGGTGCTGTGGACCAGGCTGGCCAGGATGCGCTCATCGTAGCGATGCGGCGGGAAGATGTTGGAGATGCGGAACATCACAGCGCCGCTGTCCCAGTCGAATTCAAAATTGCCCAGGTTCAGCTCCTTGTTCGTGCGCATCAGCAGCTCCGCCACTTGCAGGCGATGGCTGCGGGGCACCTGAATGGAAGATGTGGCCACCACGCTGGCGATGTGCGCCTCCCCATAGACCTGTACATGCAGAGGAACCTTGGTATGATGGGCTTCAAAATCGGCCTCAATGACCTCCATGCCGGCGACTTCGCGATAATGCCAGCCTTGAGCTTTGAAGGTGGTGAGTGTGGAGGCGTAAAGGGCGGACATCCGGGGACCAAAAACTTCAAATGCAAAACCATCCACTTGGGATGGTCGGGGCGGCCAGATTCGAACTGACGACTTCTTGCTCCCAAAGCAAGCGCTCTACCAGGCTGAGCTACGCCCCGTGTGCTGCGCTGCCAAAAACGGCTGCGAGCGGGTCGAGATAATGGTTCACCTTGGAAGGAGTGCAACATAAATGATGCAGACAGCCAATGAATTTGCGCGTGAAGCGGTTTCCATGCTTCGTTTGCCTCTTTCCAACTATGAAACGGCTGCCTCTTGTCTCCCTCCTCCTGCTCAGTCTCACCTCCCTGACCCTGGCTGCGGAGCCCGTAGTCATCAAACTCTGGCCCAAAGGCGCGCCGGAAGCGGAAGGGTTCAAACCGGAACCCGAAGCCTACATCATCAAAGAAAAGGACGATGGCGTGAAACGCCTGGGCAACGTCAGCGACCCGAGCATCACCATTTATTCGGTGGAAAATCCCAACGGCACTGCCGTTCTCGTTTGCCCTGGCGGCGGTTACGGCATCCTGGCCATCGAACATGAGGGCACGCAGGTCTGTGATTACCTGCGCACGATTGGCGTGACGCCGGTGCTGCTGAAATACCGCGTGCCGCGTCGCGACAATGAAGATCCCAGCCGCGTGCCATTGCAGGACACCCAGCGGGCCATGGGCATCCTCCGCAACCGCGCGGCGGAGTTTGGCATCAAAGCTGACCGCATCGGCATCCTGGGCTTCTCCGCAGGCGGCCACCTCAGCATTATGACCGCACTTCATGCCAATGAGCGCACCTATGAGCAGGACCCCGCCCTGGATGTGCCCGATGCCACGCCAAACTTCGCGGTGCCGGTTTATCCGGCCTATCTGGTGGAAAAAGAGAACGCCTTCAAGCTTGTGCCTGAAATCAAAGTCACCGACAAGGCCCCGCCGATGTGCTTGATTCATGCGAATAATGACCCCCACAGCGCGGCTGGCAGCGCCCTCATTTACCTGGAGTATAAAAAGCTGAACATCCCCTGCGAGCTGCACATTTACAGCACAGGTGGCCACGGTTTCGGCATGAAGAAAAACGGCGATCCTGCCAATGACTGGCTGCTGCGCGTGGCCGAATGGCTGCCGACATTGACAAAGAACAAGTGAACAAGCCCGGCCTCTCCCGACCTCTTAAAAATAAAAGGCCCGTCGTTTCCGACGGGCCTTTTTGATGAATTCAGTGCCCGCCGCGCAGCAGGACATAACCCACCACCACCAGGATGGGCAGCAGCACCGGGATGGAAAACTGCCACATGTAGCGGAGGAAGTCCGGGGTGTTGACCTTGGCTTTCTCCGCAATGGCCTTGACCATGAAGTTGGGACCGTTGCCGATGTAGCTGCCTGCACCGAAGAAGACCGCGCCCATCGAAATGGCCATGAGAATGTGTGCATGGCTGCCCGCAAAGGCCAGCACGTCCACAGGTGAATCCACGGATAGTCCCTCGCTGCCCATGGCGGCTGCCAGGAAGCTCAGGTAAGTAGGCGCATTGTCCAGGAAAGCAGAGAGGGCACCGGTGGCGAAATAGTAGCCAATGGGTGTGCTGATCTGCACCGCCTCGCCGCTTTGCAGGATTTGTAGAGCCGGGATCATCGTTAGGAAGATGCCGATGAAAAGATAACCCACTTCTTTGACCGGCCCAAAGTTGAAGTCATTGGATTCATGCACCGCCGGTTTGGTGGTGAAATAAGAGCCTGCTGCAGCCAGGATCATGACAATGGCGGGAACGCTGAGCACGCCACCGATGAGGGTTTCCTGGAGGTTTTTTGGCAAGAAGACGGCCACCAAAACGAGGCCAAGGAAAAACAGATTAGGCAGGCCGGTGATATTAAATGTCTCATGGGCCGTTTCTTTGTCCCGGACGTCTTTGGGGGCTTTGCGGAAGTTAAGGGTGTCCACCACAAAAAACACAGCCAGCAGCATGGCGCAGGCCATCGCCCAGCCGCTCCAGCAATGTTCCAGCACCCAGCCAAAGGGCACCCCGCGCAGGAAACCGAGGAACAGCGGAGGGTCGCCAATCGGCGTCAGGCAGCCGCCAACGTTGCTGACGATGAAGATGAAAAACACCACATGAAAGCCCGTGATGCGGTATTTGTTCATCTTGATCCAGGGGCGGATCATCAGCATGGAGGCACCGGTGGTGCCGATGAAATTGGCCAGGACCGCACCGATGGCCAGGAAGACGGTGTTACGAAAAGGAGTCGCCTCCCCCTTGACACGAATATTGATGCCACCTGAGATGACAAAGAGCGATCCCACGAGGGCCATGAAGCTGATGTATTCATGCCCGGCATGCTGCAGCGGATGCCAGTCTCCCCTCACGCCTAAATAATAAGCAGCGGTGACCAGGCCCAGGCCGACGGCCACCTTCGGGTAGTGGTGCTCCCAAAAATGCAGGGCGAACAGCGGCATCAGCGCAATGCACAGCAGCAGCAGGGCAAAGGGCGCAACGGTCCAGTACGGGGGCAATGAGGCGTGGGCTTCGGTAGCGGCGGCGAGGAATGGGAGCATCGGGGTGGGATATGGAATCAGTCTGCGGGGTTCTGCAAGCGATCTGTGCGTGACAAAAGCGGAGAAGTGAAATTGCCGGCACGCAAAGTGCACAGACTGTGCCAGGGACGAAGAATCAGAATGACAAACTGCCCATCGGATGCCCCAATAGGCACCTGATGAATGCCCCCGCCAGCGCCGTTCCCCTCGTCGCCACCGATGTACACCGCACCTACACCCTGGGCGGTCACCAGCTTCCAGTGCTCCAGGGGGTGGATCTGGAGGTGGCCGCCGGTGAAAAAGTCTTCCTTTGCGGCCAGTCTGGCGCGGGCAAGACGACCCTTCTTTATGTTTTGGGCGGCCTGGAAAAACCCACGCAGGGAGATGTCCTGGTCCACGGCAAGTCCCTCTACCATGGTGCTGCCAAAGCCCGCGCCCGGATGCGCAACCAGACCATGGGTTTCGTTTTCCAGCACTACTTTCTCCTGCCGGAGCTGACCGCGCTGGAAAACGTCCTGCTGCCTGCCATGATCGGTGGCCGCAAAGCCGAAGGCCGGGCCCGCGAGCTTCTGGACCGCGTCGGCCTCACCCCGCGTATTGACCACCTGCCCACGGAGCTCTCCGGCGGGGAGCAGCAGCGTGTGGCCATCGCCCGCGCTTTGATCAATGACCCCGGCATTCTCTATGCCGATGAACCCACCGGCAACCTGGATGCCAGCACTGGCACCGGCGTCATGGACATGCTCATCAGCGTGGTGGATGAATCCAAAAAAACGCTGGTCGTCGTCACTCATGACCAGCAGATGGCCAAACGCGGTGACCGCCGCATGATCATCCGCCAGGGCAAGCTGGAAGAAGGCTGAAGAGGGGAGGGGATGAATTGGGCGGGGCCGATTGTTCACGCTTGTCACCGCAGGGGCGGCTCTTGTAGCGTCGGTGGATGCATTTCCAGCGCCGAACTTTTCTCAAACACATCAGCCTTGGCACGCTCGGTCTGTGTCTTCCACGCACGGATGCGAAAAGTCTGGACCCTGTATCCTCCAGCCTGCCGCGCAGCACGCCTGAGGCGCAGGGCATCGCCTCCAAAGCCATCCTGTCTTTTCTCGATGCGGTGGAGGAAAACAGCTTTGAGCTGCACAGCTTCATGATGCTGCGGCACGGTCAGGTCGTTGCCGAAGGCTGGTGGGATCCGTATGGCCCGGAGTTTGTTCACACCATGTACTCCATGAGCAAGAGCTTCACCTCCACAGCAGTGGGCCTCGCCATTGCCGAAGGCAAGCTGACGGTGGAGGACAAAGTGGTTTCCTTTTTCCCGGATGACCTGCCGGAGACGATCAGCGAGAACCTCGCCGCCCTTCGCGTGAAGGACCTGCTCACCATGTCCGTGGGCAATGAAAAAGAACCCACCCAGCCCGTGGTGAAGTCTGAAAACTGGGTGCGCACTTTCCTGGCGCAGAAGCTGGCTCACAAACCGGGCACGGTTTTCATGTATAACAGCGCCGCCACCTACATGTGCTCCGCCATTGTGCAGAAGGTCACCGGCCAGACGATTTTGGACTACCTCACTCCGCGCCTGTTTACCCCGCTTGGCATCAGCGGCATGAAGTGGGAGTCTTGTCCGCGCGGCATCAATACTGGCGGCTGGGGGCTGAGCATCCAGACGGAAGGCATGGCCAAGTTTGGCCAGCTTTATCTGCAGAAAGGCCAGTGGCATGGAGCACAGATCCTGCCCGCCGCCTGGGTGGAGGAAGCCACCTCCTTTCACATCCAGCAGCCCGGAGATCCGGCCACTGGCCGCCCCGACTGGCTGCAAGGCTACGGTTACCAGTTCTGGCGCTGCCAGCATGGTCATTACCGGGGCGACGGCGCCTTTGGCCAGTTCACCATCGTCCTGCCAGAGCATGATGCGGTCATCGTGATGACGAGTGAAAACAAGAACATGCAGGGCCAGCTAGACCTCGTCTGGCAGCACCTGCTTTCCGCTTTCCACCAGCCCACCAAGTCAGAAGATGGAGTCCTGGCCACGCGACTGGACAAACTGAAACTCACTCCACCAGCAGGCATCGCCGGCTCGCCTAACAAAAAGCGTATTGATGGTAAAGTCTTTGCGCTTGAACCAAACGATGCCGGTTTCACCTCAGCCAGTTTCAGCTTTCAGAATGATGCCTGTCTGCTGACCCTCAAAGCCGCCGGGCAATCCCATGAAATCACTTGTGGCCTGGGCCGCTGGCACCTCGGCACCGCTGCGATTCCCGACACTCCGCCGCGCCTGATCTCAGGCGGCAAGCCGGTCAAGCCGGTGGATTCAAAAATCGCCGCCAGCGCCTGCTGGAAGGATGAAAGCAGCCTCTCCATCACTCTCCGTTATTACGAAACGCCCCATCACGACACCCTCACCTGCAAGTTTGAAGGAGACCAGGTCACCCTCAGTTTCCTCAGCAGCTTGGCTGCTATGGCTGCAAAACCGAAAGATGCACGAAAATCTGTAAAAGGCACGATGGTGTGAGAGATGGACCGTAAAAGCAGGTGTTGCTTAACACTGTGCAGGGTGTCTGCTTAACCATGTTTACGAATATGAAAGGCTGGTCCTGAACAGGACCACCTCCACCCAACGGATCGCATTTCTGGGGGATTATCTTCCACGGCTTTGTGGAATCGCGACCTTCACCCACGATGCCTGTGAATCCGTCGCCCAGGCCGCCCCTGAGATCGAGTGTTTTGTGGGGGCCGTCAATGACCGGCCAGAGGGTTATGACTATCCTCCACGAGTGCGTTTTGAGCTCCAGGAAAAAGACCTGCACTCCTATCGACGGGCTGCGGATTTTTTGAACTTTAACAACGTGGACGTGCTCTGCGTGCAGCATGAGTTTGGCATCTATGGAGGCCCGGCTGGAAGCCATCTGCTGGCTTTGCTGAAGGAAGTCCGGATGCCCGTGGTCACCACATTGCACACCATTTTGCGTGAGCCGAATGCGGCCCAGCGCAAGGTGATGGATGAACTCGTCTCCCGCAGCGACCGCCTCATCGTCATGGCCCGCAAAGGCGCGGAAATCCTCCGCGAAACCTACCAGGTGCCGGATGCCAAGGTGGACATTATTCCCCATGGCATTCCTGATATGCCCTTTGCCGGGTCCGATGTTTACAAGGCCCAGTTCGGCGTGGAGGGCCGTCATGTCCTGCTCACCTTCGGCCTGCTCGGTCCAGGGAAGGGGATTGAATACGTCATCGAGGCACTGCCTGAGATCGTGCGGCAGCATCCCAATGTCGTTTATCTCGTACTCGGTGCCACACATCCGCATCTCATCGCCCGGGAGGGGGAGCGTTATCGCCTCAGCCTTCAGCGCCTGGCGGAGGACCGTGGGGTCAAGGATCACGTCATCTTTTACAACCAGTTTGTCTCGCAGGAAGACCTGAAGGAATTCATCGGCGCGACGGACATTTATCTGACTCCTTATTTAAATGAGGCGCAGGTCACCTCCGGCACGCTGGCCTATGTATTTGGCGCTGGCAAAGCGGTCGTCTCCACCCCCTACTGGCATGCTCAGGAGCTGCTGGCGGACGGGCGCGGAGCCCTCGTCCCATTCCGTAATGCCCCGGCCATCTCTACCGCCGTTTGCGCTCTGCTCGATGATCCTGCTCGCAAGCAGAAAATCTGTCAGGATGCGTATGCCATTGGCCGTGAGATGATCTGGCCTGCGGTAGGTCGGAGATTCCTGGAATCCTTTCAGCACGCACGCGCGGACCGCAAGGCGCAGTCCCGTGCGGCCTTCGCGGGATGGACGCTGAGCAGCCGCCCGTATGCCCTGCCGCCACTGCGGCTGGATCACGTCGTGCGGATGAGCGACAGCACCGGCATCTACCAGCACGCCATTTTTAACGTGCCTAATTTTCATGAAGGCTACTGCACCGATGACAATGCGCGCTCCTTCATCCTCTGCAATCTGCTGGATGAATCCGGCAGCCTGCCCGCCACGCAGAGCCTGGACGGCCTGGCGACCAGCTACCTAGCCTTTCTCGCGGCCGCATTGAATTACGAGACCGGCCGCTTTCGCAACTTCATGAGCCATGGCCGCCAGTGGCTTGAAGAAGCCGGCAGCGAGGACAGCCATGGCCGCGCCCTTTGGGCTGTGGGCACCGGTGCCGGACGGTCGCGAAATGAAGGGCATCGCAAACTATCAGCCCAGCTTTTTCAGCGCGGCCTGCCCGCGGTGGCTTCCTTCACCTCCCCGCGTGCCTGGACTTTCACCTTGCTGGGCATTCACGAGTATCTCCGCCATTATCCGGATGATCCGAAAACGAATGTCAAAGCCATGCGGGCCCTCTTGACGGCAAAGCTCGTCAAGCTGTGGAACGACTACGCTACGGAAGACTGGCCCTGGTTTGAGCCCGGAGCGACGTACGACAATGCCCGCATCTGCCAGGCGCTCATCCTCAGTGGCCAGTGGATGCCGGATCCGGAAGCCCTGGAAATCGGTCTCAAATCCCTCCGCTGGCTGGTATCCATCCAAAAGACCCAGGCGGGTCACTTCCGCCCCATTGGTAGCAACGGCTTTTACCAGCGTGACGGTGAACGGGCTGACTTCGACCAGCAGCCGGTGGAAGCACAGGCCATGGTCTGCGCCTGCCACGAAGCCTTCCGCGCCACCCAGGACCCCCTGTGGCCGCGCGAGGCCAAGCGCGCCTTCGAGTGGTTCCTTGGCCGGAACGATCTCGGCCTGCCCTTGTATGACTCCAGCACCGGCGGCTGCAGCGACGGTCTCCATGCCGACCGTGTCAATGAAAACCAGGGCGCTGAGTCCACCCTCGCCTTTCATCTGGCTCTCGCAGAAATGCACCATGCCGAACAGTTGATCTTGCCACCTCCAGCCCCACCCCTATGAATCAGCAAATCCACCTCTGCCATCATGAGGTGACTTTGTTGCCTGAGAGCGCACGTGTCATCATCCGTCCTTTCATCCCTTCGAATGTGCATCTCGTCGCCACCATCATTGGCCGTGCGCTCGCCCTCACGGAGGATGATGTGGCATTGCAGCTGGCAGAGCTGCGCATCGGGTTCGAAGCCCGCCATCATGACCTCGTCTCCGCCCTGCATGCCCATTTTGAAAAAGTGCGCCATCACATCCCCAGTGAGCAGCCTTTGTCACTGGACCGGCAGCTGCTGATCGGAGCCATTTTTTCCGGCGAATATGCGCTGGAATCCGCCGCCTTGTTCAATCCCTCCATGGTCCCGCATCCAGACCAGAGCGGTGTGCCAGACGGAGCTCTGCGTTTCATCATGAGCCTGCGCGCCACCGGCGAAGGACACATTTCTTCCATCGAGTTTCGCTCCGGAATCATCGCCCAGGATGGCGTCATCACCCTGGACCCCGTTTCCCGTTTCGTCACCCTGCCCCTGGTGGTGCCTAACCCAAAGTATCGAAAACCAAATTTCCTCAGCAAGCTGCATGAAATGGGATTCGAGAATGCCCATACCCAGGCAGTTCTGTCGCCTCTGGCAGAAAACTTCACGCGCAGCGATCTCAATCAAAGCCTCACCAACGTGCGCGAAGGTGCCGAATCCGCCCTCCAGGACCTGAACCCCACTCTCGATTGCATCCAATGGCTGGCCGATTCCAATTACGAGCTTCAATTTTCCGAGAAGCTTGCCATGAGCGAGCGCATCATCTTCCCGGTCTCCAACAATGAAAGCAATGGCATAGAGGATGCGCGTTTTGTGCTCTTCACTGAAGATGATGGCTCCAAAATGTATTATGCGACCTACACCGCCTATAACGGTCGCGCTATCCTGCCGCAATTGATCGAAACCGAGGACTTCCTCCACTTTCGCGTCCTGACTCTCAATGGCAGCGCCGTTCAAAATAAAGGCATGGCCCTCTTCCCGCGCCGCATTGGCGGGCGTTATGTCATGCTCTCCCGCCAGGATGATGAAAATCTCTTCATTATGTTTTCCGATAACCCCCACTATTGGAGCGAACCCCAGTTACTCATGCGCCCGGAGGAGATGTGGGAATCCGTGAAGATCGGCAACTGCGGCTCCCCCATCGAGACCGAGGCCGGCTGGCTCGTCATCACCCACGGCGTCGGCCCCATGCGCCAGTACTGCATCGGCGCAGCCCTGCTGGATTTGGAGGATCCCACCCGCGTCATCGGCCGCCTCCGCCAGCCCTTGCTCTGCCCCGAAGGCAGCGGCCGCGAAGGCTACGTCCCCAACGTCGTCTATAGCTGCGGCGCCCTCCTGCACGGCGGTTCCCTCATCCTCCCCTACGCCATGAGCGACAAAGTCACCGCCATCGTCAGCCTGTCTTTGGATGAACTTATAGCGGCCTTGCTGGCGAGCGAATAATGACGAAGGTTTTTACCGCTTTTTCAGCTCGCACTCAAACTCCTCTGGAGTCAGCCAGTTCGACTTGTCGAGGTCATTGGACCTTGCCTCAACGGTTTGCTGGAAGTCAGGATCGTTCCGGTGGCGAAGATGAAAGAGGAATGCGGTCACTTCATTGAGTTCAGCGTGCGAAAGGACAGTGATCTCGCGTTTGATTTCCTCAATGCTCATGGTTGCAATTCAGGCACGAAAGTCACTCAATCGCCAGTCGAAGCTGCCAAAGCAAAAACGCGGATGGCCTTTCAGCCATCCGCGTTCATGAATCAACGAGTTTGAAAACCCGGTTACCTCTTAGTACCGGTAGTGGTCCGTCTTGTACGGGCCTTCAACCGGCACGCCGATGTAGTCGGCTTGGTCTTTGGAAAGAACGGTCAGTTTGACGCCGATCTTGGCCAGGTGCAGGCGGGCGACTTCTTCGTCCAGTTTCTTGGGCAGGACGGTCACGCCGATGGGGCGGGTGTCCTTGGTTTCCCAAAGCTCGATCTGGGCCAGGGTCTGGTTGGTGAAGCTGTTGCTCATCACGAAGCTCGGGTGGCCGGTGGCGCAGCCGAGGTTCACGAGGCGGCCTTCAGCCAGCATGAAGATGCTGTTGCCGGCCGGGAAGGTGTACTTGTCCACCTGGGGCTTGATGTTCAGGCGCTTGACGTCCGTGCGGGCGTTCAGGCGGTCCACCTGGATTTCGTTGTCGAAGTGGCCGATGTTACAGACGATGGCCTGGTCCTTCATCTTCTCCATGTGCTCCAGGGTGATGATGTCCTTGTTTCCCGTGGTGGTGACGTAGATGTCGCCGTAGCCGAGGGTGTCTTCGATCGGCATCACGCGATGACCTTCCATGGCGGCCTGAAGGGCACACACAGGGTCGATTTCCGTGACGATGACCTGGGCGCCCATGCCGCGGAGAGCCGCTGCACAGCCTTTGCCCACGTCGCCATAACCGCAGACGACGCCGACCTTGCCGGCGATCATCACATCTGTGGCGCGCTTGATGCCGTCCAGGAGGGACTCGCGGCAGCCGTAGAGGTTGTCGAACTTGGACTTGGTGACGCTGTCGTTGACGTTGATGGCCGGGAAAAGCAGCTTGCCTGCCTTGGCCATTTCATAGAGGCGGTGCACACCCGTGGTGGTCTCTTCGGAGACGCCTTTGAGATCTTTGACGATCGTGTGGAAGATGCCGGGCTGGTTTTTGGCGATGTCCTTCAGCAGGTCCTTGATGACCTTCACTTCGTGGTTGTCTGAAGGGGTGTTGACCCAGTCGTCACCGTTTTCCATTTCATAACCCTTGTGGATCAGCAGCGTCACGTCGCCGCCGTCGTCCACGATCAGTTCTGGACCTTTGTCCCCTGGGAAGATGATGGCCTTCCAGGTGCACCACCAGTATTCTTCCAGAGTCTCGCCCTTCCAGGCGAAAACAGGGGTGCCAGTAGCGGCGATGCCTGCGGCAGCGTGGTCCTGGGTGGAGAAAATGTTGCAGGAGGCCCAGCGCACGTCAGCACCCAGTTCCTTCAGCGTCTCGATGAGCACGCCGGTCTGGATGGTCATGTGGAGGGAGCCGGTGATGCGGACGCCCGCGAGGGGCTTCTTCGGGCCGTATTTTTCGCGGGTGGCCATGAGCCCTGGCATTTCAGCCTCGGCGATATCGAGTTCCTTGCGGCCAAAATCGGCAAGGCCGATGTCTTTTACTTTATAGTCGGACATGTGTTTGTGTCGTGGTTCAGTTTGTGATGAAAATAACAAATCATCGCATCAAGATGCGTTGATATGTTCCTGAATAAAGAGGTGGTGTCAATGAGGGATTTATAGGTGTCCTGGCTGCGGCTGACCATTGTGCCAGATGAATACACGTCGCCAAGGCGGCCGTCATCGAAGGATCCACATCCGTCGCGAATCACTGCCCGGTCAGTTCTCCTGAATCGAGGCAATCGCCCGTGTCAGGTCTGCCGCTGCCACCGGTTTAACCAAATGGATGGCAAATCCCGCATCTTTGCTGGCTTGCAGGTCTGCCTCCATGCCAAAACCGCTCAGGGCGATGCCCGGCCAGCCGTAGCGCTGGCGGATTTCCTTCATCAGTTCCTGCCCGGTACCGTCTGGCAGTCCCAGGTCGCTGATGACCAGATCAAAAGAATGCGAAGCCGCAAGCTCCAGCGCCGCAGCAACCGTGGAGGCGGAGTAAACGGCATGACCCCTGCGCTGCATCAGCTTCACCAGCACGTTCAGAGACGTGACATCATCCTCGACAATGAGCAGGCGCAGCGGCCGGACATCCGCAGATGAAAGATCCTTCGGTGCCGTCTCCGGCAGAGCGCGCTGGGTGGTGGCCAGGTCCACCGTAAAGGTGGATCCCTGGTCCTGGCCCGCACTGGTGGCCTGCAGACTGCCTTCGTGCAGGTCCACCAGTGCTTTGGAGATGGACAACCCCAGCCCCAGACCGCCAAAGGCATGTCTTCCGCCCAGGTCGCCCTGTTCAAAGGGCAGGAAAATACGGTCCAGTGCTTCAGAGGGAATGCCGCGACCAGAATCCTCAATTGAAATCAACAGCCGGCCTGGTTCAGGATTGGCCGTGCGGACCTTGATGCGTCCTCCATCCGGAGTGAATTTCACCGCATTTTTCAACAGGTTCCAAAACACCTGTTGAAGCCGTGCCGGGTCTGCCTGGACAAAGGATTCAGCGGCTTCCAAATGCATTTGCAGATCCAGCTTTCTGCCGTGCAAATCCGCGCGGACGATCTCCTCCGTGTGGCGCAGCAATGCATGCGTGTCCACCTTTTCCGCATGGATGTGGAGCATGCCCCGGCTGATGCGCGTCAGGTCCAGCAGATCATCAATAAGGCGGGCCTCCAGGCCGATGTTGCGCTGGATCATGCGCAGATCCTCCCGCACCTTTTCCGGGAGGGTGTCGTTATTTGCCAGCTCAGAAGCGACCATCAGCACCGGGTTCAGAGGAGTGCGCAGTTCATGGCTCAGCGCGGCCAGAAAGTCATCTTTGGCGCGTGAGGCCATCTCTGCTTTTTCATGGCCCCGGGCCGCTTCCTCCATGCTGGCTCTTAGCGCCTGCTCCGTGCGCCGCCGCTCAGTGGCGATGCGCGTACGCTCAGCCACCTCCCGGATAAAGGAAACCTCATCCTCCGTCCATTCCCGCGCATCCTCATGGTTCAGGTAAAGGATGGCCACAAAACCCCCGTCCTCCGTCACTGGCAGGTTCACCACCGCCTGGGCGCTGATGGCCTTTAGCGCATCGGCATTGTCCGCTGTGCGTGGATCCTTGTATGCATCGGAGAAGATGACTGCGTGCCCCCTTTTCAAGTCTTCAATGTAGGAGCCATAGTCGCGGAAATGCAGCACGCCTGCGAGGCTTTGGATGCCCGGCGCATTCCAGTCACGCTCGATGGTGATGGTTTCCTCCTTGGTGTTGATCGTGCCATAGCCGCACCGGCTCACGTTCAGCGCCCGGCCCAGCAGCTCGGCGGCTGAATAGGCCAGATCCGCCGGATCCCGCAGCTCCCGCAAAAGGTCCGCCAGCTCGATCAAGGCCGTCTTCCGCCGCTCACTCGTCCGCAGCGCTTCCTCCGCCAGCTTTCTTTCCGTGATGTCAATGACGGAGCCGATGTAGCCGAGAAACTCACCGTTAGAATCAAACCGGGGCGTGGCTGCATCAATGGCCCAGCGGTACTCGCCATCCCGCCTGCGCAGGCGGTATTCTACCTTGAACGGTGCCCGCCTTTCATTCGCACTGATAAAGTCCGCCTCCACCATGTCATGATCATCAGGATGCGTGGCATCCACCCATCCATACCCCATCCCGGTTTCCGGTGTCTGGCCGGTGAATTCATACCAAGATTCGCTCAGAAAAGTACACCGCCCGTCCGCCTCCGTGATCCACACCATCACCGGCGCGTTATTGGCCATGTGGCGAAAGCGCGTCTCGCTTTCCCTCAGGGCCACCTCCGCCATCTTGCGCTCTGTGAAATCGCTCGCCGTACCGAACCATTCCACGATCTCCCCCCGTTCATCCAGTAGGGGTACCGCATGTGAAAAAGTCCACCCCAGGGACCCGTCTGCCCGGATGATGCGGTGCTCCAGATTAAACGAGCCTTTGCTCTCGATCGCTTTTCTCACCGTGTCAGTCACCAGCTTCTGGTCTTCCGGCGGGATGTATTTTTGCAGCCAGTCCCGGATGGCGTGATCCGTGTTCGTAATGAATTCCTTCCCCTGCAATTGATGCATCACAGTCCAGTCCGCATTCATGCGGTACATGCTGTCGGAGCTGGTCGTCACAAAGGCGCGAAACCTCTCCTCGCTCTGCCTTAGCTGCTCCTGAGCCCGCCGGTTCTCCGTGATGTCCGTCACCGTGGCGGCAATGAATCGAGGCTGTCCGCTGGCGGAGCGGATGGCCACCACATCATTGTGCGTCCATAGGATGGATCCATCCGGCCGGACATACCGTTTCTCGATCACAAAATTAGATCCGCTGCCCTCCGCCAGCGCTTTGAACAGGGGGGCATTCGACTTCAAATCTTCCGGATGCGTAATGTCATGCATCCGCAATTGCAGCAGCTCTTCCCGTGAGCGGCCTACCATCTCACAGTAGCGGTCGTTCATCTGTACAAACCGGCCCGTCAGGTCCGTCTGGGCGATGCCTGTAGTGGTCTGTTCGAAGACGGCACGAAAGCGCTCCTCGCTCTGCCTGAGTTGCTCCTCCGCCAGCTTGCTATCCGTGATGTCCATCGCTGCTCCAGCCATCCTGACAGCCGCACCGCTCTGCGCATCGAAGGAAGTCTGCCCCGTCACAATCAGCCAGCGGTAGGAGCCGTCCGGTTGTAAAATCCGCGCCTCCACACGCAGCACTCCCTTTCCACCCGCAGCCACCGCATTCGCCACAGCGGAGGCATAGTGCTGCAGGTCATCGGGGTGTACCCGCTTTGCGAGCGCGGTCTTGTGGTTGATCTCCCCGCCCGGCACGCCAAAAAGTTCCAGGAAGCGCTCATCCGCCTCCGCCCGGTCTTCCTGAACATGCCAGATGAAGGTCCCCATGCCGGAGGCATTCAGCGCCAGTTGCAGCCGTGTCTCGCTCTCCCGCCGGGCCGCCTCCGCCCGCGCCCGGTCAATCAGCGGCCATACGCGCGCCACCACGTTTTCCAGCAGCGCCAGTTCCTCACTCGTCCACAACCGGGGTGCCGGGCTGCTAATACCGATGCTGGCCACCCAGCGTCCATTGCGTAAAAACGGCGCCAATGCATACGCCTGAATGTCCACCGGCAGGTAGTTTTCTGCATAGTCACGAGTCCACTCGTGGCAGCTCACATCATCAATTCCCAGTGGCACACGGGCCGCTGTATGCCACCACTCGGCCCGGCCAAAATCCCGGGTCAGATACACCCCCGCCAGATCCTCGCCTCCTTGTCTCCAGTCCGGCAGCACGGTTATTTCCTCTGCATCCTCTGCAACCTCGAAAAAGTAGCATCGGTGGACATTGAAAAACGTCCCCACCTCCCGCGTCGCGATGCGGTTGATTTCCATCGCATCATTCACCGTGGCCAATTTCTGGCTGAGCTGGCTCAGGAAAGTGGCGCGGGCTTCCGCAGCCTGCCGTTCAGACAGATCATAAAAATGGCACACTACGCCATGCCGCCCGTCCGGCAGCACGATCCGCTCCACCTTCCAGTCGTAGGACTCCACATCCCCGATGTCATGCCGCTTTTCCACCGTCCGTTTCGAATGATAGGCTTCCCCCGTGACCTGAGTATGACGGAAGATGGAGATGGCCTCGCTGGCGAAGGGTTCCTCCCAGATCATCCTCAGAACCTCGCCAAAGTCGCGGCCCAGGGGTTCGGCCACATTTTGAAAAACCTTCTGGGCTCCTCTGCTGATGTGCATCAGCCGGAAGTCACCATCCACCACATAAACGCCGAAGGGAGCATTCTCCACCAGATGCCGAAAGGTTTCATGCGCCGCCGTCAGCAGCTTACGCTCCGTAAAGTCCAGGAAAAACGTCGCCACCCCTCCGTCAGGAAGGGGAAAATGCCGGACGAAGTGCCAGCGCTGCCAGGGCTCGTAAAAGTGCTCCACCTCGGTCGGCACCCGCTTTGCCAGAGTGCGCTCGAAGGCTTTCGCCGCCTCAGTTTCCCGTGCCTCCGTCAGCACCTCACCAAAAATCCGCCTTCCCAGCAGGGACTCCGAATCCATCCCCTGGTCCTCCAGCATCTCCCTCGCCGCCGCATTGATCTCCGTCAGCCTGCCTTGGGCATCGGTGACATGGTAACCGTCCGTGATGCTTTGCAGAATGCTCTCCGCCCTTTCCCTGCCTGCTGAAAATGGCTCATTTCTTATTGGCGGATCCTCAGCATAGGTTTTAGAACGGGGCTCAGACATGGGAACAGCGGACAGATGATAGAAACAATTGAGGCCGATGTACGGTCATCTGACAAGCTCATCTGACAGTGTTGATCTCAATTCGTATTCGAACCTGAACGCACCTTCGGATTTGTCCTTATGGGCAAAAGACAACCTGGCACGGTGTGAGAACTTAAGGTGCAGTTTCGAATTAGCCTCAAATTCCTGGTGTCTGGTAGTCGTTACACCAGTCGCAGTCTTTTCCTCAGCAGCCACTCTGAGCTCAGCAGCACGATCACTGCTCCAAACCACCACCAGCTCGACCACAGGATCGTCTCCGCCACCGTGGTCTGCTTGCGGTCAATGGACTGGAGCAGATTCGGCAGTTCCGTGGCGGCCTGTTCTTCTCGCAAAAAGCGTCCGCCGGAAGAGGTGGCCATGGCCTCCAGGAGGGGGCGGTTCATGGTCAATGTGGCCCACTCGGGATTGCCTGCATCCGCCACGCGCAGAGACAGCCGCAGGTCGCTGCGCATCGCCGCCGGGCTTTCTGCCACGGCGATCTCATAGGCACCGGCCTTCAGAGGCGGAGTGAGCGTGCGGTAGATGCCAAAGTGGGTTGGGTCAGGTTCCAGTTGCAGCGTCGCCACTTCTTTGCCGTCCAGGAGGAGAAAAGCGCGGGGCTCCGCCCCGCTGACTATTTCACCGGCTGGATTGCGAAGGCGCACACGGATTTCCGACTGCTCACCGGGCGTGTATCGCAGCCGGTCGGTGCCGATGGAAACCTTCGCATCCTCCGCCTGGAAGGGCGGGGCGGCGATCCAGGCCGCCATCTGCATCCACAGCCGCTGGTGGTAGAGGTCCCCCACCTGGTAGCGCCAGCGCCACAGGTCGTCCGTGCCCAGATACAGTACCGCCCCCGCGCCGACTGGGCGGAAAACCGCCGCCGGTTTTCCTGCGGCTCCATCGGCCCCAGTCTGAAAATGGGCCAGCGTCGTCGCACCCGGCTGCGCCTGTACACTGGAGGCCCAGCGCATCTCCGGCAGGGTGGGCCACAGGCTGCTGTTGGCGGTAGGGCTGTCACTCAGGCGCAAGGCAGATTGCCGCTCGCCATCCGTGCTGAGCGCCCAGGTGATACGGGCATTCGGTGCACTAGCGGCGGAAACCCAGCGTACCGGCATGAGTGATGCCGTCTTTCCTTGGGCCCACTTTTGCAAATGGCCGCGCAGCCCGTCAATGAGGATGAGGCCGCCACCGCGCTTCTCCACAAACTCTGTCAGCCAGTCCGTCTGCATGCGGCTGAACCGGGCAGGGGAAACATCTCCGAGCAGGACGAGGTCGTAGCTGAGCAGGTCCTCCAGCGTCCGGGGGAAATCCTTTTGCAGGGTGCCGTTTTGCGGCTCTGCCACATAGTCATCCAGCACCATTTTGACCTCCCAGCGGTCATCGCGGTCGAAGTGGTTGTGAATGTAGCGGGTCTCCCAGCGTGGCCGTCCGTCCAGGATGAGCACCTTGCGTTTCTTGGTCAGGAGATGCAGCGCCACCTCGCGGCTGTTGTTGGCGCGGGTTTTTTCGATGCCGGACCGCTCCCCAAGCACGGCGACTTGCACCTGGAGCAGGCGCAGCGTTTTATCCCGCTCCTGGGCGGGAGCTTCAGGCAGTTGCTTGACAGGAAAGGTGAAGTCAAACCGGCGCTCGCCTTTGCCTTCGCCATTGAAATTTTGCTCCCACATCGTTTTCCCGCCGCTGCTGATGCGGATCTGGGCAGGGACGCCGGGCGGCAGGGAATCGCTGATGAGCACACGGCCTTGCAGGTTCTCTTCGCTAAATACAGACTCCGCTGTTTGTACATTCAGCACGCTCAGGTCCGGGGGCGGCACCTCGCTGCCAAAACCGACGGTGAAGACCGGTGTCCCGCTCTGCTTCATCGTCGCCGCAAATTCTTCCGGTGACCCTGGTCCATTGTGCTGTCCGTCCGTCAGCACCACCAGCGCCGTGCCCGGCGTCACTGTGCCCAGGGCATCCCGCAGGGCCGTGTCCAGGTTCGTAATGGGCGCATCCGCCTGCACGTCAAATCGCAGCGGCATGTCCCCAGAAGTATCTTTGCCCTTTTGGCGGTTCCACCACAGCCGCTGCGTCTGCTGCCCACGCAGCAGCACCAGCTCCACATCCTGGGTTTCCGCCAGCTTTTTCACCAGTGGCAGGCTGCCGCCCAGCAGCATCTTTTCCGCACGGGTCAGGCGGGAGTCGCTGTTGGCGGCGGTGCTGTCATCGTCCGCAACATCTGACAGGACCTCATCTTCCAGCTTCATGCTGGCGGAGGTGTCCACGGCCAGGATCACCCGGCCAAGCTGCCGCTGCGTCGTTTCCCGCCGCAGCACCGGGCCAGACAGGGCCAGCACCAGGATGAATACCGCCAGAGATCTTAAACCCGCTGGCAGCCACCTGCCCAGGCCGCTGTGATGGCGGGACTCCCGCCGGTAAAGATACCACATGGCCACCGCCAGCCCAAGCGCCAGCGCCCACACCCCCATGGCAGGATAGTCGCCGGTGAAGCGGAGAGTGGTTTCAGTGGTTGGATTCACAGATGATATGATGAAAAAACTAAAATTCCAGGCATTCGCAGGAATGCACGCCAGTGAGCCTTAATCTGCTAAAAGAAAAAGGGAATCAAAGAACAGTGTTACAAGCTTAAACCTAGCGGAAAAAGCGGTACATGATTGATAAAGGCGAATTCAGATCACTCTTCGATTTGAGAACCCTCCGCCAGCGCCCGTGAAAAGGTTGACGGAATCCCGCGGGAGACGTTCATTTAACACAGTCTTGTTATGAAATCCCTCTCCATCCTGGCCTTGCTCACCTGTCTGATGCCTTTTGCCTCCCTGGCAGAGCTGGCTTTGGAGGTGCCTCTCATCGAACTCAAACCCAGGCCGGAGGATGAATCCGTCACCACCACCTTTGTTTTCCACAACAAAGGCACCAAGCCCGTAAAGGTCCTTTCCATTGACAGCGCCTGCTCCTGCCTGAGCGCGGATCTGGACAAAGCTGTTTATGCCCCGGGTGAAAAAGGCACCGGCAAGGCGGAGTTCAAAGTCTCCAGCTTCGTCGGTCGCCATGAAAAATCCGTTCATGTCCAGACCGATGACCCGTCTCAGCCAGAATGGGTTATCCCGTTCATATTGGAAGTGCCCGAAGTCATCAAGATCGAGCCCAAGACGCTGCAATGGTGGATCGGTGATGAAGCCCAGGCCAAAACCGCCAAGGTCACCATGACCGGTGATGCGCCCATGAGCATCAAAGACATCACCTCCACCCGGGAAAATGTTGAATTTAGCTGGAAAGAGATCACTCCTGGCCGTGAATACGAAGTCACCGTGAAGCCCAAAAACACCACTGATGTGATGCTTGGCGCCCTTCGCATCGAGACTGACAGCAGCATCCCCAAATACCAGAGGCAGATGGCCTTTTTCTCCGTGTATAGAAAACCGGCCTCCCAGCCATGATTGCACACGTTTTCCAGGCAGCTTTGCTCATCGCCCTGGCCGCAGGGGCGGCTGCTCTGACCCATGCCGTCCATCCGCGTGCCCCGGCGCTGTATCTGAGCGAGGCACCTGTGGGCAAGGATGAAGTCAATCTCCAGCAGATCCAGGAGCGCTGGCAGGGCGATGTCGTCTGGCTGGATGCGAGGCCACAGGAGGTGTATGAAAAAGGCCACATTCCGGGTGCCCGTTTGCTGAATGAACAGGGTTTTCAGGAGCAGCTTCTGGAGCTGCTGGACGTCCTTCAAACCACGGACAAAGCGGTGATTCTCTATTGCGACGGGGAGAAATGCGAAGCCAGCCGCACGATCCGCGAAAAGCTCCTGCCCATCATTCCAATCGAGGAGTGTTACATCCTCAAAGGCGGTTACCCGGCCTGGAAAGCTGCGCAAAAGTAACTTGCCTGTATGCCGCTTTTGCCTCTTCACCAAGCTCACGACTACCGGGCGCTCATGGCCCGCTGGCGGTCGCTGGCCGGGCGGTTGAAGGTGAAGCTGCACACTCTAACCGTGCTTCAAAGTGAGATTCAGAACGTGAAAGTCCACTGGCTGGAAACTGGCAGCGGCGATGAACCGGTCATCTATCTTTCCTCAGGTATCCACGGCGATGAAGCGGCTGCCGCGTGGGGCCTGCTCATCTGGGCGGAGGAAAACGAAGCCCGCCTGCGCAGTCAGCGTTTCCTCATCTTCCCGTGTCTTAACCCGTTTGGCCTCATGCTCAACACCCGTGCGGACCATCGCGGGCTGGACATCAACCGCCGTTTTCATGTGGAGGATGACGACATCTGCGGCCCCTGGCGCAGGCTCATGCGGGGCCGTGCCATCCGCCTCGGTTTTTGTCTTCATGAGGACTATGATGGACAGGGCTGTTATGTCTATGAGCTGAGCCACTTCCGCGAGCCGGTGAGCCAGAACATCATGGCCGGGCTGCGCAGCCTGCCGCCGGATCCACGTAAAAGCATAGACGGCAGCCGCGCTCAGCTGGGTGTCATCCGCCGCAAGCGCGTACCCAACCTTCCAGGCCTTCCCGAGGCCATTGTCTTGCATCAGCTTGGCTGCAAGCTCACCCTGACTTTTGAGACGCCATCTGAGTTCAGCTTTGATGACCGTATCCGTGCCCAGGTGGAGTTTATGAATGCCGTCTTGTCAGCCGTGGATATCCCTGAATAATGACGGCATGACCAACCCTGTCTGCCGCATGCTGCGTCTCAGTCTGCCGCCGCTCGCCATCCTTTTGGGTGCCTGTGCCTCCATGCCCAAGGCATCCCCGCGCCCGGAGCTGCGTCAGCAGGAATGGGTGAGCTATGATGGCAAGGTCATGCCCACGCAGACCTGGGCGGTGCCTGGCGGAACGAAGCCGCGTGGCATCGTTATTGCCGTTCATGGCCTCAGTGGGGCAACGTCGGACTTCTGGTTCATCGGAGACAAGCTGCCTTCCTCTGGTTATACCGTCTATGCCTACAATATCCGGGGCCAGGGCATGGACCCCGTCAAGGATGAGCGCGGCGACATTCAGTCCGCCCGCCAGTGGCAGAAGGACCTGGAGACCTTTCATCTGCTCGTGCGCCGCAAGCATCCGGGCGTGCCCGTCTTCTGGTATGGGGAGAGCCTTGGCAGCCTCATCTGTCTGCACACCGCTGCCAGCCGTCTCAATGACCGTCGTGATCCGGATGGGATTGTCCTGGCCTCACCCGTCGCTGGCCTTCGCGTCACCGTCTCCGGCTTTAAGAAGTTCCTTTTGCAAGCTGCAGCCGCTTTGTCGCCACGGTCACGTTATTCGTTAGGTGATCTGGCCGGGGTGGATGAAAAGAACATCCAGGTGACCAGCGAGACCACCCATGGGGATCAGATGGCCGTGACGGAGCATCACATCAGCAGCTTCACCCTGCGTCTGCTCACCGAGATTGGCGGCCTTCTGGATGCGAATCCGAATGCCGCCAAAAGACTGCGCATGCCGGTGCTGTTCCTGGCCTCGCCCAATGATATTTTATCGTCACCCGACCAGGTCCAGACGCTCTTCAGCCAGGTGCGCTCTCCGCGCAAACGCCTGCTCTGGTACACCCGCAGCTACCACCTGCTGCTGCATGATGTGCAGAGGGCCGAGGTCACCCAGGATCTGACCAACTGGCTGAACACACGTGTTCAGTAGTTCGGACTAACATAAAGGATGTAAAATTATCTCTTTGCCACTGCGCCCAGTGTTCCGCCTTTGACAAAGTCAGGCATGAGCAGCGGTGCCGCCGCCCGTCCTGGGCTGCCGTCCCCGCAGGTGGTGATCAGCCGCGCCAGCTTTTTGGCAAAGGTTTCGGCGCTGCGCCGGTAGCGTGTGGGCTCGGGATGCAAGTGCTGGAGAAACGGTTCGTCATCGCGGGAGATCAGCGACACTTGACCGGGAATGTTGATACCCTGCTGGAGAAGCCAGGTCAGGCAGGTGGCAAAGTGTTCCGCCCTCAGCACCAGCAGCCCGGTCGGGGCGGAACGTAGATTCATCACCTGCCGGAGGCTGGCAATGACCCCCTCCACCGTGTCATTGTGTGTCGCCAACCCGACACTGGCCTGTCCGGCTCCTTCGCGAAAGCCCGCGATGCTTTCAGAGTCGCCCGCCAGTTGTGCTTTCGGAGTCAGAATGACCAGGTGCCTGTGCCCCAGCGCTGCCAGCCGCGCCGCCGCATGGCGGGAAGCGGCGCGGTAGTCCGTATCCACCTGCGGAAGGCAGCTGCCCGGATGGCGCGTGCCGGCGATCACCGCCCGCAGCCCCTGCTTTTCAAACCATTGCTGCATCGTCGCCGTGGACCTGTAGAGCACCCACACCGCCCCCGGTTGCTCCGCAGCCAGCCTTTCCAGCACGCGTCCGGGTGCCCGCCGGTAAGCCGCGCTTTCCACCTGGATACGCAACGTCCAGCCAGACCCCTGCAGCCGCAGTCTCAGCGCTTCCATCCACAGCAGGGTCGAGGAGGCCAGCGCATGATATGGCATGCCCAGCAGCAGCACTGCCACCTGGCTGCGGTCATCCTCTTTGGGGTGGGCGGATAAAAGCACCGTCACTTCCCGCCTGCGACCCGTTTGAGTCTTCAGCAGTCCTTCGACCTCAAGCTGGGCCAGCGCTGCGCGGATCGTATTGCGGCCCACCTGGAGTTGCCGTGCCAGCTCAGCCTCTCCAGGTAGCAGTCGCGTCCAGGCCCCTGCCAGCATCTTCTCCCGCAGGAAAGCTGCCGCTTCCACCGCCCGTGAGGCACGGCGTGGCAGGGCAGGGGAGGGGTTCAGACTCATACCGTCCATTACACACAGCCTCTCTTTAAAGTTCAACCTGTCATCACTCTTTCGAGAGGCTTGTCTGCCTGATTCCGTATCGCTTTTCAGACATGAAACCCTGCCACGCCCTGCTCCCGCTCCTGCTCCTCTCGGCCACTTTGAATGCGGCTGATCCTGAGTTGATGCTCAACATGGACGGGGACCTCTCTTTTACAGGTGCCACCCCGGAGCTGTCCCGGACCAAACTTCAAACCCTGGTCCGGCAGGTGAACGACCATTCCATCCAGACCCTGGTTTACAGCATCGGCGCAGGTTCGGACATCCTGTATTATCCCACGCAGGTAGCCAGCACCTGGGGCTGGCGGGAGACCAAGTACAGCAGCATGCCGTCCTGGAAGACCCGCATTGAACGCTGCCGCGCCGCGACGGACGCAGGCATGGACGCCCCGCGCATCGCAGGTGAGCAGGCTCGTGCACTGGGAATGAAGTTCATCCCCTCCTACCGGATGAACGATGCCCACTACTGCAGCGATCCGCTGGAGTATCCGCTGACCGGGCGATTCTGGATGGAGCATCAGGACGCTATCATTGGCATAAGTCCGGTGGCTGGAAATCCCATGTATCAATACCTGCTGAATTATGCCCGCGAGGACGTGCGGGCCTACCGTCTGGGAGTCATCATGGAAGCCTGCGATCGCTATGCAGACCTGATGGACGGTTTTGAACTGGACTTTAACCGCTTTCAGATCTTCTTTCCGTCCGGGCAGGCGGAACAACATGCACCGTTGATGACGGAGCTGGTGCGGCAGGTGAGAGACCGATTGAAAGCCATCAGCGCCCGGGAGGGGCGTGAGCTCAGGCTCATTGTGCGTGTGCCGCCCGCCCTGGCCAACTGCCGCTGGGCGGGGCTGGAGGTGGCGCGCTGGTGTGAAGAACGGCTGGTGGATGTGGTCATCCCGGCGCAGGTGATGACCGTCTCCCATGACATGCCGGTGGATGAGTTTGTGCAGGTGGCCCAACCGTATGGAGTTCAGGTGTATGGTTCCTTGTACGGCCGGAGTGGATATCAGTGGCCCTTCAGTTCCGTGCACGATGAAGGCGCCTATGCGCAAGAAGTGACCCGGACTCCGGATGCGGCGCAAGTTCTGGGAGCAGGGATGAACCAGCTCCACCTCGGGGCCAGCGGGATCCAGTTGTATAACTTTAACTTCTTCAATGCCGGGCAGGACATGATGGAGGGGGTGACGGCCGGGTTGCTGAAGCCTGCCATAATTCAAAAGGGTGCCAGGCGATACCAGATCACCCAGGGCTATTATCTCGACAAGGAGGATAACTATGAGTATCGCAAGCAGATTCCGGCAGCATTGCTTCTTGGGCAGACGCTGCGGTTGAAGTTGCTGGTGGGGGAGGATTTAAGCAAGGCGATGCCTGAACCGGGTTATGTGGGACTGAGGTTAGGGCTGCATGGGGCCAACAAGGCTTATGAGGATGTGGCGATGACCGTGGCAGTGAACGGCCGCCAGTTGCACATCGGGCCTGCGGCCAGCCTGCTTCAGGTGACGCGTGGGAAGCGCCATGGCAATGGCTCCCATGCACCACCGACGGAGGCTTATGTGCAATGGGCTGTGGCTGACAGAAGCCTGCTGCGTGCGGGGTGGAATGAGCTGGAGGTGACGCTCACCGAAGGCAAGCCGGAACTGCCTCTGCAAGTGGTGGAGGCGGAGATCGGGGTCATGCCTTGAGAGGCCGCCAGGGGCATCGCATCACTCAGATCCCGCATTCTCGGGACAGGGAGTGATGAGTACTTTACTTGCTGACTCCGGCCCAGCCACCGCCGATGGCACGAAGCATCTGGACGGTGGCGGTGAGGCGCTGGCCATCGAGCTGGGCGAGGGTGAGGCGGGTTGTGAGGACGACGCGGTCGGCGTCCACGACTTCAAAGTAGCTGGCCAGGCCTTTGTCGTATCTCAGACGGGAGAGGCGGCTGGTCTCCTGGGAGGAGGCGACGGCGGCAGCCACGGCAGCGCGTTGTTTGCTGAATCCTTTGAGGTCGAGCATGGCGTCTTCGACCTCGCGCAAGGAGGTGAGGATGGTCTGTTTGTAGCTGGCCAGGCTTTCCTCGTAGCGACCATAGCTGGCGCGCAGGTTGCCGCGCAGACGGCCGCCCTGGAAGATGGGGATGGTGAGCTGGGGGCCGATGTTCGCAGTTCGGCTGCGGTATTCAAAGAAATCTTCCGCGCCGATGCTCTCGATGCCGCCAGCACCTGTGAGGCTGAAGACAGGATAGAAGTTGGCCTTGGCGACACCGATGTCGGCATTGGCGGCACGCAGGTTTTGCTCGGCGGCGCGGATGTCTGGGCGGCGCTGAAGAAGACTGCTGGGCAGTCCGGCAGGCACACGGGGAGGAGTGGGCAGACGGCGATTTTTGCCGAGACGAAATTCGGAGGGCAGCTCGCCGCAGAGAACAGCCAGGGAATGCTCCACAGCACCGCGCTGGCGCTCAATCGCCGCTATGTCGTTGCGGGCGAGTTCGAGTTCGGTGCGGGCGCGGGCGACGTCCATCTCGTTGGCGAGCCCGCCTTCAAACCTGGACTGCTGGAGCTGGCGGGCTTCGTCACGAAGGCCGATGGTTTCCTGGAGGATCTGCTCCTGGGCGTCCAGGGAGGCTCCGAGGAAGTAGCTGCGGGCGACTTCGGCGGCGATGATGAGGCGCTGGGCGGCGAGGTTGTCCACAGTGGCATCTTCGCGGGCGCGGGCTCCTTCGACCCGGCGGCGGACGCGGCCCCACAGGTCCACCTCCCAATTGAGGCCCAGCATGGCGCTGTGGCGGTCACGCTCCAGAGGTGGGAGTCCAGCTCCTGGGGGAAGGTTGGCCCCGACGCTGTTGGCGGAAAGGTGCTCGTAGGTGGCGTTGTTCTGAAGGTTGAGCTGGGGGAAGAAGTCTGCACGCTCGACGCCTGAGAGGGCACGGGCGGTTTCGACGCGGGCGAGGGCGGCTTTGAGGTCCTGATTGTTGGCCAGGGCGCGGTCCACAAGACCGTTGAGGGTGCGGTCTTTGAACAGGGTCCACCATTGATCCGGGACAGGCAGGTCGGAGATGTCCGTGGTCTGGCGCCAGCGTTTGGTCAGCTTCAGGTCCGGGCTTTCGAAGTCGGGCCCGACTGTGCAGGCGGCCATGGAGAGAAAGGCCGTGCCGGCCAGTGCCCATCGGGAGATGAGAGAGGGGAAAGCAGTCTGGGGGGATGAACAGGAAAGCATGTGAGGCAGATTAGAGATCGTCTTGGAAAGATTATTCGTACTTTTTTTGTGATTCGCATCCAATAAAGAGATCTCTAGCAAGGGGGCGTGAGCTGTTTCTCACTGCTCACGCTCAATCCTTCAAGGACCACACCTGCACATCATCCACCATCGCCGTCTTGTTCACGGCCAGGGTAATCATGCGTTTGGTCGGGTGCGCGATGCCTTCCGACTGCAACTGGCCGATAAATGTTCCGTTCAGCGTGAAGCGCATCACATCTCCCTGCACCACAATGAGCATCTCATGCCACGCCTCGGCATCCAGGCTCAGCGGAAACCCCGCAGACTTGCCCTTCAGCAACTTGGCCAGTTCCGGGTTGTTACCCTCTTTCAGCCGGCGCTCACGGATTTCAAGATTCATCATCCCCGTTTTGGAATCCTTCAGCGTCACATTCTTCGGGGTCACCTGCGCCACACAGAGATGGCCTGCGTGAACCGTCTTGTCTCCCCGGTCCACAAAGTCCACGCCCAGATCACCATTCTCGCCCAATTTGAATTTCAACTTCACCGCTCCATCCTGAAAGGCCACGTCATGAAAGATGGCCACGCCATGATCCGCCTCCGGCACGCGGGTGATGGCCATCGCACCATCTTTGAGATCCACCTGCTTTTTTCCCTTCGCCCGCCAGGCGCTGTTGGTTGTCCAGCCGTTGCCGATTTCCTCTTTGTCCGGCGTGGTTTCATCCCGGTTAAAATCATCGCTGAAAAGCAGGCGGCCCTGCTTCTCCACCAGAGAGTTATCATCCTGAGCTGAAACACAGACGGTGGCGACATGTAAAAAAGAAACCAAAAGGACAGAACGGAGCATAGGCCTCTTCAACGCCGTCATCCGCGTTTCTTATCATGCTGCAATTTCATCCCCTGCGGCTTCGTTGCCAGGGATCGTTCTTCTACATGAAATTCACCCGACGTCTCCTTCTCAAAGTCTCGCCCTTTCTCTTTTGGCGGGGCTCCTCCTATGCTGCCGCCTCTCCCGCAGAAGTTCCTTTGCCCTTTGGCGCAGATTTCCCGCAGCTTGATTCCCTGGCCGTTGGCGACTGGTGGACCAAGAAACCCAAAGGCAATGTCGCGCCGCCGCCAATGGATGTGCCGCGTGAGGATGTCGTCGCCTTTGCCCTTTATACCCATGACCGGGGCGTGCTGAAAATGAGCGCCCAGCTTTATCCCCTGAAACCCGGCGAACCCCGCGAAGCCAGATTGGAATTCCAGCGCGATGGCGCCTGGACCGAGGCTGCCAAAGTCGCCGTCGTCTTCCCCGGCTGGAGCGCACACTTCCGCATCGAACAATGGGACGCCAGCCAGGACGTTCCTTATCGGGTCCGCCATGGAGAAAAGGCCCTGTTTGAGGGGCTCATCCGCCATGACCCGGTAGAAAAGGAGGTCATCACCGTGGCCAACATGTCCTGCAATTCCAGCCGCACCACCGGTCTGCGCCCGGAGATCATTGACAACCTCAAGGCCCAGGACCCCGACCTGCTTTTCTTTGCCGGTGACCAGACGTATCGCCACACCGAGCACACTGCCGGATGGATCGAGTTCGGCCTCCAGTTTCGCGATCTCATGCGCGACCGCCCCACCATCGCCATTCCGGATGACCATGACGTCGGCCATCCCAATCTGTGGGGTGAAAACGGCAAGCACTCCGCTATTCCCGGCAATGCGGACGGTGGCTACATGTTCCCGCCGGAATACGTCAACCAGGTGCAGCGGCAGCAGTCCTGGCATCTGCCTGATTCCCCGGATCCGGCACCCGTCGAGCGTGGCATCACCGTCTATTTCACCAGCATGCGCGTCGGCGGGGTGGACTTCGCGATTCTTGAAGACCGCAAATTTAAGAGCGGCCCTTCCGGCAAGATCCCGCAGATGGGACCACGCCCGGACCACATCAACGATCCCAATTACGATCCGAAGACCATAGACCTGCCCGGCCTGCAACTGCTGGGCGAACGCCAGGAAAAATTCCTTCACGAATGGGGCCAGGACTGGACCGGTGCCGAGATGAAGGCTGTGCTTTCCCAGACCGCCTTCTGCGGTGCCGTGCATCTGCATGGCAAGGACAAAGAGCGTCTGCTGGCTGATCTCGACTGCAACGGCTGGCCGCAAACACCGCGCAACAATGCCCTAAAGGAAATCCGCCGCGCCTGGGCCGTGCATCTCTGTGGCGACCAGCACCTGGCCGTTACTGTCAAAAATGGGATTGATGAATTTGGCGACGGCCCTTATGCCTTCACCAGCCCGGCATTGGTCAACACCATCTATGGCCGCTGGTGGCATCCCCTGGATGAGAAGCCAGGCCCCAATCCGCTCCCCGGCAGTCCGCTGCCGTGGACTGGTGATTTCCATGACGGCCTGGGCAACAAAATTTCCATGATGGCCTATGCCAACCCGCCAGACATCCAGGATGAAAAGCAACGTGCCGACGGTTACGGTGTGGTGAAGTTTAACAAAAAGGATCGCAAGATAACCTTCGAATGCTGGCCGCGCTTTTCCGATGCGAAGGAAGGTGATAAAGCCCAGTTTCCCGGCTGGCCCATCACCGTGGACATGGCCGCCAACGACGGCCGCAAGGTCGCCGGTTACCTGCCCGAACTGAAGTTTGAAGGTGCTGCCAACCCCGTCGTCCAGGTCATCGAAGACAGCACCGGCGACATCCTGTACACCGTGCGCGTCCAGGGCAGCAGCTTCCAGCCCAAGGTCTATGCCCCCGGCAGCTACACGGTCAAAGTGGGCCGCGACAAACCGGAAGGCAGCACCCTCACCGCCACCGCAGAAACAGATGCCGAGAAAGCCGGTCAAAAAAGCATTACTCTTTGATTTTCTTTTCGCGCTTCTTGCCACCTAACTTGCCCGCCAGTTCGCTGGCGTGTGCAGGATCGTATTCAGGATTCGGCACCGGCATCCGGGCATTCACCTTAAGCCGCCATTCAGCCAGCGCGGCCTTCAGCTTTTGCGCATTCTCCGGCTGTTCCTTGGCCAGGTTTTTGGTCTCGCCCAGGTCATCATTCAGATCATACAGCTCCACCGTATCCGTTTCATAAAACTGGATCAGCTTCATGTCCCCGTGCCGGATCGCACTGGCCGGCGTGCTATGATGATAATGCGGCAGATGCCAGTACAGCGTGTCCCGGGCGATGGTCGCCTTCGGGTCGCGTAGTAGTGCCGCCAAACTCACCCCATCTTGTGGCTGGTTGGCTCGGCCCTGCACAGCCCCCAGTTCCGTCAGCGTCGGATACACATCTATCGTGATCGCCGGCGTGTGGCATTCGGTGCCTGCGGGTACACGCCCCGTCCAGCGGGCGATGGCCGGAACACGGATGCCGCCTTCATATAGCGTCCCCTTTTCACCGTTCAGCGGCTTGTTGGAGGTCACCACCGTACCGTTTTGCTCATGCTCCAGGCCGCCATTGTCGGAGAGAAAAAGAATCAGCGTCTTTTCCCCCAGCCCCGCCTGGTCCACTGCCTGCACGATACGCCCCACGCTCTGGTCCAGCTCCTCCAGCAGCCCGGCATACAGCGGGTTGCTGGGATAACCCTCCATCGGCTTCTTGGCCCGGTATTTTTTCTCCAGCTCCGGTGTCGTGGTCAGCGGAATGTGCACCGCATAGTGCGACACTTGCAGCACAAAAGGCCGCTCCTTGTTGGCTTCGATAAAACGGATCGCCTTGTCGGTCATGAACTCCGCCGTGCGCTGTTCCTTCCCCGTGCCGGTCACCTCGGGCGGCTGAGTGTGCCCCTTGGCCTCCGTCACGGTCTCCCAGCCCTGGTGCTGTGGAAGGTGGCCTTCGCCGCCAAGATGCCACTTGCCAATGTATCCGGTGGCATAACCAGAAGTGCGGAGACGCTCAGCATAGGTTTCCACCTCCAGCGGCAGTTGCAGCGGCACCACCGGATCCGCCAGCTTCGCAAAGGGCCGCTTATGCCCTGGAATGTGCTGCGTGATGCCAAAGCGCGCCTGGTCCTGCCCGCTCTGCAAATTCGCCCGTGTGGGCGAGCAGACCGGCCCTGCATAAAACTGAGTGAAGCGCATGCCCTCACGCGCCAGGCGGTCCATGTGTGGTGTCTCGTTATACGTGTTGCCATAGCAGCCCACATCCGACCAGCCCAGATCATCCGCCAGGATCACAATCAGGTTCGGCAGATCCGGTGCAGCACGCGTGGAAGAGGCAAACAGACACAGGCAGGAGAGGGAAAGCAGTATAAATTTCATGGCTGTGAACAGGCTGACGGTTGTGCCCATCACGAACGCAGCAATGCCCCTCACATTTCGATAAAGATGAACAAAGGGCGCATCCCACTTCATCCTGGGCTCTACTGCACTTGCGCCCGCCGCCGCGCCTCGCTCGGCGTGATGCCATACGTGCGGCGGAACTGGCGGTTAAAATTCGACAGATCCTCAAACCCACACGCATACGCCACCGCCGCAATCGTATCCGTGCTTTCCCCCAGCAGCGCCAGCGCGCTCGCCAGGCGGATCTGGATCAGCGTTTCAATGAAGGTATGCCCTGTCACCCGGCGGAAGAAGCGGCTAAAAGATTCCGGCCCCAGGCCTGCCACCCTCGCGATCTCTGGCAGCGCCAGCGCCCGCTGATGATGCGCATGGATGTAGCGCAGCACTTCATCCAGCCGCTTGCGGTCCACGGGCGAGACCGTCTCCTCCGGTGCCTTGGCTTCCAGGCAGCGCAGGTTTTGCGTCAGAGCCACCTGCTCCAGCATCTCCAGCAGCAGCGTCAGCCGCTGCACCGGTGTCAGCCCTGAGAGTTCAGAAAACCGGCGCTGCATTTCACGTGCCGTCTCTCCCTGGATCACCACGCCCCGCGCCGCCAGCTCCAGCAGCCCACGGATGCTCTCCAGCTCCTGTGCCCTCAGGATGCCACCGCCAAATGTCTCCGGATGAAACTGCACCACAATGGCCGATGACACCCGGCAGCGTGCCTCGCTGAACCACGCATGCGGCAGGTGCGACCCCAGCAGCACCACATCCCCCGCTTGAAACGGCTCCACCGTATCCCCCACAAACCGCTGCCCATGTCCCGCCGTGATCAGCGTCAGCTCCACCTCCGGATGATGATGAAACGGGGCCGTGAAATGCCGCCCGGTGATTTCCTTCCAGGCAAAGGAGGAATCCCCAGGCATCTCGATCCGCTCAAACTGCGACTTGGTTCGGGACTGCGTCACCATTCAGCCCAGTGTAACGAACGGCTGCCCTCCCGGTCTAGCACCGGGTTGAAAAAAGGTGTGCTGTATTCGGGACTGCCATCTTACCGTCCGAAAGCCTGGATAAAACCCACCTCAAGCGCCAGGCCCTCGTTGACATTCGTGTGCAGATGAGACTCCAGCTTGCGCAGGGTGCGCAGGCGCTTGGTTGTCTCTGCCGGGTCCCAGCGCTGGGCCAGGGCGGCGGTGGCTTCGGCGTATTCAGGCAGGTCCAGATGCTCCGCGCCCACCTGCTGTCGGGCCACATCGCCCATCCAGGCGAGCATGAGGTCCATCAGGGCATCCCGCTGCTGGAGGTAGGTGGCCTCGATCTGCGCCGTCACCTGTTCCTCCCGCTGCTTCAGCCAGGTGCCGTCTGTCGTTTGTTTATAATGGTCCTGCTCCTTTTCGAATTCGTCTTCCTGCTCCTCTTTGATGTCACCGTGAAGCTCTTCCAGGATGGACTGGAAATCAGCTTTTAAACCGAGCGCGGCCGAGATGCTGCCTTCCTTTCGCGTGGTCAGTTTATGCAAAACGGCCAGCAATTTTTCCTCATGCTCCGTGTAATGCCGGGCGCCGCCGGGTGGCAAAAGGGCGATCTCGATGACACGGGAGCGGATGGTAGGCAGGAGCTGGCCGGGTTGGGCGGTCAGCAGAAGAAGAAGCGTGCGCGGAGGCGGTTCCTCCAGGGTTTTTAGAAAGGCATTTTGCGCCTGCTCATTCATCCGCTCCGCATCCACGATGACGCCCAGTTTGTATCCGCCGGGGCCGGTGGTGCGGTGGATCATGCGCTCCAGGTAGCGGATGGTGCCCACATCATCGGCATCGTCGCCCACCTTGATGCGGCGGGATTTGCTCTGCGGGCGCAGGATGATGGCTCCCTCCTGGGACCAGTCGTCCAGGTCATGATGACGGGCGGCGGTGACCAGGCTCATGACCTGCGCGGCAAATCCTTCACAATCCGTACCGCGCTGTCCGGTGATGAGGTAGGCATGGGCCAGCCGGCCCAGCTTTTGCGCGCGGGTGATGAGGGACAGGGCGTGTTCGGGCTTAAACGGCATGATGGCGGCTCTGGATGAGGTCCCAGATTTCAGAGTGAATAGTCTCAGGCGTGCGGGCGGCGTCAAGCAGGCGCAGGCGCTCCGGTTCTGCCTGGGCGAGCTGGCGGTAGCCTGCGCGCACTTTTTCAAAAAAAGCCAGTGGCTGGCTTTCCATGCGGTCCAGCTCCCGCCCGGTGGCGTGGATGCGCTGGTAGGCGCAGGCCGGGTCCATGTCCAGAACCAGGGTCAGCTCCGGAAGCGTCCCGCCGGTGGCGAAGGCATTGATGGCCCGCACGCTTTCCAGCGGCAGCCCGCGCGCCATGCCCTGGTAAACCGTCGTCGAATCCAAAAACCGGTCCAGGATAACAAAAGTTCCCCCGGCCAGCAGCGGGCGTATCTTTTCCCTCACGATCTGCGCCCGGCTGGCGGCGAAGAGCAGCAGTTCCGCCTCCGGCGTCATGCCCTCGCCAGCCTTCGCATGCTGCAGCAGGTGGCGGATTTCCTCCCCCACGGCTGTGCCGCCGGGCTCGCGCAGCACTTCCACCCTCTTCCCGGCTGCCTCCAGCCGCTCCCGCAGCAGGTGGATCTGGGTGGACTTTCCACAGCCTTCGGACCCCTCAAAAGAGAGAAAAAATCCGCGCGGGGAGTTGAGAAGGTCGGCATTCGTCATTCGGCTGTTCCATTTCCTAGCGTGAGGCGGCCAGAAGTCGAACAAAAGCGTTTTCGTTTTCCATTTGTGGCGTATCTCTCCGCCCCTCAATGACATCCATTAACTCGTATCAGTTTGGTCCTCGCGACTCCAAGCAAGCCATCGAAGAAGACCTGGTCTTCGCCCCCAAGTTTGACGAAAACGGCCTTATCGCCGCCATGGCCGTGGATGCCCATACGGATGAAGCCCTCATGCTGGCTTACATGAACGAGGAGTCCCTGCGCATGACTCTGGAGCTGGGCCAGGCTGTTTATTACAGCCGCAGCCGCAAGACCCTCTGGCACAAAGGCGCCACCAGCGGCGAGTTCCAGGAAGTGGTGGAAATCCGCACCGACTGCGACCAGGACGCCATCGTCCTGCGCGTGATCCAGCACGGCGGCGGCTGCTGTCACACCAAGCGCAGCAACTGCTTTTACCGCAAAGTCGTCGCCCCCAAGCAGGGCGGACTGGTAAAGCTGGCGATGGTGGAGTGAGATTTGCCGGTTGCTGACGTTGGATATCTTATCCTTGGTGGTGCAGGATTTCCAGTTCTCGCTCCAGATTTGGAAACACTGAGCGGGTGCTCCATGATGACGTGTGCATCTGAATATCCTCCTGCGCATTGTCTCCTCCTGGCTCCACCTTTTTGTCGCTGCGACCCTCGAAAGTTAGCCTGCTGTTTAGCCGACGGGGTAGAGCATCCGATCATCGCCCCGGAGAACAGGTGAGGTGCAGGTACGAAAAACAGTTGGGGTTCGGAAAGAAGGATGCAGACGGGGCGTCCGCGCTCCGGTTGTTGCGTTGAGAGGGGATGGGATTATGGGTGGGGACCTATGCTTCCTGTACGTAAAGCTGTGATTCCTGCTGCCGGTTATGGCACGCGTTTTTTACCGATCTCCAAGGCGATCCCGAAGGAGATGCTGCCGCTGGTGGACAAGCCGGTGATCCAGTATGTGGTGGAGGAGGCGGTGGCGGCGGGGATCACGGATATTTTGATGGTGATCAGCCGGAGCAAAAGGGCGATTGAGGAGCATTTTCATCCGGCGTTTGACCTGGAGGCGGAGCTGGAGGGGAAGGGGCGGACGGAGGAACTGGAGGGACTGCGGAAGCTGCAATCCATGGCGCGGATCCATTTTGTGTGGCAGCCCAAGATGGGGGGGCTGGGGGATGCGATCCTGTATGCGCGGGAGCACGTGGGGAATGAGCCCTTTGCGGTGCTGCTGGGGGACACGGTGGTGACGACGGATGATGAGACGCGGCCGGTTACGCGGCTGCTGGCGGATGTGGTGGAGCGGCACGGGGGATCTGCGGTGGCGCTGCAGGAGGTGCCGCTGGAGAAGGTGAGCCGGTATGGCATCCTGGGCGGGGAGGAGATATCGCCAGGGCTGATCCGGGCGACGCAGTTTGTGGAGAAGCCGAAGCCGGAGGAGTCGCCGGGCCGGCTGGCGGTGAGTGCTCGGTATGTGCTTTCGCCGTCCATTTTCGCGCATCTGGAGAAGACGCCGAAGGGGAAGGGCGGGGAGGTGCAACTGACGGATGCGATGGCCTCCCTGATGAAGGAAGAGGCGCTGTACGGGCTGCGCTACGAGGGGCAGCGGCACGACATTGGGAACAAGCTGGATTTCATCAAGGCGAACCTGCACTTCGGCCTGCAGCGGGCGGACATTGGCCCGGCGTTAAGGGAGTATGTGATGGGAGTGAGGTGAGGTTTTAGCATTTGGATACGAAGTTGCGCGGGTCGGCGGAGGATCTGCCGGCCAGGACCTGTCAGGGGCGCTTTGAGATGCGGCCTTTTGTTTGGTGCGCCCGGCGGGGCGCACTCACTTGCAGGTTCAAGTCCACCGCATACCCGGCAGGGGAAGTGCTAAGCAGCAGGTTGTTTCTCAGAGGCCTGAGCGGATACAGGGACAAGAGCGGGTACCAGCCGCAATCACATCGCCGGGGGCGGAACCGGTTCGGTGGCCGTTTTGCTTTTGAAAAGGCCGATGATGAGAGTGAAAGGGAGCAGGATGATTTTCAGCACCAGGCCAACGGTCATGGCGACGATTTTCATCGGCACGCGCAAAGTCTTGAAGAGGGGGCGCAGGGCGGTTTGGACGGCGGGCACGCGGGCATACAGGATGGAGATGCCGAGGATGATGACGATGCCGATGAACTTGCGGCCGGAGCCGACATGGACGGGGCCGGGGAAGATCTGGAAGCCGCTGGCGGGATCGCTCAGAATCTCAAAGACCAGGATGCCGCCGACGTAACCGATGAGGACAAAGGCGGTGTCAGCCAGAATGGGGAATTTTTCCAGCAGCTTGATGCATGCCCCGGCGACGAAGCGGAGGGCCAGGATGCCGATGAAGACCCCGGTGCAGACCACCCAGAGCCGAGGGTCAATGGCCACGGCAGCGACCACATTGTCCACACTCAGGCTCAGGTCCATCAGCTCGATGCCGGCGATGGTGGCCCAGAAGCCGCGCTGCCTGGCGCTGTCAGGCTTGCCGTCATTGTTTTCATCACCCGCACCGGTGAAATGCTGGCTCATCAGGTAAACGAGGTAGGCCGCACCGCAGATTTTCAACCACGGGTTTTCGATGATCCAGGCCGCGAAGAACAGGCAGAGGCCGCGGAAAAAGTAGGCTCCGATGATGCCCAGTTTCAAGGCCATGTACTTTTGCTTTCCTGGCAGGTGGCTGGCCATGGCGGCGATGGCCAGGGCATTGTCCACGCTCAGCAGTCCCTCAATGACAATCAGCATCAAAATGGCCGGTGCAGCCGAGACAAGTTCGGACGAAGAGGGCAGGAAGGCTAGGACGGCATCGAAAAGCTGAAGCATGGCGGAAGCGGGAACGCTTAACTACAGGGGGCGTGCAGCTTGCCAATGGTTTTTTTGTAGCCGGGGAATTTTGTTGGCGGAAAGCAGGGCTGCAGAAGGTCTTTGTGGCCAAAGATGGGTTTTTGGTGAATGATCAAGGGATGCGAACCATCGTTATTTTCCTGCTGCTGCTCGGTGCCCAGCCTGGAGCTCTGGCTCAGGACCGTGGACCGGCGGCGGATGAGAATGGGGTGCCGAGGGACCTGAACACGGTGCTGCAGGTGCAGATCTTCCTGGACCGGCATCTTTTCGGTCCGGGAAAGCTGGACGGCGCGGTGGGGGAGTTTACGTACAAGGCGGTGGTGAACTACAACTTCGCCATGGGTCACCGTGACATTTATGACTGGGCTCCAGTGCTGCATGCGGCGGAGGCGGAGGTGCCGGTCATCTTTGCCGCGTTTCAAATCCGTTCCGAACTGGGCAAATTTGTGAACCCGCTGCTGCCTGAAAAGCCAGAAGACCAGGTAAAATACGACTACATGGCCTACCGCAGCTACGCAGAGCTGGTGGCGGAGCGGTTCCATACGGATGAGAGTTTTCTGGCCAAGTGCAACCCGGAGAAGAACCTCCAGCGCCTGCAACCAGGGGATGTGGTGATGGTGCCGAATGTGCGCTCCTTTCGCATCGAGGAAGTGAAGGCCATGCAGAGCTTTCCAAAAGATGCGAAGCTGAGCGCCAACACCATCGTGGTGGATACCACGGAGCGGATGGCGGCGGTGTACTCCCCAGATGAGCGGCTGCTGGCGGCCTTCCCCATCACGCCGGGCAAGCCGGAATTCATTCCGGTGGGCACCTGGAGCATGAAGGTGATGATGACGACGCCGAGCTTCCGTTATGACAAGCAGTTCCTGGAGGAAGGCGTGCGTGGCAAAGAGGCCTACCAGCTCCCGCCGGGACCCAACAGCCCGGTGGGCATCATCTGGTGCGGGCTCAGCAAATCCGGCATCGGCCTGCACGGTACTGCACTGCCGCGAACCATCGGTCGCAGCCAGAGCGCCGGCTGCGTGCGCCTGGCCAACTGGGATGCCATCCGCCTGCCCACCCTGATCCGGCCGGACTCGCCGGTCATCGTCAGGTGAGTCAGGGCGTTCGGAGTGCCGCATTCATGCGGTGATGATGCAGGTTGGCAGCCATCCCAATCACCGCATGAATGCGGTACTCCGAACGATGAATGCCATGAGACTTAACCCCGCTTCTGGGCGAAGAGCCAGGTCCAGAATTGCTCGTTGTCATAGGTCTGCGTCCAGGAGTCATGCCCCACACCGGGATAAACCGTCAGCTTGGCCTGGCTGCCCGCTTTTTGGAGCGCCCCATGCATCTTGATGGAAAACTCCACCGTGACCGCTTTGTCCGCGTCGCCATGAAAGATCCAGCAGGGCAGGTCCTTGATGCGCTCCGCCATGACATGCCCCACCCCCGCGCCGCCGCAAATGGGCGCGATGGCCGCAAAGGTGTCCGGATACGCCAGCGCCGTGTCCCAGGTGCCAAACCCGCCCATGCTGATGCCCGTGAGGTAGAGCCGGGAGGTATCCACCCGGTGCGTGCGGATGATCTCATCTGCCAGGGCCTTCACCCCGTGCTCATTCCAGACACTCTTCAGCGGTACCTGGGGACAAACCACAATCGCCTCGAACTTCTTGCCCGCCGCTATGAGCTTGGGCGGCCCATGTTTTTTCAGCAGTTCCAGATCCGATCCACGTTCTCCCGCGCCATGAAGAAAAATCAGCAACGGCCACTTTTTGGAAGTGTCTGCCTCATAGCCCTCCGGCAACGCCAGGAAATAAGAATAACCCACTTTGAGCGAAACTTCCCCTTCAAAAGATTGCGGCGTCAGCTCGGTGGCGGAAAGGGACGAGGTCATGGCGAGGGCCATAAGGGGGGCAAGGAGATTGCGGATCATGGAAAGCCAACGGTACGCTGCCGGGGTGTCTTGCCAAGTCTGCACAACGAATGCGGGACATGAATGAATTTTGCATAATAATGCCATGGCACGCGACCTTGAGATGTAACCATGCATACCGATCTCCTCCATCTCCAGCGCTACTATGAATCCGGTGATGCCGGTGAGTTCAAAGCTCTCGTCCAGCATCATGCGGTCATGGTCTTTTCCACGGCACGAAGGGTGACCCGGGATTCAGCGCTGGCTGAAGATGTGGCCCAGGAAACCTTTCTGGAACTTGCGCGAAAAGGTCGGTCTATTACGGAATCCGTTGGTGCGTGGTTACATCGGGTAGCGTGGCGGCGGGCTTGTGATGTGGTTAGGGCTGAGACTACGCGGCAGCTGTATGAATCAGCTGCCGTTGCTTTACAGCAAGGCCGTGAGTGTACCTGGGAGGAGCTTGAGCCTGTGTTTGATGAGGCGCTTTCAGAACTGGCCTCAAAAGAAAGATGCGTGATTGTGGAGCATTACCTGGAAGGCCGCACCCAGATGGAAATTGCCGGGCGTATGGGCCTCAGTCAGCCTTCGGTTTCCAGATTGCTGGACCACAGCATGGAGCAATTGAGGTCCAAGCTGAAAATCAAGGGACTGTTTTGCGGTGTGGCACTTGGCAGCATGATGACCGCTTCTTCGTCTCACGCCGTGTCGGCCACGCTGATGGCATCCCTGCACAAAATCGGGCTTAGCAGCATTGGCAGTGCTGCGGCTGGGGTGACGGGAGGAGCAATGCTGAGCGTGCTGGCAGGGCTTAATCTCAAAGTCCTCGCGGGTTGTGCGGCGGCGCTGGCGGCCTGCTTTGTGAGTTATGACATTGCATCGAAAGATCCATGGCTGTCAGGCTGGTTTACTGAAGAGAAGACTGTGGAGGAACAAAAGCTTACAGGTACAGCGCAAAAAGCCTCAGCCACTGAATCTGCCGCAACGAAGGCGCAGCTGCTGGCGGAGGCCAAGGCCATCTGGGCTCGAAAACCCAACCTTACGAAGGATGAGATGCAACGTCTCATGAGCGGGATCATCTATGAAAAAGACGATGAGAAGAGGTTCGCGACCATGCGTGCGGCAGGCGTGTTGCTTTCACGCGCGGAGTATGACCGGGTCGTGGCACGTCACGCGGACGTTCATCTCTTCGATGAACGGAGGGCTTTCCGGGTCAAGCTCAAGCTGCATCAGGATCTTGTGACGACGTGGTTTCTGAAATCACCAAGGGAAGCGGTCGTTTGGACATCGCTGCGGAGCGGGAACCCAGTTTTCCCGGCCATCATTGCGCCTTGGGTGAGGAGCCATCCGGACGAATGGGCTGCGCTTGTTGAAGCCGGGCCCGATGCTCGTCTCGGAGAATATGCGAAACTGTGGATTGAGGATCTGGAGGATCCAGGCTCCATCTGGGCAAAGGCCGAAGAGGCAGGACTGGATCCTGTTCTGATTCAAGGCAATCTCGACCTGTTTGTCATGACAGGAAGCTGGCCTGAGGACGCTGTTTTCCAACTGATCATGCGGTCTCCAAACGCTAAGGAGAGGAGTGAGTCTCTGGTCGGCATGGTTCCGAGGCTCAGCAATGAGCAGCTTCTTGAGGCAGCCGGCTCTGGATTGTTTAAAGATGCCGGATTGGTGAACACACTGCGTGCCATGGGAGGCGATCTGGATGCTGACTTCAACGTGGCTGCCGCCTGGGTGACCACGGCGGCGACCGGCGGTGGTGACGAAGCCCAACTGGCTGAGCGGACTGAAGAAATGGTGGGTCGTTTTTATGCCCAGTGGCTCCAGGTGGATGCCCGGTCAGCTCTTCAGCATGCCAAGCGGTCACGCAATGAAATACTCTTTGAGAGGTTCATGGAGCAAGGGGCCAAATCCGCGATGTTCAATGAAGCGCTAATTGTGGAATCACTCTCCAGTGTCAAGAACCGGGACCGGGCGCTCGCTGCTTATTATCAAGCGAAGGCGGGAGGTGATCCCGAGGTTGCATTGCAGGCCATCATGAATTCCACCTATGTGGAAGATGAAGTCGAGAGCGCCCGACAAGTGCTGAATCTGTGGGTCATCAAGTCAGCCCCTGACGCCGCTGCGTGGGTGGCCGCTCTGCCTGCCAGTGACGGTCGGGAGGAACTCCTGGCCGCAGTGACATCCAAGTGGGCGGAAACCGAGCCTGAGGCGGCCTTTTCCTTTGCTCTCCAGCAGGGGGCAGGTCTGGATCATGGATGGGCGGATGGCCTGGCCTGGGGAGCACGAGCATTGCCGGAGGAAAAGCTGGCGGCCATGTTCGCACAGCTTCGCCAAGATCCTCAATACAACACTTTGGTCACCCGTCTTGTCAGTGTACGCTGCCCCAGCCATCCAAAAGAAGCCTTCGCGCTCCTCTCCAAATATGCGGAGCCCGGCTGGCAGACGCCGCTCATCAAAGACATGATTCGGTGGCTGGAGCGGGATGACTCTCGCGCAAAAGATTACGCTCTCTTGCTGCCCACCTTGGAGCTTAGCCTGGTCGATCCTCAAAGTGTCGTCAAAGCTGCTCGATTGTTTGTTCAGGGCGTTGCAGATGAGGGGAAGATCCATGCAGCATTTGACTGGACTCTAAAGCTTCCAGGCGCTGTTGCCCAGCAAGTCCGCTCAGAAGCAATGGCCGGACTAGATCTGAGTGATGCGCAGCAGAGAAACGCTGCGGAGCAATGGATTCGATCTGCCGCAATCTCACAGCACGAACGAGTGAGCTTGTTTCATCAGGCGGGCCAGAACCGGGAGAAATCAGCAGAGATCAAGTGAGGGTGTGCTCGCCTGAAACTCTGGCCTGATTGAAACTTGCCCATGCAGGCAATTAATGCGTTCTGTGCTTGGCAGGGTCTAAAAAGTCAGCCATTCTTAGGTTGCCAGCCCTTTCCCTCATGGACCTGAAACTGATCAACCGCGAAATCCTGCTTTCCTTTTGGAAGGTGCACATCCTGCACCACGCCGCAGAGGAGGATGTCGTTGGCCAATGGATGATCAAGGAACTGCGTCACCATGGTTACGATGTCAGCCCGGGCACGCTTTATCCGCTGCTGAAGCGGATGGAGAGGAATGGCTGGCTGGTCTCAACGGTGGATGAAAGCCGGGGGCCGAAAGCTCCCCGTGCCTACCGGATTACGAAGGAAGGACGTTCGGTGCTCAAGCTTGTACGCCAGCAGTTGCGCGAGCTTGGGGTGGAGGTTGACAAGCATTAAAGGACTTCAACGGCCAGGAATATCATCTCACAGCAATGTGAGATGATATTGATTTATATTACGAAAAACGTAAATGGTTGACGTTTAATACGCGCCGGATGTTTTCATCCTCATGAAGGTGTCATCGTTACCTGCTGTTTCTGCCCATGCGCCTGGCTGACGTGATGCAGCGGTTGAAGAGCGCATCTTCCCGCTGGATCCATGAGGAGCTGGAGCTGGCGGGGATCGTGTGGCAGCAGGAGAAGTATGTGGAGATGCTCGATCGGGGCCTCGTTGAATATCATCCGGTTTACGTTGGGTGGGGGCAAACAACCTTTCCGGCGTCCCTCCAGGACGTGCTGAATTATATCGCTGGTTATTCTTGATCCGGTGGTTCCCGGTCGCTGCACTCCCTTCACCACAGGCTATCTTTCGTGCTCCCTGTGGGAGCGATCTATGCAAGCACGTGCCTCCGGGAGCTTCTGGGGGTTCAGTGGTTGAAAACAAACTCGGCTGAGTTGATGAGGGCCCAGGCGAGGTCTTCGACGGCGGTCTGGCGGGTGGCGCCGGGGGTGGTGAAGAACTTTAAGGCGGTCTGCAACTCTTCAGCGACGGGGAGGCGGTTGTAGGCGGCGAGATAAATTTCTTTGACGATCTGGGGTTCGGGCAGGTCGCTGTTCACCAGGGTGGTGATCTTGCCTTCTTTGGCGCTGAGCTTGGCCTGAAGGTCATTGGAATTCATGAGGTGCAGAGCCTGGATGACGCTGGACTTTCTTTCTCGTTCGCAGGGGCATTCCTGGCTGGCATTGGGGCGGCCGAAGGCGTCCAGGAAATTGCTTTCCAGCTTGTGGTTCCAGGTCATCACGGCGCGTGAATTGGGCGGCAGGCCGCTGAAGGTGTCGCGCACGCCGGTGAGGTCATCGAGGGCATCGAGGAGGACTTCGGCACTGAGGCGGCGCTTTTGGGCGCGGGAGAAGTTTTTGGTGTCGGCGAGGTTGTGCTCGTTGGGTTCTGAGCTGAGCTGGTAGGTGCGGGAATTGAGGATGGTGCGGATGAGGTGCTTGAGGTCGTAGCCGCTGGCGATGAAGTCGGCGGCGAGCCAGTCGAGCAGGGCTTCGTTAGTGGCGGGATTGGAGACGCGGAAGTCATCCACAGGCTCGACTATGCCCCGGCCGAGGAATTCGGACCAGAGACGGTTGACGATGGCTTTGGCAAAGAAGGGGTTGTCGCTGCCTGCCATCCAATCGGTTAGGCGGGTGCGCGGGTCCTGGCCTTCGACATAGGGCATCTCCGGGCCGTCGGGAGGTTTGGGCATCATGACGGCCTCCGTGATGGGGTGGAGGACGGAGCCCTTGCCGCCATACCACCAGTATTCAGGCTCGCCCGAGATGGGGGCGGAGATGGCCTGGCCTTTGCGGGACATCTGGCCGAAGAAGGCGGCGAGCTGGTAGTAGTCCTCCTGCGTCCATTTTTCGCTGGGGTGATGGTGGCATTTGGCGCAGTCCAGGCGCACGCCGAGGAAGATCTGGCTGACGAACGCGCTGGTATCAATAGGATCGCGCTTGTCGCGGAAAACGGCGACGGGGCCGTATTCATGGCTGCTGCCTTCGGCGGTGAGGAGCTCTTTGACCATCTGGTCATAAGGCATGTTTTGCCGGAAGGCTTCGCGCAGCCACTGGTCCAAAAGGTACACGGGCTTCACGCCGACGCGGGAGGGGTTTGGGCGGATCAAATCGCCCCATTTGACGGCCCAATGGTCGGCATAATTAGGGTGTTCGAGAAGCTCGTTGATGAAGAGAGTGCGTTTATCCGGACGGGTGTCTGCGAGGAAGGTTTTGGCACGCTCAGCGGTGGGCAGGATGCCGATGGCATCCAGGGAGGCGCGGCGCATAAACTCCTCATCCGTGCAGGTGGAGGAGGGGAGAAGGCCGAGCTTTTGATGGCGGTCGTAAACCTTCCGGTCAATCTCGTTGTTGACAGGGAGTTTGGCATACAGGTCGTCAGGCAGGAGCTTGTCCGCCGGGACGGTGATGCGGGCGACATCCACGTGACCCATGTAACGCACGAGGACGACGCCTTCACCACTGGTGCTGCCAACGGTGACGGTGCCGTGCTCATCCACCTGGGCGATCTCTTTATCCTGAGAGAGGAATTCGGTTAGCTCACTGACGTCCTTGGTCTGCCCATCGGAGAAGGTGGCGGTGGCGGTCAGCTTTTGTTTGCCGCCTTTTTTGTAGCTTTGCTCCCGGGGCTCCACGGCGACGCTGACGAGGGAGGTTTCGTTTTCCAAGGCGGCGGGTGCGCCCTGTTTGAGCCAGCGCACGAGGATTTGATAAGGCTCGCTGTCTTTGGCGATGACGGCTCCACCTTCATGGGGCACGGCACCGGTGGCCTTTTTCAACAGGAGGCTTTCTTCCGGCGCGGCCATGAAGACGCGGCGGCCACGGTCATCGCGGATGATCTCATGGTAGTCGTTAGCCGGATCGTAGCCAAAGACGGAGAGCTTGAAGTTATTCTGCCCTTCGGGTTTGGCATGGCAGTTGCCCGCTGCGCAGCCGGCTTTCTGCAGATGTGGCATGACATCGTGGACAAAGCTGACCGGGCGCTCATCGGCCAGGGCAGGGGAGCCCAGGGTAAGAGCGGTGGCGAGGGTCAGCAAGAGGCGTGGCATTGGCAAAATACGCTCGCGGAGAAGGTTTCTTACGTCCTCTCAGTGGCCATCGGTGGAACGGTGAAACTGGATGGCGGCGATCTTGTCCGCCATGTCATGGCTGGCGCAGAAGGCCAGCTCGGCGCTGGCGGCGCGACTGAGCCGGGCGCGGAAGGTGATGACCTCCCCGAGACTGAGACCGTCCACATAGGCCTGAACGGGGCGGTGGTCCGGGCTGAGGCTGCGGATTTCCACGGTGTTATCCACGGAAAGCAGGGCGCTGCGCCAATGGGCGGGCTCCATGACATTGGAGCCGACGAGGAGCCAGGCGGGGGTGTCTGCGAGGAGAGGGCTGGCGCCCATGCTGCGGGCATAGGCGGTGGAGCCGGCGGCGGTGGCCACAAGGGCACCGTCACTGACGAGCTTGGGGATGCGCTCTACGCCATTGACGATGACTTGCAGCCAGGCGCTCTGGCTGGTGGAGCGCTCCAGCCAGGCATCATTGAAGCCATAGGCCTGTTGCACGCGGCCTTCGCGGTCAACGGTCTCGATATAGAGAAGCGGCATCTGGCGGAGGATGACATCCGCAGGCGGAAAAGGGCTGCCGAAGACCTGCTCAGGCGCATTCATGAGGAAGCCGAGATGGCCAGCATTGATACCGAAGAAGGGCAGCCTCTCACGCCAGCGCTCGCGGATGCAGCGGAGCATGGCTCCATCGCCACCAAGTACAGTGATAAAGCCCGGATTTTCCTCCGTGCCGGGGCCTAGGTCGGCCAGCCAGGCTTTGGCTTTTTCGTTGTGCGGATCGGTCTGGGCGGAAAACGTATGTCCGCTGAGGCTCTGCTGCGCCCAGCTTGCCGGGTTGGGAGCTCTATATAAACCGTACCGGGCAATATAGGCCAGGGCACGGGTGGACAGGAGGTTTTCGACCGGCCGGCCTTTGCTGAGGTTTTCGCGGATGACGGTGCTGGAACCTGTTTCCTTAATCTGGAAGACCTGTGAATGCGGCGGGAGATCTGCAGGCTCCATGACATAACCCGGACGCGTGAGCACGGCGAAGCGGGCGGTCTGCCAGAGGGAGGCACCGTTTTTCCAGGTTCGCTGGATCATGGACTCGCCCGTGGCCCCATCCGCGACGAGATCTGCCCCGACAACGTGCCAGACCTCCCCCTCCGGCTCGTAACGGGCCTGGAGATCCCAATTGGGCGTGAAGGTGGACTGCTCCAGGTCAAAGAGGTCCACGGTGACGCCGGGCAGCCTGCCAAAGGTGAGATCGGCAAGAGCTGCCCTGTAAACGGCAGGGATGGAATCCGTGACCGGCTTGTCCGGACGTGGGCCGCAGGGGATGATGCATACGCGGTCAAACTCCTGCGCGAGGCGCTGGGCGATGACGCGATGATGCAGGCCAGGTGGATTGAAGCTGCCTCCAAAGAGGGCAATGCGCTGGGGCATGGGGCAAGGTGGGCGTGATGAAGGGGAAGGGCAAGCGGGGAGCTAAAAAAACGAGGCCAAAGGGCGGGAGGGCTGCGATGCCTCTCTGAACCCATTCCATCACCATGAAAAATACTGCACCGTGTGAAACCTGCGGAAATGTTTATGACAAAGCCTTCACCGTGACCCTCCATGAGAAGGAGCATGTCTTTGACAGCTTTGAATGTGCCATACACTCCCTGGCTCCGACCTGCGAGCACTGCGACTGCCGGATCGTGGGGCACGGTGTGGAGTCCGAAGACAAGATCTTTTGCTGTGCCCACTGCGCCACGCATGCGGGTGAGCCTGGACTCAAGGACCGCCAGTAAGCCCGCACCACAAAAAATAAGGAGTGAGGGCGCAACCACTCACTCCTTTGACTAACGAGAAGTGTGTCAACGGCGGTTAGGTCGTCTCGAGGCCGCGTGCCATGACCACCTTGCCGGTGCGCACGGTTTCGACGATCTCAAACTTGCTGAGCAGACGCACGGCGGCGTCCAGCTTGTCGGTGTTGCCGCTGATCATGGCGATGAGGCTGTCATCCTGAAGGTCCACGGTTTTGCCGGCGTAATGCTCAACGATTTGGAGGATTTCGGTGCGCTGCTCAGGGCCGGCGGCGATCTTGACCAGCACGAGTTCTTTGGCCACGGCGTCAGTGTCGTTATGCTCGGCGCAGTGGATCACGTCAATGAGCTTGTTCACCTGCATGATGATCTGGTGCAGGCCTTCCGGGTGGCCGCTGATGCCGATGGTCATGCGACTGAAGCGCGGGTCGCGTGTCTGGGACACGACGAGGGATTCGATGTTGAACCCGCGGCGGCTGAAGACCGCGCAGATGCGGCCGAGCACGCCGGGCTGGTTGTTCACGTACACGCTGAGCGTGTGGATGTTGATGATGTCGGCCAGCGGGGCTGGTTTTTTATCGGTGGTGGCGGGGATGCGGTCGCTCATGGTGCTGGGGTGTTCTGTTAAAGGGGTGGGTGGAAATTTAAGAAAGAGTAATGCGGCTGGTCTTAAGGCGCTGGCGGGCTATTTTCGCGTATGTGGCATCACATTCGATGCCGATCCATGGACGGCCTTCTTTTTCTGCAGCGACAGCGGTGGTGCCGCTGCCCAGAAAGGGATCCAGGACGACATCGCCGGCGTCGGTGCTGCAGGAGATGAGTTTGCTGATGAGGGCCAGGGGTTTTTGGCTAGGGTGGCCGCACTTCTCCTTGTTGAGGCCTTTAAGGCTGGGAATGCGGAGGATGTTGGTGGCGAATTTGCCCTCTTCAAGGTGGGCTTTGCGGGCCTCCATGTTCTTGTATCGCGTGTCGCGCAGGTAGGCGGAGATGGTCTCGGCATCGTAAGGGATGCGTACGGACTTTTTGTTAAACTTGACCTTCTCCCCCTTCCGCAGGACGAGAATCATCTCATACTGCGGGGTGAAGCTGTCCCGGCGTTCATTGTAGCCCACGGCACGGTCCCAGATGATGAGATCGTGATAAGCGTGCTGGAGACAGAGCTGGGACATGAGGTGAATGAAGGTGTGCTCTCGCTTGCCTAACTGGCCGAAGATGAAGCAGAGGCCGTCATCTTTGAGCACGCGCAGGCACTCCGCCACCCAGCGCTTGCACCAGGCAAGGTAGGCTTCGGGCGTTTTCCATTGCGTGTCCCAGGCTTCATCTTCGAGGACGTTGAAATAAGGAGGGTCGGCGATCACCGCCTGGACGGATGCATTGGGGAGCTTTTTTAACTCTTTCAACGCATCGCCCTTGATGACGGTGTTCAGTTTCATGGGAGGAGGGGAAGCGGACGGGGCGTCCGCAGTCCGGAGCAAGACTGGAGGCGGACGGGGACGTCCGCGCTCCGAGTATTACGTGGAACCGGTGGGCTTCTCCATCTTGTGCTTGGGTGCCTCGGTGATCATGTCTTCGAGGGCCGCGCCGGCAGGGATCATCGGGAACACGTTTTCATACTTGATGCACTCGGCTTCGATGATACAAGGGCCGTCGTTGTAGTCGAGAGCCTGCTGGAGGATACGCTCCACATCGGCTGGACGGCGGATGTGGAAGCCTTTGATGCCATAGGCCTCGCCAAGTTTCACGAAGTCAGGGTTGCCAACGAGATCCACCCCGCTTTCACGGTTTTCAAAGAACAGCTCCTGCCACTGGCGCACCATGCCCAGGTAGCTGTTGTTGAGGATGATGATTTTGATGGGCAGCTTGTGGATGGCGGCAGTGGCCAGTTCAAACAGGGTCATCTGAAAACCGCCGTCACCGCAGATGGTCACCACGAGCTTGTCCGGGCAGGCGAGCTGCGCACCAATGGCGGCCGGGAAGCCAAAGCCCATCGTGCCTGCACCGCCGGAGCTGATCCAATGATAGCTGGCATCATTCTTGTAGAACTGGGCCGCCCACATCTGGTGCTGGCCCACATCGGTCGTGACGATGGCCTTGCCCTGGGTGAGGGTGTAAAGCTCATCAATGACCTGCTGCATGCGCAGGCCGCCCTGCTTCTTGTAAGTGAGGGGGAATTTCTTTTTGTAGCCGTCCAGATGCTCTACCCAGTCTTCGGTAGGGAGTTTCTCCATGAGCGGCAGCAGCTTGGTCAGGGCGGCTTTGGCATCGCCCTTGATGGCCACATCCACCTGGATCATTTTGTTAAACTCCGCCGCATCAATATCAATGTGGATGAGCTTGGCATTGCGGCCGAACATGTGGGCCTTGCCGATGATGCGGTCATCGAAGCGGGAGCCGATGTTAAGAATGAGGTCGGCTTCGCAAATGGCCTTATTGGCATAGGCGGTGCCGTGCATGCCGAGCATGCCGAGCGAGAGCGCGTGGGTTTCAGGAAACACACCTTTGCCCAGCAGGGTGGTGGTCACTGGCGCGCCGAGGGTTTCGGCAAGCTGCAGCAGTTCCTTGTCCGCACGGGCGATCATGGCTCCCTGGCCGGCGAGGATGACGGGGCGCTTGGACTGGGCGATGAGGGCGGCGGCTTCTTCGATGCCCTTCATGTCAATCTTCAAAGACTCTTCCGGATGGTATCCAGGAAGGTCCATAGGCTCATCGTAGTTACCGGTAAAGGGGGCCTGGCTTTTGTCTTTCGGAATGTCAATGAGCACCGGGCCGGGACGGCCGGTGGTGGCGATGTGGTAGGCCTCGCGGGCGATGCGCGGGATAGCATTGGTATCCTTCACCAGGTAATTATGCTTCACCACGGGAGCCGTGATGTTAAAGATGTCCGCTTCCTGGAAAGCATCCTTGCCCAGCATCCAGCTCACCGTCTGGCCGCAAAGCACGATCATGGGCACGCTGTCCATCTGGGCCGTCATGAGACCGGTGATGGTATTGCCGGCACCGGGGCCGGAGGTCACGAGCACCACGGCGGGCTTGCCTGTGGCGCGGGCATACCCATCGGCCATGTGGACGGCACCCTGTTCATGGCGCACGAGGACGAACTTCATGTCCGTCTTCATGGTTTCGAGAGCGTCGAAGATCGGGATGGCCGCGCCACCCGAATATCCGAACACGTATTCAATGCCGAGATCGGCCAGGGTTTTGATCAGCGCCTGTGCGCCGTCCATTTTTTGTGTGCTCATGTGTTGGTCAGATGAAAATTGTGATTTCGGGGGTCATTTTCGCGTCTAGCCATAAAATAGCAATCAAAAGTTTGGTGATTTAGTGGCAATTTCACATTAAATGGGGTGTTGTTGCTTTGAAAATTGCCAAAATTGAGGCAATTTCAGTGTGGTGGGTGTATGGCGAATTCAAAAGTTTCGCTTTCGCGCTCTCATGGCAATGGTGAGAAGCAACGCGGAAAGTCAATAATTCAAACCCGCTGTCCTGCCGCACACATGTTGGCTGCGGCATCTGTGTGCAGAGGAGACCGGATGGCAAAACAAAAACCCCGCCAGCGGAAAACGCGGCGGGGTTTTTGAAAGGGGGCTGTGGCGGGCGGATTACTCGCCTGCGGTGATGTTCAGCACCTGACGGCCTTTGTAGTAGCCGCATGAAGGGCAGGCCACATGGCCGGGAACGGAAGTGCCGCACTCAGGGCAGCTCTTGAGGACGGGGGCGCGCCAGCGGTTGGCTCCCTGACGGAGGCGTTGGCGGCTCTTGGATTGTCTGCGTTTTGGATTGGCCATGTTCGGAAGGGGGTCGCTATTTCAGTTGATCAAGGGCATTCCAGACTCCGCCGTCTGCACCGGGCTCTTCGTTGACCAGAGGCTCGTCGCGTGGTTCGAATTTGCCCTCAGCTGGACAGTCGCGCGGATCAACGTTGCCATCTTCACAGCGCGGGAAGTTTGGAAGGGTTAACAGAATGTCTTCTCTTATAAGGTCTGTCAAGTCCATCGTTGTATCCTTTTCAATAGGAATTTCGGCTTCGTATTCTGCCAAGTCCACTTTCATTTGGAACCGCTCCAGGCAGCGGCCGCATTCCAGGCTGAAGGTGGCGTCCAGGCTGCCTGTGACGATGATGTCCTTGTCATCCTTGATGAAGGTGAGGTCATAGGTGAGCGGAGACTCCGCCTTGACGAGGTCGGTTTCCGGCAGGTTGAAAAAGCTGGCTGGCTGCGTGCCGGTGACCTGCTTGCCGTCTGCGGGCAGGTTGCGGATGTCGAATTGAAAAGGTTTCATGGGATAAGGTGCGGTTGAGTTGTAGGCAGCCCCTTCGGATCAGGCTGACTGTTTCTTCTTCAGCGCGACGACGACGTGCGGCGGCACGAACTGGTTCACATTGCCTCCCAGCCGGGCGATCTCTTTGACCAGCCGGCTGCTGATGTAGGTGAGTTCTTCCCGTGGCATGAGGAACATTGTTTCGAGGTTGGGTTCCAGCTTGCGGTTCATCAGGGCCAGTTGGAATTCAAATTCAAAATCGCTCACTGCGCGCAGGCCCCTGACCAAGGCCACGGCAGACTGCTGTTTGGCGAAGTCCACCAGCAGGCCCTGAAAAGGCATGACGCGCAGATTGGAGATGTGCTCCGTCGCGCCGACCAGCAGTTCCACGCGTTCATCCAGGGTGAAGAGGCTCTGCTTGGCATTGTCCTGGGCCACGGCCACAATCAGCTCATCAAACAGCCCGGCGGCCCTTTGCAGCACGTCAAGGTGGCCATTGGTGATGGGATCAAAACTTCCTGGATAAATGGCGCGGCGCATAAAGGTGAGACGCATTCGTTACTCGTTCAGACAGCGGGAGAAAAGCGATTGCTCAGGAAAGTTGTAAAACCTTGTCGTTTCCAATATCTGGATGCCAGTCCACTATCAGCCATGAACGACGAAAACACCACCATCGAGACGCGCGAGGAAGTCATGTTTTTTGATACTGACATTGGCGGTGTCGTCCACAACATCGCCTACTTGCGCATGATCGAAACGGCCAGGACCCGCTTGGCCGCCAAGCTCGGCATGAAGTTACGGGATATGGCCCAGACGCAGGTTTATCCCGTGGTTGTGCGGACGGAAATTGATTACCGGAAGCCAGCCACCTTGGGGGATGAACTGGTCATCACCGGCCGTCTGGACAGCGTGGAGCGTGTGCGTTTCTGGTGTGCGTTTGAGGTCCGCAGGGCAGGGGAAGAGACGGTGCTCATCACCTGCCGCCAGTCCTTGGCGCTCGTCCAGATGCCCCAGGGGAAGCCCATGCGTCTGCCGGAAGACTGGATGATGAAGTACAAGCACCTCTTCTTAAAGAAGCGCTGAGCCGCAGGGCTTTCTTCACGCCTCCAGTTTCCAGTTGCCCCGGTATTCGCGGGTGAGAAGCCTGGACGCCTCCGGGTCATCGAGAATGGTCTCGGTGACAGGGTCCCATCGGATGGGCCGGTTTACGAGGAAGGCAATCAGCGCCAGATGCCCGGGCGTGGCGCTGCGGTGGGCGGTTTCCACCGGGGTGACAGTTGGCTTGCGGGACTTCACACAGTCCAGGAAATTACGGTGATGCCCGGGTGTCTCGTACAGGCGGGTCTTGATGACGTCGTCCCCCAGTTTTGGCGCGGTGGAGGCTTCCACCACTTTGTCTCCCTCGCGTTTTTTGATGATCTTTTTCAGCTCCGCTTTGGAGGCATCATACGTGCCGTTGCGGTTCACATACACCCATCCATCGGTGCCGGCCCACTTGGTGCCCATTTTGATGTCATCGTGGCCGCCGGCGATGGTCATGATGACATCTCCTGCGTAGGTGGCCTCGGCGCGATATTTGGTCGCCGTGTTCCAGATGTCCGTGCGAGGCGGCATGTCCACCTGGAGCGGTTTGACCAAAGAAGGGCCGCTGCTGTCCATGTCCATGCCCCAATGGGCGATGTCACAATGGTGGCCGATCCAGTCGAGAAGCTGGCCGCCGCCGATATTATAGTCCCAGCGCCAGTTTTTATGGACGCGGCATTCAATGTAATCCTGCATGGCGGCCGGGCCGATCCACATCTCATAGTCCAGTTCTGCAGGCGGTGGAGTGACATTCCATTTGTCCCCGGTTTTGGCAAAATCGTTGTGACCGGCAGGCAGGCCGACTTCCACATGGGTGAGCTTGCCGATCAGGCCGTTGCGCACGATCTCTGCGCCAATGCGGAAATTGTCCTCGCTGCGTTGCCAGGAGCCCGTCTGCCAGATCCGGCCATAGCGCTGGACCGCACCAACGATGGCCTGCTGCTCGGCGATGGTCCGGGCAAGAGGTTTTTCTCCGTAAATATCCTTGCCGTTTTTGGCTGCTTCAATCGAAGTCAGCGCATGCCAGTTGTCCGGCAGGGCGAGCATGACCGTGTCAATATCACCCCTGGCCATGACCTCGCGATAATCGTGGTAGCCTTTGCAATCCGTGTTTTTGTAAGCCGCATTGACTGTGCCGACCGCTTTTTCCAGGTTGCGTTTATCAATGTCACAGGCGGCCAGAATGCGGCAGTCAGCTTCAGCCAGGAACTTGTTCGTATTACCCGGCCCCATCATGCCCCATCCCAGCACGGCCATGGTGATCTTGTTAGAAGGGGCGTTTTGCCCCAGCACGCTCGCGGGAATGATGGTGGGAAAGCCGATGACGGCAGCCGTTTTGGTCAGAAATTCACGGCGGGAAGAAAGAGGAATTCGTTTCATGCTTGGGGCGTTTTAGCCAAAGGTGGGCAGTCGTGTCGAGAACGATTTCCGGGCTGAAACAGTAAGTTTGCTGGCCATTCCTGGCAAACCGCACTAAAGCTGCCACCCCTTCGGAAAATCCGTTTGCAAAATGAACGGTGGCAACCATAAAACGCCCGCGTTTTTTGAACGCTCCAGAGTGCCTGTGTGTCACAGTGCGCTCTTACCAAGACAACCCCAAACAACCATGATAGTGACAGTATGATCCAAGTGCAAAACCTCCGAAAAGTGTTCGGCAGCAAGGTGGCGGTGGACAACGTCTCCTTCTCTGTCGAAAAGGGTCAGGTCCTCGGCTTCCTCGGGCCGAACGGTGCTGGCAAATCCACCTCCATGCGCATGGTGACGGGCTATTTCCGCCCCACCTCCGGCAGCATCAGCATTGGCGGCATCAACATGCTTGAAGAGCCAGAGCTGGCCAAGCGCTCCATTGGCTATCTTCCTGAAAACGCCCCCCTCTATTCCGATATGACGGTGGCCAGCTTCCTGGGCTTTTGCGCAGAGCTGCGTGGAGTCACGGGATCTGCCAAGAGCAAGGCGGTGGACCGAGTGCTGGAACTTTGCTTCCTGGAAAATGTGCGGAATCAGAGTGTGGACACCCTTTCTAAGGGCTATCGCCACCGCACCTGCTTCGCCCAGAGCATCATCCATGATCCGGATGTGCTGATTCTGGATGAGCCGACGGACGGCCTGGATCCCAATCAGAAGCACGAAGTGCGCGGGCTGATCAAGCGCATGGGGGAATCCAAGGCGATCATTTTCTCCACCCACATTCTGGAGGAAGTGGAGGCCGCATGCTCCCGCGCCATCATCATTGACCGCGGCAAGGTCGTCGCAGACGGCACACCGGAGCAGCTCAAGAAGCTCGTCCCGGGTGTGAACACGCTGGATGAAGTCTTCCGCGCCATCACCCGTCCTGACACGGTGAAATAGTCCAACTCAGAACCCCTTTACTCTTTTTAAACAACCTCATGAAAAGCAGAGATCTGGACAATACCCTCGCTATTTTTAAGCGGGAGTTCCTCTCCTACTTCAACTCACCGGTGTTTTACGTCATCGTGGTGATCTTCCTCCTGGCCACAATGGGCTTTACGTTCTTCTTCGGCCAGCTTTTGAACACGGACAATGCGTCTCTCACGCAGCCGTTCTTCTTCTGGCACCCCTGGATTTACATCGTGCTTGCCCCGGCTGTCGGCATGCGCCTATGGTCGGAAGAGCACCGTCTCGGAACGTTTGAGCTGCTGATGACCATGCCGGTCTCCCCCTGGCAGGCCATCATTGGCAAATTCGTCGCAGCGGCCCTCGTCTGGCTCATTGCCCTGGCGCTGACCTTCCCCGTCGTTATCACGGTGTTCTGGCTGGGGAATCCAGACCCGGGGCCCATCATCACCGGATACGCGGCCAGCTATCTCTATGCCCTCGGCTGTCTTGCCGTGACCAGCGCGGTCAGTGCTTATACCCGCAGCCAAGTCGTCTGCTTCATTGTCTCCGTGGCCGTCTGTGTGACGCTGACGCTGATCGGAAATCCTGGCATTGTGGACACCGTGGTACGCACGCTGCCGTCCTCCTTTGAATACGTGGTCAGGTTCGTCAGCTACCTCAGCTTCATGGACCACTTTTTTGAGATGACCAAAGGCATCTTCGTCTTCCGTGACGTCCTGTATTTTCTCTCGGTGATCGTGGTAGGCCTCCTCATCACCCACCTGGCACTGCGCTCCAAGCGTGCCTGATTCTTCCCAAGGAACATCCCAAACCATCTGAGAATCCTTATATGAATTTAAACAGCAAAGAAGGCACCGCAGGCATCACGGCCCTGCTGGTCATCGCCATTGTCGTCGCCGTGAACTTTCTGGTCGGAGGTCTTGGCCTCGGCAACCTGCGGGTGGACCTCACCCAGGACAAGCTCTACACCCTTACCCAGGGCAGCAAAAACATCCTGGAACGCCTGAATCCTGACAAGCCGGTGACCATCCGTTATTATGTCACCACCGAGGACCGGGTCATGCCGCCCATGCTGAAGTCCCATGCCAGTACCGTTCAGGATCTGCTGCTGGAATTTCAAAAGGCATCCCAGGGCAAGCTCATCCTGGAAAAGCTGGCCCCCAATCCCAACACGGAAGATGAGGACCGTGCCCGTGAGGACGATCTCCAGGGCATGACAGTGAACCAGAACGGTGACAACATCTATCTGGGCATGGCCATCCAGAGCGCCGCGCAGAAAGAAGTTTTGCCCTTCCTCAGCCCCAACGAGGAAAACGCTCTGGAGTATAACATCGCCCGGGCCATCCAAAAGGTGTCCAAGAACACCAAGACCGTCATTGGAGTCATGAGCGCCATGCCGGTCATGGGCTCTCCCATGTTCCCCTATCAGCGGCAGGCGGGTCAGGATCCATGGATCGTCATCCAGAGACTGCGCATGGATTATGAAGTGCGTGACATCCCGATAAGCGCCGACAAAATTGACTCAGACATCAGCACACTGGTGGTCATCCACCCGGCGGACATCTCCGAAATTTCCGAATACGCCATTGACCAGTACCTCCTCAAAGGCGGCAAGGTCATCGCCCTTGTGGATCCGCAGAGCATCGTCGCCCAGCGTGTTTACAGCAACCAGCAGAATCCCATGACCGGCCAGCCGGGGGGAGTGATCAATCCCAGCTCAGATCTGGCCAACCTTTTCAAAGCCTGGGGCGTGAACTATAACAAATCCCTGGTTGTCGCCGATGTGAACTATCGCGGCATGGCCCAGGGCGGACAGAATCCCGTGGAGCTTCAGCTTCCCCGTGAGGCACTCAGCAAAGATGAAAGCATCACTTCCAGCTTGCAGTCCCTCCGGATGCTCATGGCAGGTTCCTTCAGCATTGATGCCAAAGAAGGCATTACCGCTGACACTCTTTTCAGCAGCTCGGAAGCCAGCGAGATGATTGACACCACGGAGGCTGAGAAGCTGATCCGCGAAAAAATGACCAATTTCAACCCGAGCGGCCGCCGCCAGATCATGGGCGTACGGTTGAGCGGAAGGTTCAAAACCGCTTTCCCTGGCGGTCGGCCGAAAGGCCCCGCTGGCAGTGCTGAAACCGGCGGTGCCCAGGACGATGCCACGGCTCCAAATGCCGCCCCAGCCGCAGATGCGCCCGCTCCCGCAGCAGCAACACCAGAGGCTGCAACCGCGACTGAAGCAGCCGCACCAGTGGCCCCTCAAACTGAAGCTCCAGCCACAGAAGCTCCGAAAGCCGAATCGCCGAAGAAGCCGATCGAAATTACCGACGGCACCATCAAAGAATCTGTGAATACAGAAGGCGTGGTCATCCTGTTTTCCGATGCTGACATGATGTTTGATGCCCTCTGTGTGGAGCAGGACCGCGTGACTGGCGGTCTCGTCGCTGCCAACTCCAATCTGCCGCTGATGCTGAATGCCATCGAGGCTCTGAGCGGCGGCGGTGACCTCCTGAAAGTGCGCAGCCGCGCCTCCATCCAGCGTCCCTTCATCAAAATGGACGAACTGCGTGAGAAGGTGGAAAAAGACTACCGTCCTAAACTTCAGGCATTGCAGGCCAAACTGGATGAAACGGCCCAGAAAATGGGTCCGCTCCGTGTCAAAAACGGCCAGCTTGCCGACCCGCGCCAGATCAAGGAATTGAATGAGCTCATGAGGACCCAGTCGGACATCAACCGTGAGATCCGCGAGGTCAAAAAGACCCAAAACAAGGAAATAGATTTCACGGAGTCCATGATCACCCTGCTTAACTTCCTTGTCGTGCCGCTGCTGGTCATCAGCGTGGGTCTCCTCCTGGCCATCCGCCGTCGTGTTTCCACCGCCGCCGTTTGATCCTGCCAACCTTTAATTTCGACGTTATATTCCCATTTTATGAAGAAGATTCTCATCCTTTTCATCATCCTCGCCGGACTTGTGGCCGCCGCTGTTGTTTATCAGAACCAGCAGAACGCCACCCTGAACACCGCCGCCAGCCGTGGCGTGAAGTCCCGTGAGCGGCTGTTGCCGGACCTCGACATTCTGGCAGTCAAAAAGTTGCGCATCAAAGACGCCAAATCCGAACTTAACATCACTATTGACGCAGATGGCAAGAGCGCAAAGGTCGCCGAGCGTGATGGTTATCCTGCCAGTCTGGACCGCATCAGCTCCATATTGACGGAGCTTTACGACCAGCGTATTGCCAGCAAGCAGGAAGTCCGCAAAGGAGCCTGGGCTGAAATCGAAGTCCAGCCTCCCGGTGAAGGCAATGAAGGTGTTGGCACCCTGGTTGAACTCCTGGGAGAAGGGGACAAACTCGTCAAATCCCTCATCCTCGGCAAACAGATTGACATCACCGGTGGCCGCAGCAGCACCCAGTTCGACGGGGGTAATCAGCGGTTTGTTCGCATTCCCGAGGATGGGGACACCATCTGGGTTGTCAGCAACACCTTTTTCAGCCTGGAGCCAAGCGCTGATACCTGGTTGGACAAATCCTTTCTGGATGTCCAGAGAGTGAAAGAGGTAAGCGTCACTTTTCCGGATGACCGGGAAAGCTGGAGGGTGGTCCGCAAAGACGACGTAACCAATGATTTCACGCTTCTGGATGCCAAGCCGGGAGAGGCTCTGGATAATTCCAAGCTCTCCGTTTACAACCTGCTTTCCAGCCCGGTCTTCAACGATGTGATTTCGAAAGAAAAGGGGGCGGAACTGCTCAAGGATGCCATCAAAGTCAAGATCGTCACCTTCGACGGTTTCACCTACGATCTGCTCACCACTAAACAAACCAAGGATGGGACAGACCGTTTTTTTCTCACGGTGGACGTGAGCGCCGACATTCCCAAGACGCGGCCCCCGGTTGCGGATGAGAAGGAAGAAGACAAAAAGAAAGCGGACGAAGAATTCGCTGCCAAAAAGAAGACCCTCGAAGAGAAGCTCGCCAAGGAGAAGAAATTCGCCAACTGGGTCTATGAAGTCTCCGAATACACCGTTAATAACGTGCATAAAAAACGCAGCGAAATCGTGAAAGTGGAGGCCAAGGCCACTCCCGCTCCTGCCACAACGCCTGAAGCGCCCGCAGCTCCCGCACCCGACGCTCCAGTTAGTCCGGTAACCGCGCCTGAAGCTCCGGCAGCCTCAAAGTCCACCCCTGCTCCGGCGACGAATGAGACCCCGGCCGCCCCTGCGGCTGGTGCAGACTCTCTGAATCCCCAGCCGCCGTCGGTGACCACTCCTCCCATCCAGATTCCTGCAGCACCCGCATCGGAAATCAAACCGGAGGCAGACCCAGAAGCCGCACCTCAGGTGCAGCCTCAGAACTGAACGCCTCTGTTCATCCACCCTTCAAACGGCAGCCTGTTTCTTCGCAGGCTGCCGTTTCTGTTTTCGGGAAGTCTTGCATGAAGGGGGGGACGGGCAGTGTCGCTCGGTCACACATGCTGTTAGGTGGCAGGCTGACTTCAGAGAAAAGTGGTGATGCGCTCTGCGCTTTCGCCGCCCATAGGGACGCTCCGCGCGGCATGTGGATTTCTGAATTCGCAGCACGTCCTGGAGTGCGGGGCAGAGTGGCAGACGCAAGTCTCTTGCCTCGGCAGCAGCACTTTCGTGTGCTCCTCGAGGCGCTCAAACTGGCGTTACCCCAGGTGCTGCAGCATCTCGATAGGCACCCCTAATCCGCCTCAGTCCGCCTTATCAATCAGCTTCGCGAATTCATCGAAGAAATACTTCGCATCATTCGGACCCGGAGCTGCCTCAGGGTGGTATTGGACGCTCATGACCGGCGCTTCACGATGGCGCATGCCCTCGACGGTGCCGTCATTGAGGTTGATATGAGTCACTTCCACATTGGACGGCAGGCTGCCAGGATCAATGGCAAAACCGTGGTTCTGGCTGGTGATGGATACCTTGCCGGTGCGCAGGTCTTTGACGGGCTGGTTGCCGCCGCGATGACCGAACTTGAGTTTAAAAGTCTTGCCGCCATAGGCGTGTCCCAGGATCTGGTGGCCGAGACAGATACCAAAGACGGGCGTCTTGCCAATCAGCGACTTGACCTCCTGATGGATGTAGCCCAGCGCGGCCGGATCTCCAGGACCGTTGGACAGGAAGACGCCGTCCGGATTCCGGGCGAGCACATCGGCAGCAGAGGTGGCGGCAGGGACGACGGTCACATGGAAGCCGCTTTGGCGCAGGCCGCGCAGGATGTTGCGCTTCATGCCAAAGTCATAGGCCACGATGTGGTGCCGGGCCTCGCCCAGAGGATGGAAAGCGCCTTCCGGACCGCCTTCGCGGTTCTGGCTGGGGCTGGGGATGTCCCACTGGCGGCTCAGTTCGTTTTCCGGGTCCCAGGTGTAGATGCTGGGCGTGCTGACTTCCTTGACGAAATCGCTGCCGCTCATGGGCGCGCTTTCCAGGGCCAGCTTGACGGCCTCTTCCACTGTGCCCACCTCGGTGGTGATGACGGAGCGCATCGCACCCAGCGTGCGCAGGTGCTTGGTCAGCGCGCGCGTGTCAATGCCCTGGATGCCGGGGATGTTATGCTGCTTCAGGTATCCGTCCAGGGACTGGCTGCTACGCCAGTTACTGGGCACATCGCACAGTTCCTCAATGACAAATCCGCGCACATGCGGCTCGCTGCTTTCATCGTCCAGGGTGTTGATGCCGTAGTTCCCGATCATCGGGTAGGTCATCGCCACGATCTGGCCACGGTAGGATGGGTCCGTCAGGACTTCCTGATAACCGGACATGGACGTGTTGAAGCAGATTTCGCCCGTGCGGGTGCCGGGTGCGCCAAAGGAGATGCCTTCAAAATATCGTCCGTCTTCGAGTGCCAGAATTGCTTTCATTAAATGGGAAACTTGGGCACCTAGCGCCATAGTACGGGGAATGCAAGGGGCGGATGAAATGTCTGCAAGATGCTCGGGGTGTGCGCAGGGCAATCGTCAGAGCAGATTTACTCGCATTCCTGGCTTCCCCTGGATCCCTGTCGGCGAATGTAAGGAAGGGACTTTACAGGGGGACAACCGTCTCCATTCATGACGGTTCTGTTTCAGCCAACCCTCTGATGACCACGAGACCCGACCTCAAGTTTACCTCCCTGCTTAGCGACATGGCCGCCCGGCTCGAATCGCTCGAAATCCAGCCTCGCGTCCCCACCGAAGTGGCTCCAGGGCTGGGTGAAACCGCTGCCCGTCTTGCCCAGGAGTTGCGCAGCTTTGCCGCCAGCCTGATCCAAGCCCAGGAAGCCAAACTGGCCGCCGACATCGCCGCCAAGGAGGCCGCCATCCTGGCCCGTGAGCAGGCCCTTGCGGAGAAGGAGGCGGCGAAGGCGGCTGAGAAGGCACGCATCGCTGAAGAGAAAGAAGCTGCCCGAGTGGCCAAAGAGCAGGCCGCTGCTGAAAAAGTGGCCGAGAAAGCCCGTCTCCAGGCTGAAAAAGAAGCGGCCATCCGTGCCCGAGAAGAGGAGGCCGCGGCGAAGGCCGCTGAAAAAGCGCGTATTGCTGCAGAGAAGGAAGCTGCGCGAGTGGCCAAAGAACTGGCCGATGTTGAAAAAGCGGCTGAAAAAGCCCGTCTCCAGGCTGAGAAGGAAGCGGCGCGAGTGGCCAAAGAACTGGCCGATGCAGAGAAGGCTGCCGAGAAGATCCGCATCGCCGAGGAAAAGGAAGCCGCCCGCATCGCCAAAGAAAAGGCCGCCGCCGAAAAAGCCGCTGAGAAAGCCCGCCTCCAGCAGGTAAAAGAAGCCGCCGCTCTTGCGCGGGCCCAGGCCGCCGCCGAGCAGGCAGCTGAAAAGGCACGCCAGCAGGCCGAGAAAATTGCCGCCCGTCAGGCCGCTGCCGAGGCCAAAGCCAAGGCCGATGCCGAACGCGAAGCTGCGCGTGAGGCCGCCCGCGAGCTGGCCCGTCGCGAACTTGAAGCCGTGAAAGCTGCCGCCGCCGCGCTGAAGGCGAAACAGGATGCCGAAAAAGAAGCCGCCCGCCAGGCAGCCGAAGAAGCCAAAGCCCGGCGTGAAGCTGCCGCCGCCAAGGTCCGCGCCGAGCAGGAAGCCAAAGAACGTGCCCGCCGCGCTGCGGCCATTGCGGCGATCGCTGCCGAAAAAGCAGCCATGGAAGCTGAGCAACAACGCGTCGCTCAGGAGAAGTAGCTCAGTTGGGCTCCAACTGATTCATACGCTATCTCCACACCGGCTGGTGGAAACCGTTTCAGACCTCCCGTCCCCCTCTCCCCGTCGCAGAGCGGCGTACGTCCATTAGCCGCGCCTTTTTAAGGCGCGGTTGTAACCCTCGCACCGCCTTCGCTCATCGCATCGCACATCAGCCCACCGTCACCGGCACAAGTCGCGCCAGGTCCTGAGGCAAAGGAGAGTGAAACGTCAGCTCCCGCTCATCCTGAGGATGCAGCAGCTTCAAGTCACTCGCATGCAGGGCGATGCGTTTCACGGGATCGCTCTTCGCGCCGTATTTGTCATCGCCCACAATGGGACACCCTGCGGCAGCAAGCTGCGCGCGGATCTGATGGCGGCGGCCGGTTTCCAGCGTGATCTCCAGCAGGCTGCGACCGTATCCTGTGCCCAGCACGCGGTAATGCGTGACGGCTTCGCGAGTCGTGGCGGTGGCGTGGTCCAGGGCATAGACACGATGCGGCTGCGTCTCGTCAATGTGGTTCACCAGTTTGCCGGACGGGGCCTTCATGCTGCCTTCCACAATGGCGAGGTAACGTTTGTCCATGCGGTGCCAGTTTTCCTGGAGCCAGACTTTGGCGTCCTCGCTCTTGGCCAGGACCAGCAAGCCGGAGGTCTCACGGTCCAGGCGGTGGACGATCCACAGGCGGTCGTGGCTGCCGTGGGTGCTTTCACGCAGGTAGTCCGTCATGATGCGGAAGGCGGTCTTGTCGCGCTCGGTATCGGTGGCGATGGTGAGGAGGTTGACGGGCTTGCGGATAACCAAAAGCTCATCATCTTCATGCACCACGCTCAGTCCCGCAGGCAGGGGCGTGGTGGCGGGCGGAGCCTTCTGCGGCTGGATGCTGACCACGTCCCCCGGCTGCAGCTTGTGGTCGTGCTGGGTGATGGTGCGGCCATTGACCTTGATGGCGTCAAAGCGCAGCCATTGTTTCACTTTCGTGCGTTTGACCTCGGGCCATTGGGCCAGCAGGAAGGGCAGGAGCGGGGCGGTTTCGGTGGCGGTTTTGGATGTCATTCTCCGGTTTTTCTGACGAGTCGGAACTGGCGCTGGTACTTCAGCGGCGTGATGCCGATGTGGCGGTGGAAGTGGTGGGTGAAGCTGCTTTGGTCGCAGAAGCCGAGGTCGGCAGCGATGAGGTTGATCTGGGCGTCCTCCTGCTGGAGCGCATCGCAGGCGGCCTGGATGCGCAGCTTCATGATGAAAGCCTGCGGACTGACACCAAAGGTCTCCACAAACTTGCGATGAAGCTGGCGCGTGGAGATATGCACCAGGGCGGCCAGGTCCTCAACCGTGATTCGCTCCCGAAAGTGCTCCCGGATATACGCCAGCGCATGCTCGATCTGCCGGTATGGATGCACCGTCTCCACGGCGTGGCCATAGCTCTGCGTGGTGCCCATGATGCCGATGACGCGCCCCCGGCGGTCCCTCACAGGCAGCTTGTTGGTGATGAACCAGTCCGGAATACCCTGCGGATTGAAAAACAGCTCCACCAAGTTCAGCCGCGCCTCGCCGGTGGTCAGGACCTCCTGGTCATCCCGGCGGAAGTTTTCCGCCAGCCGGGCAGGGAAGAGATCGAAGTCCTCTTTGCCGATCAGCTCTGCCTCGCTCTTGAACCCCAGGCTCTCAACGAAGTGCTGGTTGGCGCAGACAATCTGAAAACGGGCGTTTTTGGCAAAGAAGGAGATCCCCGGCAGGTGGTCCAGCACCCGGTAAAACTGGCTCTCAGGCGCAAGAGCGCGCAGGAAACGGTCGCGGAGCTGTTCGGGGCTGGGCATCGGGCGGCATCGGCGCGGAGGGCGGGCATCTGCGGCGGAGGTCAGTCTTCCATCAGTTTCACCGCCAATGACCGCATGGTCTGCCGGTAAGTGACGTTGTTCAGGCGGTCGAAGGCCTCGTCCAGGTTGCGCAGGATGCGCAGCAGAATGGCATCCGTGCTGGCCGGCGTCTGCACCACATCCTCAATGGATGGATTCGCGGCCGGGTGATGCCGGGCCACATCGCTGGAGAGCATGAAGCGCCCGCGATTGAAACAGTCCACCAGCCAGGTGCGGTCAGAATGCTCCACCCGTGCCAGAAAGTGTCCGGGAAAATTGCAGCCTTGGATGTCCAGGCCAAACCGCTTGCCTAACAAACGATACAGGCAGCATAGGCTGATCGGATTACCCAGTCCCGTCTCCAGCACCCACAGCAGGTTGCTGTTATTGGGCGTGTAATAGTCCTTGCTGTTGCCACGGAAGCGCACACTGCCTTCGCGCACGGTAAACATCCATTCGCTCAGCTCGCGCGCATCCATGCGCCCCTGGTCCTTGAAGGCCTCCTCGGCCAGGTCGTCCAGGCGTTTGGCCAGTTCCCCTGTCTGCGTGCGCCAGCCATGCATGTAGGCGGAGATTTGCGCAATGCCTTCCTCCAATTGGGTGGTCGGATGGTCCAGCCAGCGCCAGCGCATCCAGGTTTCCTCCAGCTCCGCGCGCCGCGCAGGCTCCAGCAGGCGGCCCATGTGGCGCTCCTCATCCGCCGTGAGCTGGCGGTCCATCAGCCGTAGCCGCTCCGGCAAATCCTGGCGGATGCTCATCAGCTCCTTCTGCACTGCCTCCTGCACCACCTGGGATTCATCATCCAGCAGGGAGATGAGGTCATCAAGTTTGGCGAGTCCGGACATGGGGAACTTTTAGCAGAGCGATGGCGGGAGCAAAGACGAAAGTGTGGCAGGAATTGGCAAAAATACGCTCTTTTATATTCCCCTTTATTTAATTTTAAGTAAAGTTTAGAAAATGGCATCTTCACGGATCATACGATGCATGCTTTTCCTCCTGCTGCTGGCGCTGCCCGCCACAGCCCAGGCGCTGACCTTTAGTACCGTGATCCTGGATGCCGGGCATGGTGGACACGATGGCGGCGCGGCCTGGTATGGACTGGTGGAGAAGCGTCTGTGCCTGGATGTGGCCCAGCGCGTGGAGCGTCTGCTGAAGGCCAAAGGGTTGAAAGTCGTGATGACGCGGCGCACGGATACTTTTGTCTCTCTGGATGACCGGGCCTGGATCGCCAACCGCAATTCGCGCTCCGTCTTTGTCAGCATCCACTTCAATGCCAACCGCACCACCAGCATTCATGGCATGGAGGGATACTATCGCAGCAGCAATGGCAAGATCCTGGCGGGAAGCATCCTGCGCTCTATGGACCGGCGGGTCACGGGTAAATACCGGGGCCTCATCAGCCGCAATTTCAAGGTCCTGCGCTCCACCAAAATGCCTGCCGCGGTGATCGAATGCGGTTACATCAGCAACCGCACGGAGGCCAACCGCTGCGCGACTCCCTCACATCGGCAGGCCATTGCGGAAGGTATCGCTGCGGGTATCCTGGCGGTGCGAGGATGAAGCCATGAGCGACGTGACGATGACCCAACGGGTGGTGCGGGTGATCCCAAATGTCCGTAAGTCTGACTATGCAGGCTGCGGCATGAATGAGAAAGGCCGCTCCGTGCTGCTGATCAAGCTGGGTGCGAATTTGACGTTTGGAATCCGGCGGCTGCGGTTGCAAAGGCTGCGTCTGGAAGCGTTTACTTTTGGGGGCCTTTGGTTGGGAGTTTTGCGAAGTGTGGTCACTGCGCTCTAACTCAGCAAGGCCATCGGTGTGATCTTCTGCCACCATCGCTGCCAAGGCCTTGTGTGCGCTCCGGACCGCGTGCGCCGCCTCATGCAGGAGCAAGGCCTCATCGTCCTCCAGCCCAAGACCTGCGCACCTCAGACCTGCGACGGTCGTGCCGACCTCCCCTCGCCCAACTGCTGCTGGACAAGCCTCTGCCAGAGTGCCCTAACAATATATATATGAGCCGGCGACATCACCTTCATCCTCCGTGGCGAAAAATGGCTTTACCTGGCCGTCTTCATCGAACTGTGCTCACAGCGGAATTTGCCAAGTCCAATTTCAATGTTCAAGGGCCCCATTGCGAAATTCGACACATCTTTTGCCGTGGGATTTCGCGAAAGATCTCGTTTCAAAAGACACAACCGCGCACACTCCGGCGCTCCGACCACCCATGAAACTGACCTCGTTACTCACCCTCGCACTCCTGTCCTTCGGGCTCACGGCCGCCCAGGCCCAGGAGGGCTTCCGTCCGTTGTTCAACGGCAAGGATCTCACCGGCTGGGATGGCAATCCAGAGCTGTGGAGTGTCGAGGACGGCTGCATCACGGGCAAAACGAACGGCCCGGAGCACCTGAGCTACAACCAGTTTCTCATCTGGCGCGGCGGTCAGGTCAAAAACTTCGAGCTGCGCATCAAGGCCAAGGTCACCGGCAATAACACCGGCATCCAGTACCGCAGCAAGGAGCTGCCGGAAAACGGCAAGTGGTCCGTCGGCGGTTACCAGTGCGACATCCATCCTGCCGCGCCGAACAACGCCATGGTGTATGAAGAAAAAGGCCGTGGCATCATCTGCCAGAACGGCCAGAGCGTGGTCATTGACCAGGCGGGCAGCAAGTGGCTCGTCGCCGAGCGCGACCCCGTCGCCGTGGATGTCGCCCAGTGGAATGAATACACCGTCATCGCCCAGGGAAACCACCTCATCCACAAGCTCAACGGCCAGGTCACCATTGACCTCGTGGACCATGAGGAAAAGGCCATGGCGCTGGAGGGCCTGCTGGCTTTCCAGATCCATCGCGGTCCGGCCATGAACGTCCAGATCAAGGAAGTGATGTTCAAGGAGCTGCCTGAGGGCGGCGTCATTCCCTTCGCCAAAACCAACATTCCGAACGACGCCCAGAAGATCGAAAAACCCGGTCCGGCCGCGAAAAAGGGACCTGCCAAAAAAGGCCCGGCGCAGGACAAGGCCAAAGGCAAAGGCAAAGAAAAGGCCGCAGGGAATGCACCTGCGCCTGCCAAGGGCAAAGGCAAGGCCAAAGCACCCGCCCAGGCTCGCCGCCCGGCAGCCGTCGGCCCGGCCATTGGTGAAAACAAGGCCACGCCGGTGGAGCGCATCAAGGCTGCGAAGGACTTCAAAGTCGAGCTTCTCTATTCCGTTCCCGGTGGCGAGCAGGGCTCCTGGGTGGCCCTTTGCAATGACGACAAGGGCCGCATCTACGCCAGCGACCAGTATGGCGATCTCTACCGCTTCTCCCCGCCTGCCGCAGGCCAGATGCTGGAGCAGAAAGACGTCCAGAAAGTGCCCGTCAACATCCGCGCCATCAACGGCATGGTCTTCGCTTTTGGTGCCCTCTATGCCGGTGTGAACGACTACGAACAGGTGGCCCAGAGCGGCCTCTACCGCATCTCCGATACCGATAACGACGACCAGCTCGACAAGGTGGAACTCCTCCGCGCTTTCGATTCCAAGAGCGACCACGGCGTGCATGCCCTCATGCCCACTCCCGATGGCAAGGCGCTGTATCTCATCACCGGAAACAACGCCGTCCTCGCCGAAGGCCCCATTGACGGCACTCCCTCCACCTCCCCTGTGCCGAAGCTCTGGGGCGATGACCACCTGCTTCCGCGCATGCCCGACGGTCGCGGCCACAACCGCCACGTTCTGGCCCCCGGCGGCATCGTTTACCGCGTCTCTCCTGATGGCAAAAACTTCGAGATCTTCGCCTCCGGCTTCCGCAACATCTATGACGGCGGCGTCAACAGCGACGGTGAACTCTTCACCTACGATGCCGACATGGAGTATGACTTCAATACGCCCTGGTACCGCCCAACCCGCGTGAACCACGTCGTCAGCGGTGGTGAATACGGCTGGCGCAACGGGGCAGGGAAGTATCCTGAATTTTATCCTGACAACCTGCCTGCCACCGTCAACATCGGCCCTGGTTCCCCCACCGGTACCACCTTTGGTTATGGGGCCAAATTCCCCGCCAAATACCAGCGCGCCTATTACATCATGGACTGGAGCTGGGGCAAGCTCTACGCCGTGCATCTCACCGAAGACGGCTCCTCCTATACCGGCGTCAAAGAGGACTTCATCACCGGAGCCCCGCTGCCTCTCACGGATGCCATCATCCATCCCAAAGACGGTGCCATGTACTTCGCCATCGGCGGCCGCCGCGTGCAGTCCGGCCTCTATCGCGTCACCTATACCGGCAGTGAGGATACCTCCCCCATTGACCTCACGCCGAAAGTCTCCGCCGAGCGTGCGCTGCGTCATCAGCTTGAAGCCTTCCATGGCAAGCAGGATCCGCAAGCCGTCGCCACCGCCTGGCCGCACCTGAATAGCAAAGACCGCTTCATCCGCAGCGCCGCCCGCGTCGCCATTGAGCATCAGCCGCTGGCTGAATGGGAGGCCAAAGCACTCAGCGAAACCGATGCCGGCCGCCAGCTCGAGGCCCTGCTCGCGCTCGCCCGCGTCACCGGTGTGAGCCCCAGCCAGCGCCCCGAAGGTGCCGCCATCACCATCAATACCGCCGCCCGCGACAAGATGCTCGCCGCCCTGTTGAAGCTGGACTTCGCCGCTCTCACGCCGGACCAAAAGCTCAGCCACGTTCGCCTCGCCCAGATCATCCTTACTCGTTTTGGCAATCCTGACCAGGCCACGATGGACAAGCTCATCGCCCAGCTTGACCCTGCCTTCCCCTCGGAAAGCTTCGAGCTGAACTGGCTCCTTTGCGAGACCCTGGCCTATTTGCAGGCCCCGAACACCGCCGCCAAAGGCATGGCCCTCATCGCCGCCGCCGACAGCCAGGAACCGCAGATGGAATTCGCCCGCAGCCTCCGCATGCTCAAAACTGGCTGGACTCCTGAGCTGCGCACCGCCCAGCTCGAGTGGTTCCTGAAAGCCGCCAACTACAAGGGCGGCTCCAGCTTTGACAAGTTCATCGAGTTCATCCGCAACGACTCCCTGGCCACCTTCACCGAAGAGGAAAAAACCCTCCATGCCGAACTCATCGCCAAAAAGCCCGAGCGCAAATCCGCCATCGAAAACGTCGGCGCCATGCTCGCCGGCCGCACCCCCACCATGTGGACGCTGGAAGAGCTGAGCGCCGCTGCCAAAACCGGCCTCAAAAACCGCGACTTCGATACCGGCCGCAAGATGTTCGGTGCCGCCGCCTGCTACGCCTGCCATCGTTTCGGCAATGCCGGCGGCATGAACGGCCCCGACCTCACCGGAGCCGGTGGCCGCTACAGCCCGCATGACCTGCTGGACCAGATCATCAACCCCAGCAAAGAGATCAACGAGCAGTTCGCCCCCATCGTCGTCACCCTCAACAGCGGTGAAGTCCACATCGGCGTCGTCGTCAACCTCAGCGGCGACAACGTCACCCTCAACACCGACCTTAGCGACCCCAACCAGCGCGTCGGCATTGACCGCAAAGAAGTCAAAAGCATCGAGACCAGCAAAGTCTCCCCCATGCCCCCCATGCTCCTCGCCATGCTGAAAAAGGAAGAGATCCTCGACCTCCTCGCCTACATCCTCAGCGGTGGCGACAAGACGAACGCCATGTTTAAAGTTCAGTAGTCATCACTCTCCGAGTGATGGGTTTGGAGTCCGACAGTAAATGTCGCTTCACTCCCCCGGAAGTTCCGGGGGAGTGATAAAAGCTCGCCTTTCTCCTTTCTCCCCAACCACAGATCATTTAAATAACGGGGATGAGAAGTCCCGTTGGCCATCACCCCCGCCTGGAGCGGATTGAACTGGAGCAAGGCCTCATCGCCTACCGCTGCCCCGAATCCGGGGGCCACTGGATTCGCGCGGAACACTATTGGAAATGGCACAGCACCCGGAAGGATACACCCCCCGCCAGCACCCCCGCTCTCGACGAGGAAAACCATCCGGTCAGCGAATACGACGATGCGGTGAAACTCTGTCCAGATTCCGGCACCGTCCTGACCCGCTACCGCGTGGGCCACGGTCATGCCTTTCGCATTGACCGCTCCACCACCGGCAGCATCTGGCTGGATGGCGGAGAATGGGAGGCACTGAAAGCCGAAAATCTCCACCACACCCTGCACCTCATCTTTGGCGCGCCCTGGCAGAAAGCCGTCCGTGACCAGGCCCGCGATGAAACCCATCGCCTCCAGCTCATCCAGCGCCTCGGCCCAGACCTGCATGCCCGGCTTGAGGCCCTCCACCAGGAACTTGCCCACCATCCCGAACGCGCCGCCGCCCTCGCCCTGCTCAATTCTCCACTGAAACATGAGCCGCTTCCTGAATAAGCCCAGGTCTCCTTGACGATGAAAACCCGCCTGTTCTGGATCGCGCTGTTGCTCAGCCTTTTTGCCATCCTGGCGTGGTTTATCCCCCCTTTTCCACTTTTTATGACCATAGTGTTACTGGGCGCACTGCTCCTGCCGGTGCTTGTTTTCGCCTTTATCTGTTTGTGGTTAGGCTGGCGGCGCGGGCGAACCGTTGAATGGGTGATGCCTGTTTTACATGCGCTGCTGATTGCCTTCGCTTTCTCTGTGGTGCTGGTTCCGGTAAACCGCCAAATTTTCCGTCTGGCCAGAGATGACGCCATGGCCTTTCCTGACCGGTTGAGCCCGCTGCTTGAGGAATATCGGACGAAGCATGGTACCTATCCGCGTGATCTCAAAGAACTCCCGAATCCTCCTTCACTTCCACGAATGATGAGTGCTGAAAGCTACCAGTCAGACGGGCAGTCATATTCATTCCGGTTTAATGACCAAGCTCTTTTTGGGATGTTAAATACCTTTGAAAACAGTTCCATGGAGTGGGAAGGCGAGTTTTGATGCCTGGATTTGTCCGTTCCTCTCTCCTCAGCCCTCCTTGACTCGCCGCTTCTCCCCGGCAAGATGGGCGGCCCATGACTGATGCCATTTCCAATGTCCTTGCCGAACGTTACGCCACTCCCGCCATGCGCGCCCTCTGGTCGGGCGAGGGGAAAGTGAAGCTGGAGCGGGATTACTGGATCGCCGTTCTCAAGGGCCAGCGCGACCTCGGCATCCCGGTGCCGGATGGCGTCATCGAAAGCTACGAAAAGGTGAAGGACCAGGTCAACCTCACCTCCATCATGGAGCGCGAGCGCGTGACCCGTCACGATGTCAAAGCCCGCATCGAGGAGTTCTGCGACCTGGCCGGGCATGAGCACATCCACAAGGGCATGACCAGCCGCGACCTCACGGAAAACGTCGAGCAGCTCCAGGTCTTCCGCGCGCTGTTGGAAGTCCGCAAAAAGAGCATCGCAGCGCTGTCCGGCTTCGCCAAACGCGCCGCCCAGTGCCGCGACATCCCGATGACCGCCCGCACGCACAACGTCGCCGCGCAGGTCACCACGCTGGGCAAGCGCATCGCCATGTTTGGTGAGGAAATGCTCATCGGCGTGGAGGCGCTAAACGCCCTCATCGCCAGTTATCCGGCGCGTGGGCTGAAGGGCGCTGTCGGCACCCGCCTGGACCAGATCACCCTGTTCAATGGCGATGCCTCCAAGGCCCGCGCTTTGGAGGACCGCATCCTGCATCACCTCGGCATCAGCGCTTCTTTGGATGCCGTGGGCCAGGTGTATCCGCGCAGCCTGGACCTCCAGGTTGTCTCCACCCTCACCCATGTGGCCAGCGGTGCGGGCAGCTTCGCCAAGACCCTGCGCCTCATGGCCGGCCACGAGCTGGCCAGCGAAGGTTTCGCCAAAGGCCAGGTGGGCAGCTCCGCCATGCCGCACAAGATGAACAGCCGCTCCTGCGAGCGCATCAACGGCTTCCACGTCATCCTCAAAGGTTACCTCGCCATGGCCGCCGGTCTCGCTGGCGACCAGTGGAATGAAGGCGATGTCTCCTGCTCCGTCGTCCGTCGCGTCATGCTGCCGGATGCCTTCCTGGCCATGGACGGCTTGCTGGAAACCCTGCTCACCGTGCTCAATCAGATGGAAGTCTTTGAGGCCGTCGTCGAGCAGGAGCTCATGCGCTACCTGCCCTTCCTGCTCACCACCACTGTGCTCATGGAAGCCGTCAAAGCCGGTGCCGGCCGTGAAGCCGCCCATGAGGCCATCAAAGAACACGCCGTCGCCGTCGCCCGCGACATGCGCACCGGCAAAGTCACCCACAACGACCTCCTCGCCCGCCTCGCCGCCGATGACCGCCTCGGCCTCAAGGCCGATGCCCTGGACGCCGTCGTCGCCCACGGCAAAGCCAACTCCGGTGATGCTCCTGAGCAGGTGGATCACTTCGTCTCCCGCGTGGGTCAGCTCACCGCGCAGCATCCTGAGGCCGCCGCCTATGAGCCCGGCAGCATTCTGTGATGCTGAGGTGCGAGGTCGAAAGAGGCCCGCCGCACGGAGCGCGAGTATGCTGAGCGGAGCGAACGCTACTCGCCATTCTGAAAGGCGAGCGAGGAGTCTTCCACGCCCATACCTCCATATCCTCCCGCACTCACGATACTTCGCAATCGCGTCAGAAAAAGGCATCAAGACGTTCGAATTTAAGAATCTTTTCTTTTTCCAATCCGGTGCCATTTGCGCCGCGTTGCTTTCATAAGAGCGCCTGATTCAACAGGGCTCCAGCCTAACCGGCATCCCCCAGCCGGAAAGCAAAGATTGTTCAACCTGACCCAGCCTGTGTGCGATGAATGCCGACCCAACCCTGACCCCTGATGCCACTGGCAAAGACCCGGCATCCAGGCACTTGCCTGCACCGGAGGTGGAGCGTGAAACGGCTGAAAAACTGGCAGACAGGCAGCATGCGGAGACGCTGCGCAAGCTGGAGGAGATGACGCAGAGGCTCAAGCAGCTGGAGCAGACCAGCCGCCGCTCCAGCCTCAATGTGCCCACCTTTTGGCTGGCCTTGCTGGCAGTGGCGTTTTCCTCTTTCTCGGTCCCCTGGGAGACCGTGGATGAGCGGGTGACGGTGTGGAGTGAGCAGGCGAAAAAGGCCCTCAAACCGCAGCCGCGCCGGATGAATACGAATGTCCGGCTGGAGCGAATGACGGCTCCGGAACCAGAGCTTCCGATGGATCCGTCATCGCCATTGTCGGATGCATTGCTGCTGCTGCCAGGGGTGAATGCGCGACCCATCGCACTGCCTTGAATTCTATTTCAATTCCTCCTGCGTCCAGAAGGTGGTGCGGTCGGCGTTGGCAGCGCGGACTTGCTTGACCTGGTCAGGACTCACTGGCGTCGCTTGATTGCCGAAGTTGGACCGTACATAGGTCAGCACGTCGGCCATTTGCTGGTCATCCAGGCCCATGGGGGGCATGGGGAGGGGGGCCATTTGTTTGAATTCCTGGCCGTCCACCTGGATGGGGCCGCTGAGGCCGTGAAGGATGATTTTGATGAGGCGGGAAGGATCGCCGGTGGCCCAGTCGGTGCCTGCGATGCTCGGATAGATCCCAGGCAGGCCCTTGCCTTCGGGCTGGTGGCAGTTGAGGCAGAGGGCGTCATAAACGGCCTTGCCCGGATGGGCGACAACGGGGGCGGCGTTGGCGATCTTCTTCACATACTCGGCCTGGGCAGGTTGTTTGTGAAAGGTGAGGCTGGCCAGGACCGGCTGCCACTGGGGCTGCAAGGCGCGGACGGCCTGGCGGAGGGCGTAGTCCAGGAACTTGTCCATAGGATGATCGAGCACCTGGGTGGCGACTTCGACGGCCTCCGGCTGGGGGATGCGGGCGGTGGCGACGACGGCTTCCAGGCGCACACGCGGATGGTCATCATGGGCGGCACGGGCGAGCTTGACGAGGGCATCGGGAAGACGGTCAGCCCAGGCACCGGTGACACGCGCGCCGTAGGCACGGATGCGGGCGTCTTTGGCAGTCAGCAAGCGGTCGAGGAGAGCTTCGTTGACGGCTTCGTGGGCTTCATACACGCCGCAGACTTCCATGAGCTGGTGCTCGTCCTGGGTCTGGGTGATGAATTCATCGGCGGCAGAGATTACGTCTTTTGTTAGGCCGTCGAAGAGCAGGCGCTTGGCCTGGTAGCGGGTCCAGCGCTCGGGGGAGGCCATTTGGGCGAGGAGCTCGGCGGGTTTCATTTCGGCCAGGGCGGGCTGTTTGACTGGGGCGCGGCCTTTGGCGGTGATGCGCCAGATGCGGCCATGGCTGCGATCGCGGCGCGGGTCGGCATAGCTGGCCTGATAGTGGCCGATGACGGGATTGAACCAGTCGCAAAGATACATGGCACCGTCCGGGCCGACGCTGACATCCACGGGGCGGAAGGAGGGATCCGAGGAGGTGACGAGGCGGGGAAGCTGGGTGGTTTTGTACCCGGAGCCTTCGTCCTCAAAACGGTGCAGCTCGACCACGCCGCCGAAGTAGCCGCCAATGAGGGCGGTGCCCTGGATGTCATCCGGGAGGGCGCGGGTGCCGATGATCTCGATGGAGTTGGTCTTCGGGCTGGTATCAAACAGCATGCCGGTGGGATGGTATTCGTCCGGGTCCTTCATGGCGATGAGGCCGGGGGTGCTGAAGTATCCGGCGGGGCGGTCACCGCTTTTGTGGAAGACCTGGTTGTAGTCATCAAAGGCCACGCCCCAGCAGTTATGCCCGGCTTTGCCGCCATTGAAAAAGGCGTGCATTTTCTGGGTGCGCTTGTTATACCGCCAGACTCCGGCCTTCTCCAGAATGGCCAGCCCATGGGCGGTCTCGACGCGGGAATAGGCATGCAGACCCTGGGTGAACCAGAGACTACCATCGGGGCCATGGCAGATGGAATTGACAAGCTGGTGGGTATCTCCAATGCCAAAGCCGGAGTAGAGAACGGTCTTCACATCGGCCTTGCCGTCGCCATCGGTATCCTTGAGGTGGAGGATCTGGTCGAAGTCGCAGACATAGACGCCGCCATCGCCGGGCTCGACGCCCTGGACCATGGTGAGGCCTTCGGCAAAGCGGGTGGATTTGTCGGCCTGGCCATCGCCATTGCTGTCTTCGAGGATGAGGATGTAATCGTTCGGCTGGATGCCGGGAAGGGTGTGGGGATAGGTGGGGGAGCAAGCGACGTAAAGGCGGCCGCGCTCGTCCCAGGAGAACTGGGTGGGCTTGGCGACGTCCAGGTCTTCGGAGGCGAAGAGGTTGATCTCGTAGCCGTCGGCGACGGTAAAGGCGGCGAGCTGCTGCGCGGGAGTGAGGGGGGGAGGGGGAAGAGAAGTGGCGACTTCGTCGCTTGGGTTTTGATTGCGGGCAGGAGTGCCCACGCTCCTCTCGGAAATGCGCGCAGGAGTGCCTGCGGTACCTTTGGCGATGGCGAGAATGTGGGCGTCCTGGGCGGCGATGAGGGGTTTGTAGCTTTCGAAACTTTCGCGCAGGGAAGGGGCGTTTTCGGAGGGTTTGCCGAACATCTGGGTCACGCGGTCGCCGTAAACGAAGGACCAGTTGGCGGGACGCCAGCAGTCGAACCAGAGGCGGTTTTTTTCGACGATGGCGGCTTTGATGGCGGTAAGGTCATCGGCCTCGCTGATGGAGAGACGGAGCTGGCTGGCGATGAGGCGGGCGACGGTGCGAAGGCCTTCTTCATTGAGATGGAGGCCGTTGTCGGTGAGGCGGGGCAGGGTGGAATTGCGCTCGGAGAGAGGCGTATAGAGGTCCACGTAGATGGCTCCGCGTTGCTTGGCGATGTCGCGCACGGCATTGGCATAGAGGGCGATATCGTCGTTGCGGAGGGTGAGGTCGGGAGCGTGCTCAGCCTCCGTGCGTTCAAAGGGCATCGGGCCAATGAGGACGAGGCGCGGGGTGACGCTGCTGAACTGGTCTAACAAACGATGATAAGAGGACTGGAACTCCGCCAGCCGGGCCTGGCCGTCGAAGGATTCCACCTGGCCAAACTGGGCGATGACCATACCTGCACCGGCGGTCTGGAGCTGGGCTTTCCAGTCGCCAAAGTTGAGGTCGCGCCACTGTTCATAGACGGTGTCGCCCTCCCAGGCCATGCTGCGGAAGCGTGGGGCTTTTTGGGTGAGGGCGTGGGTGAGGACGGCTTCGAGCTCTCCCGACTTTTGCTCGCGGACAAAGTTTGTCTGGCCTGTGAGGACGATGATTTCCTGGTCGCTGACTTCGAACTGGCCGTCTTTAAAAGCAGCGGGAGCGGCGCGGGCGGCATCGGGGTCGCCAAAGCGGTTGAGGACCTCTTTTTCACCGGGGACGATGGCGTCTGGCAGCTCCTCGATGACGATGTTGCGGAAGGCGATCTCGGCCTTGCACTTGCCGTGAATCTGCAGGGCGATGTGGCCTTTCATGGCGATGTCCGCGCCACGCTCGGTGTAGTCCACGGTGCGCACGCCATTGACGACGAGGCGGATGCGCTCGGCCTCGGCGATGATTTCATAGGTGTTCCATTCGCCCGGCTTTTCGGCTTTTTCGATGACCTCCTTGACAGCGGTGGCGAGCATCTTTTTGCGCCGGGATTCATCGTAAAGGCAGCCGCTGTAACCGGCACCGATATCGGCCTGGTAGCCGATCATTTCATTGGGCGGCTCAGTGATGCGGAGGGAGCGGAACTGGACGCCGCCGTTCACGAAGCCTTCGGTGCCTGTGAGCTTGTATTCGAGCTTGAGGTGAAAATTGCGATACTGCTTCTTGGTGGCCAGAAATTCATTCTGCGGGTTCCCTTCGAGGGAGCCGCCGACGATGGTTCCGTCCACGATGCGCCAGACTTTTGTGGTTTCACCCTCCCAGCCTTTGAATGTCTTTCCATCAAAAAGAGGGACAGGTGCGGCGTTGCCGAGATCTGTGCAGGTGACGAGGAGGAGGCAGGCGAAAAGGAGACGTAACATCGTGAAGCGTGCAAAAGTGACGTGGAAAAGCGGGAGCGGGAGAGATGGAGAATATGGGGGTGATATTTTCGTGATGAAACGTGTTTTTCTTTCAGAGGGGATGGGGAGGTGGGTTGAGATATCAATAAACAATGTCAAATAACATGATGAAGAGTCATGGATGCGTTTGGGCAGGAGAGGTTTTGCCGTGGATCACCTCACTCGGAGCGTGAGGTGTGCTAATACCTCAGCAGGTCGCGCAGCGCAGCGGTGATGCTGTGGGTCGTCGGGCGGTGGCTTTTCCAGAGATTGGGATGATAGGGGATGGGTGTGTCCTTGCTGTTGAGGCGCATGGGGGGCGCATCCAGCATGTGGAAGGCCTCGCTGCTGACGCGGGCAATGATTTCAGCCGTCACACCGCCCCACGGAAAGGCCTCACCCACAGCCAGGAGGCGGCCGGTGCGGGAGACGGAGGCGAGAATCGTGTCCGTATCCATGGGCTTGACGCTGCGGAGGTCCACCACCTCCACCTGGTAGCCGTCCATCTGGAGCTCTTCGGCAGATTTCAGCGCCTCATGCAGCATGGCACTGTAGGTGACGACGGTGGCGTCCCGGCCCGGCCGGGCAATGCGGGCTTTGCCAATGGGCAGGGCCTCCCCAAAGCCTTCGGCCTTGAGGTGGTAATAGAGGAACTTGTGCTCGCAGAAGATGACCGGGTCGTTCAGCTTCACGCTTTCCAGCAGCATCCAGTAGGCATCTTCAACCGTGGCCGGGGTGAGGATGACAATGCCAGGGTAGTGGGCATAGATGCTCTCCATGCTCTGGCTGTGGAAGGGGCCGCTGCCGGGCGTGCCGCCGGAGGGCATGCGGATGGTGATGGGGCAGGGGGTGCCGGTGCGCCAGTAGAGGGTGGCAGCCTGGTTGACGATCTGGTTGAAGCCGACAGAGGAGAAGTCGGCAAACTGCATCTCAATGATGGGGCGGGCGCCTTCAATGGCGGCACCGACGGCCATGCCGATCATGGCATCCTCGCTGATGGGAGCGTCAAAAACCCGGCCGGGAAATTCGCGGCTGAGGTTTTTGGTGGCTTTGAATGCGCCGCCGAAAGTGCTGATGTCCTGCCCGTAAAGGAAGACGCTGGGGTCGGAGCGGAGCGCCTCATACTGCGCCTCGCGTATGGCTTCGAGATAGGTGATGCTCATCCGTGCTGTCCTTCTACAAGCGCACTGGTGGACAGGGCGTGCCAGGTTTCCCGGTAGGGATCGGGGGTGGGTTCTTTGCTGGCAATGGCCTGGGCCGCATCCACATCGCGGCGGGCTTCCTCCTCCCAGGCGAGGAAATCGGCATCGGTCGCCCAGCCGAGCTCAACGGCCTGGGCCTTGGCCACTTCGATGCAGTCGCGCGCCTCATGCTGATGGCGGGCGGAATCGGGGATGTAGGAGGCGTCGTCATGCTCGCCATGACCGCCGAGGCGGAGCAGTTTCCCCACGACAAGCTGGGGTCCATGACCCGCACGGGCACGGGCAAAGGCGGTGCGGAAGGTGGCGACGCAGGCGAGGAGATCCGTGCCGTCCACACTGTGGCCTTCGACCCCATAGCCCTTGGCACGGTGCACAAGGTCCTCACAGGCATACTGCCGGGAGGTGGGGGTGGAATAGGCGAACTGGTTGTTGGCAACACTGACAACGAGCGGCAGCTTTTCCACAGCGGCCATGTTCAGGCCTTCATGAAAGGCTCCGGTGGAGGTGCCGCCGTCGCCAATGCTGGTGGCACCCACCGTATCCCCAAGCTGGCCTCGCAAACGCCGTGCAAAAAGCGCACCCGCCACGACTGAAAGCAGGCTGCCCAGATGGGAAATCATGGCCATGTATCCGTCCCGGGGGCGTCCCCGGTGGATGTTGCCATCGCGCCCGCGCATAGGCCCGGTGACGACGCCCAGATAAGTGCGCATGGTGTCCAGAAGCGGTTCACCGTAGGCGATGCGGCCTGCCTGGTCCCGGATCAAGGGACCGTAGATGTCCTTGCCAAAGCGCAGATTCCCCCCGGCGGCGGCGCTGAAGGCCTCCTGGCCGCGGCCCAGGTAAACTCCGCCCACAATACGCCCTCCGGCCCGGTAAAGGCTGCCGAGCTTGTCCTCAAGAATGCGGGAAAGGATCATGCAGCGAAGTGACTTCAGAAAGTCATCACGCAGGTCCGCATAGGCGGCGACATCAGGGCTGGGAAGCGTTGAGGTAGCAGGCACGGTGGAATTGAATCATTCTTTTCTGACAACAAAGGACTGCCAAAGTAAAAGATGATTTCACAGACACGGAGCCTTGTCCAGAGTGGATGTGAGGGAAGGGAAAGGAGCCGAATCCGGGCTTTTGGCCCGCCTCCACGAGAACCAGCCGAAAATGAGTTTTGTTAAGCCATCGTAAAGCTCATTGCCGGAGGATTCGTCTCATGAGAAAAACGGCCCTCTATTCTATGAAGGTGCTTGCTTATGCCGTCTTAAGTACTCTGTTGCTGGGTGTGCCCGCCTCCGCCAGGGCAGGGGATGGGATCATTGACCTGACAAATCTGGCCAATTACGCCAGCCAGGACGTGCCCGCCTACATCACCCGCAACAACACCACAGCGGGCAATGCCATCACCGACCTCGGTGCAACCCTCGGCCGGGTTTTGTTTTATGATAAGCGGCTGTCGCGGAATGACACCATCTCCTGCGCCTCCTGCCATCAGCAGGCCCATGCTTTCAGCGATACCGCCACGGCCAGTACGGGGGTAAACGGGACCACAGGCCGCCATTCCATGCGCCTCATCAACAGCCGCTTCGCCCAGGAGGTGCGCTTTTTCTGGGATGAGCGTGCCACCACCCTGGAAAACCAGACCACCCAGCCCATCCGCGACCATGCCGAGATGGGTTTCAGTGGCAGTGAAGGCGATCCGTCCTTTTCGCAACTTTTGGTTAAACTGGCCGCCATTGATGAATACCGCGTACTGTTTGCCATGACTTTCGGAGATCCCGCCGTGACGGAAGCCCGCATCCAGCGCGCACTGGCCCAGTTCATCCGCAGCATCCAGTCCTTCGACTCCCGCTTTGATGAAGGCCGCGCCCAGGTGGCCAATGTGAACACAGCCTTCCCCAATTTCACCCCTCAGGAAAATACCGGCAAGCAGCTATTTCTCGCGGCACCCAACAATGGCGGGGCAGGATGTGCCGGATGTCACCGCCCGGGGGAGTTTGACATTGATCCCGCCAGCCGCAACAACGGCGTCATCACCCGGATCGGCGGCGGCACAGACCTCACCAACACCCGCTCGCCCACCCTGCGCGACCTTGTCGGCCCCGGCGGTTCCTCCAACGGACCTTTCATGCATGACGGCAGCCTCACGACGCTGGCCCAGGTCATTGACCACTACAATCTGATCCCCGGTGACAACGACAACCTGGACCAGCGCCTGCGCCGTCCGCCTCCTGCAGGCACGCAGTCCCTCGGCCTTACCCAGCCGCAGAAAGACGCCCTCGTCGCCTTTTTGCAAACTCTGACCGGCAGCTCCGTCTATACCGATACGCGCTGGTCAGACCCCTTTGATGAAGAAGGCCGGCTTGCGCTCATCGTCTTTCCTCCCACCCAGGTGGTCATTAAAAAAAGCGCTGCTGCAAACGCCATCGTGAGCTGCCAGGCCGTGCCCGGACTCTCTTACCAGCTCCAGGCCTCCACCGATCTCGCGGACTGGAACCAGGTGGTCACTACCCTCACCGCAGACAGCTCCGGCCTCCTGCAGCACAGCGTCAGTCTCACCGGCACCCGCTTTTACCGTTTCGCCTATGTGGTCCCGTGATCCGAAAAAAAGGTCATGACGATCGCCCCGGCAGCCCTGAAGGTATGAGGCTAAATCTGCGAATCCTGCCATTTTGTAAATCCTGTATGAACCCCCTGCTCATACCCCAGTCATCCCCGCCAGCTTCTCCCCCCTCGGGTTGCGCCTTCTGCGGTCAGCCCGATGCCCACCTTTACGCCGGCCAGTTCATTTGCGACGATTGTTACACCGCCAAAGGCTCCTGCTGCACAGGCGATGAATGACGGTCGCGCGGATCGTGGCCCGGGCGACTGGGAGATAAGAACTCAAATCCCAGGATGATAAATGCCAATGCGTGCCTTATTTTGAATGGGTCACGGTTCCTTATCCGTATCCTGCTCACAGGCTGGAAAACGCCACTTGTGCTTCGTTGCCCCCCATGCCCCGCTCTCCTTACACCTTCCAGCTCTTTTTATCGGCCTGTCTCTTTTCGATCCCGGCCCTCCGCGCTGCGCCCGCCGCACCGCACCCAGGACAGATTATTTATGAAAAGCAGTGCCTGGAATGTCATGGCGACCGGGGCCAGGGGGTGAAAGGCGAATACGAGGAGCCCCTCATCGGTGAGCGTACGCTAGAAGCCCTGGCCCGGAAGATTGACCGCACCATGCCTGAAGAGGACCCGGACCTGTGCACCGGTGAGGATGCCCGGCAGGTGGCAGCGTATATTTATGACGCCTTTTACTCCCAGGAAGCCCAGGCCCGGATCAATCCGCCCGCCAAGGACCTCACCCGCCTCACCATCCCTCAATACCGCACCAGTGTGATGGACCTCGTTGGCCGTTTCCGCATGGGGGCTGGTTTTGACCGTCCTTATGGCAAGGAGACGGGGATCAAAGCTCTCTACCGGGGTTTCGAACCGCAGCCGCCTGAGGCGGCAAAGCCCGATGAAAAACTTCCTGAAGAAGAGAAGCTTCAAGAGCTGAAAGCGACCAAAGCGGAGAAAAAACTCATCGAGGCGGCGGAGGCCAGCCTGCGCAAAGCCAGGGACAAACGGGCGAGAGAAAAACGCGAACGGGAGGAGAAGCGCCTGAAGGACCGCAAAGCCTACCGGCTTGAACGGGTGGACAGCCGCATCGCCTTCCACTTCGGCGCAGACAGCCCGGACAAGGAGAAGATGGTGCCAGAGCAGTTTAACAACCGCTGGGACGGCAGCGTCTTCGCCGAAGAAACCGGAGTTTATGAATTCATCATCAAGAGTGAGAACGGCGTCCGCCTGTGGATCAATGACGATCAAAAGGCCCTCATTGACGGCTGGGTCAGCAGCGGGCCGGAGGTCAGGGAGGAAAAGCAAAGCATCTATCTCGTCGGTGGCCGCGCCTATCGCCTGATTTTGGAGCACTTTAAATTCAAAGAGGCCTCCGCCTCCGTGGAACTCTGGTGGAAACCGCCGCATGGCGTTCTGGAAATCATCCCCCAACACGCGCTCCGCCAGGACCGGCCGAACCCGCTTATGATCATCAGCACCAATTTCCCGGCGGATGACCGCAGCGTGGGCTATGAGCGCGGGTCCAGCATCAGCAAGGCCTGGGACCAGGCCACCACCGAGGCAGCCATCGCCACCGCCGAGTATGTGGAAACCAATCTGGACCGCCTGGCCGGGACCAAACCCGGGGCCGAAGACCGCCCGGAAAAACTGAAGAAATTTGCCCTCGCCTTTGCCGAAACCGCCTTTCGCCGTCCGCTGAGTGATGAGCAAAAGGACCTCTATGTAGAAAGCCATTTCAAGACCGCCAAAAGCCCCGAGCAGGCGGCCAAACGCGTGGCCCTTTTCACCCTTAAATCCCCCCGTTTTCTCTACCCGGACCTCCGTGAAAACGACCAGCCTGATGACTATGATGTCGCCTCCCGGCTGGCCCTGGCGTTGTGGGATTCCATCCCAGATAAAAAGCTCACCCAGGCCGCCGCTGAGAGAAAGCTGCACACACCTGAGCAGGTGAAAGCCCAGGCATACCGGATGATCAGCGATTCCCGCACCAAGGCCAAGCTGCATGGCTTTTTCCATCACTGGCTGGAGCTGGAGCACGCCGAAAACACCTCCAAAGACCCCAAGGCATTCCCCGGTTTTAACACGGAAGTACTGGCCGACCTCCGCCGCTCACTGCTACAGTTTATTGACCAGGTGGTGTGGAGTGAAAAGTCCGATTACCGCGAGCTGCTCCAGGCCGATTACCTCCTGCTCAATGACCGGCTGGCCAAATTTTACGGCAAAAAAGTCGAAGGCCCGGAGTTCCAGCGCGTCGCCTTTGATTCCAAACAGCGTGCCGGTGTCGTCACCCACCCTTACCTGCTTTCCTCCCTGGCCTACAGCAAGCAGACCTCCCCCATCCATCGCGGCGTCTTCCTCACGCGCAACATCGTCGGCCTGTCGCTGAAGTCGCCGCCCATGGCCGTGAGCTTTGATGAGAGCCACTTCAACCCCAGCCTGACCATGCGTGAAAAGATCACCGAGCTGACCCGCAACCAGTCCTGCATGTCCTGCCATTCCACCATCAATCCCCTGGGTTTCAGCCTGGAAAACTTTGATGCCATCGGCCGCTGGCGCACCCAGGATAACAAAAAGCCTGTTAATCCCGTTAGCGATTTCGCCACCGAAGAAGGCCAGAAGATCCACCTCACCGGCCCCCGTGACATCGTCAATTACGTCGCCGATAATCCCGCCGGCCACCGCGCCTTCATCCGCCATCTGTTCAACCACACCGTCAAGCAGCAGATCCCTGCCTACGGTCCCGACGTCCTGGACCGCCTCCAGCGCAGCTTCGCCGCCAGCGGCTGCAACATCCAAATCCTCCTCGTCGAAATCTCCCTCATCGCGGCGTTGGATGGAATGAAGTAAGCCAGCCATTGCCCTGGCCAATGTCTAATTGCGAACTGCCAGCGTATCAGTTATCTTGTCGAATGAGTACTGTGGTCGAAATCGAATCTGCTATTCAAGGCCTTCCCAAAGAAGATTTTTGGAAGCTGGCCGAGTGGTTTGACCAAGAGCGTTCCAAAACTTGGGAAGAACAAATGGCGGTGGATGCCGAGGCTGGAAATCTGGACTTTCTTTTCGAGGAGGCACAAGCTGCGCGTACTTCAGGAAAAACGGTCCCCTGGCCGGTACAGGCATGAAGTCCACTGCAACGCCCCGGTTTTGGCAATTATTGAATGCCCTGCCAGCCGATGTTCAAGCCTTGGCGGAAAAGAACTATCGCCTTTGGGCAGAAGATCCGCAGCATCCTTCACTGCATTTCAAGAGGCTGGCTGGCAGCGGGCATCGCTTTTCCGTTCGGGTGGGGGACCACTATCGGGCCATCGGCTGGAAGGTTGCGGACGGAGGGGTCGAGTGGGTGTGGATTGGCTCACACGCGGAGTATGATCTTCTCTTGAAACGCCGATGAAAGAATAAAATCCAGGCAAGAGCCGGTGATCTGCAACGTAGCCCTCTCTGTCCTCCCCTCTCATGAAAGCCCTGAACCGCCGCCAATTTCTCCGTGACCTCGGCATTTCTGCCACGGCCCTGCCGTTCCTGGCCGGGCTGCCCAGCATCAGCGGGGCTCCGGCTCCGCAGAAGCGGCAGCGGCTGATCATCATGTTTTCCCCCAATGGCACGGTGCCGGGAGAATTCTGGCCGGAGCAGGAAGGGGCGGGTTTTGAATTCAAATCCATCCTCAAACCGCTGGAGGCCTTCAAGGAAAAGACCCTCATTCTTCACGGCATCGCCAACAAGGTGCGGGGCGACGGCGACAGCCACATGCGCGGCATGAGCTGCCTGCTGACCTGTGACGAGCTGCTGAAGGGCAACATCATGGGCGGTGGTGGCAATCCGGCCGGCTGGGCCAGCAACATCTCCATTGACCAGGAAATCAAAAATTTCCTTCAGAGCCGGGCGGAGACCCGCACGCGCTTTGGTTCCCTGGAATTTGGCGTGGCCGTGCCGGACCGGGCGGACCCCTGGACGCGCATGAGCTATGCCGGCGGCAACCAGCCCATCGCCCCCGTAGATGATCCGCATCAGATGTTAGGCAAACTGTATGGCCAGATGAAGGACAAGGAAAGCCTGGTCAGCATCCTGGATGATGTGCGGGATGATTTGAAGCGTGTTTCCTCCAAGCTCAGCGCCCGGGACAAAGCCCTGCTGGACCAGCACATGACCCTCGTCCGCAGTCTGGAGCAGGACCTGGAAAATGCCGACAAACAGGGCAAGCTGGCGCATCCGGTGCCACAGATTGACCCCAGCATCGAGCTGGTGAATGACAACACGCCGGAGATCAGCCGGGTGCAGATTGACCTGCTGGTCAATAGTCTGGCCAATGACATGGCCCGCGTGGCCACGCTGCAGTACATGCGCTCCGTCGGCATGGCGCAGATGCGCTGGCTGGGCATTGAGGAAGGCCACCACTCCCTGTCTCACGATCCGGATGATAACAAGGACAGCTACGCCAAGCTGATGAAGATCAACACATGGTTTGCCGGAGAGTTTGCCTACCTGGCCAAACGCCTCAGCGAAACACCTGAGCCCACGGGCGATGGCAACATGCTTGACAACACCCTGCTTGTTTGGACCAACGAACTCGGCAAAGGCAACAGCCACACCCTGGATAACATCCCTTACGTCATGGTCGGCGGCGGGGCCGGATTCAAGATGGGCCGCACCCTGAAGTTCGACAAAGCCGCCCACAACCGGCTCTGGATGACCGTCGCCCATTCCATGGGGCACACCGGCCTCAAGACCTTCGGCAAGGCGGAGCTTTGTGACGGCGGACTGCTGGATCTGGCTTAACCAGTACAGCTAGGCGGGTGATTATCAACAGGTTGGCACCCAACCTGCGGACAATGCTGGAGGTAACCCCCCAAGCCTGCCGTGAACCGACGTACCTTTCCAAGTCTCTGCCATGCCCTTTTTCTCTGCCTGCTGGCCGCCTTCAGCCAGGGCTCAGCCCGTGCGGTGACGGTCCTTTATTCCAGTAACTTCAGCACGACCAGTGGTGCCAACAGCATCGCTGGCTGGGCAGCGGGTGCTGAAGGCGGGACCGTGTCCCGGTCGGTGAATTCTTGGGACAACTTTCTCATTAGTCCCGGTGTCTATGGCGGTGACGGCGTGAAAGGGGATGGCTCGCTTTTCCTGGATACGAAGGATGCCACTCCGGGGAATGAATTTTGGACCTATACCTTTGCGGCGACCATCAATGAGGGCGATCTTTTCAATCTATATGGCGCAGCCTTCAATGCCTATTCCAGTTCCAATCTAAACTACACGGTAGGGTTGTACAATGTCACCGATGGCCGGGTAATGGTAACTTCGTCGGCATTGGGCGGGACCCGGGCCGGGGCGGATGAAAGTGCGGACATCAATCCGTTTCATAACTTCAATGTCAGCTATGAGGCCGTTGCCGAGGATGTGGGTGATGTATTCCAGATCCGCGTTGTTGAGAACCTGAACAATACCGCCCGCAACATCAACATTGATAACATCGCGATCTCCGTCACCTCTGTGCCCGAGCCCTCACGCGGCATGTTTTGTCTGCTCGCCCTGGGGGGCGTGCTGATGCGGCGGCGGCTGTGAAGATTAGCCTCGTTTGCGCTCCAGCAGGTTCATCATGAGGAAGGAAAGCATGAGGGCGGTGTGCTCGCCTTCGCTGGCGGCATTCACCTGGACCAGGCCGAAGCGGCCTTCCCAAAACGCGCTCTGCTTGGTGAGCCTCAGGACCGGGGTGCCATCCAGACGGCTGGCCAGGTAGCGGGGATGGAACATGTAGCCGCTGAACATGCCAATGATGGGGATCTGGTCCACGAAGCCGTCCATCAGCTTGGCACCGGGGTTTTCCTCACGGATGAGGAATGAGATGTCGCGGGAGCCCGGGGCGAAGACCTCGTAATGAGCCCGCCAGAGCGACTTCATGCCGCGTCTGCCCACGGCACCGATCTCATTGCCCTGGGCATCGCGGAAGGTATAACGGGCGGACCAGTCAATGATGCGGTCGGCTTCGATCGTGGCCAGGAGCTGGGTGCGGGATTCGTCGGTGAAGACCTCCACCTTTTCACGGAAGCGCAGCATCTTCTGCTTCACATAACAGACCTGTTTTCCCGAGGCATCCTCCACATAAATCTGCGGGGCCAGGGTAACAAGTTTGAAGCGGAAGGTGAGGGGATAGTTCATGCAACGGGAGAGGTGAGAATGAGTTCAGGAAACGAGGACACGCAAGCTGGAGAAGGCAAAGCTTTTGCGAAGTTCATCCAGGTCATCGGCAGACAGGGATTTGAGGATGGCAGGAGCCTTTTTGGGGGCTAACAAGAAGTATCGCAAGGAGGTCAGGAAGATTTCGGGCTGCTCTTCAGCGGGAGTTTCCAATACCTCGGGGAAGGTGGCGTCCAGGATGGAGGTGCCGTCTTCGGAGACATCGGTCAGTTCTTCGGCCCAGCGCAGGAGGGTTTCGACGGGTTTGACCTCAGGAAACCGCTGGCCGACGAGGGTGAGCACATCGCTTTTGGAGGCCACGTTCATGAGCAGGGCGAGGAAGAAACGGTGCTCAGGATCGGCGATGCGGCTGCGCATGTTTTTGATGCTGTCGCGATGCACGCACTGCTCCAGCGTGGGGGCGATGCTGGCTGAGGCGAGACCGTGTTTGGTCTCAAAGGCGGTGAGGACGGTGTCCCATTCGCCGAGATCGGCCATATGTCCCATGCTGTGCTGGAGGACGTAGAAGCCGCGCTCGAAGTCGAGCTCCTGGATCATGGCGAGCACGAGTTCCGCATAGGCAGGGTCTTCGGACTGCTCCATGACATCCAGCAACTGTTTGCGGCGCATGGTGAGGAAGTCGTTGAGATGCGGATCCAGCGCGATGTGCGGGGGCAGGAAGTTAAACTGCGGGCTGGTGCCGGGATCGTTCTGGGTGCGGACGACGACGGTCACGGAAGGAGTCTCCAGATGGAAGAGCGAGTGGATGCACTTGGACCCGGAGATGATGGGCACGGTGCTACCGGTCTCCAGCAGCTCGATCTTTTTCATGCGGACGTCACCGAGCTGCAAATGCGGGGTGATGGTATGCTTGGGATCAAACTGATAGTGGGCATGAATGCTGGAGCCGGCCATGACATGGAAGGCGCCGGAAAATTCATGCTGGTGAATGTCTGTGGTGCCATCCAGCCAGAACAGGAGCTGGATGTAAAAGCGCGGGTGGTCGTAGGCGATGATCTCCGGCTGGCCGAAGCCGGACTGGGTCTGAAAGGGCTGCTCGTCATCCAGGAGGAATTCGCGCATGAAATCGGCCAGTTTGACATGCTGGGCCGGGGGTTTTTCATCGAGCGCGTTGCGGGCGATTTCCGGGAACTTCTCCAATGAAAAGTCCGCCTGTTTCCAGCGCTGTAAAACGGTGCGGCCCAGGTCTTTGAAGAATGCGTTCATGTGGACATTCATCCACCAGCCGGGGGGCGGGGACAAGGGGCTTTGTGGTTACTCCTTGCAGACTCGCGGCTCTGCGCTCTTTTGCCATCTTGGAGGCGGCTTGTGCGCAGCCACTGACTGCCAATCCATGAAACCCTTTCTCAATCTCGCTGAGGCCCGCACACCTGAGGGGGCGGTGCTGTCCCTTCACTCCCATGACACGGAGTTTTATCTGCGGGTGAACCGGCAGCCGCTGATGGGAACCAATGCTTCCGAGTCAGAGAAAGTGCTGGCGGAGCTGGCCTGTGCCCGGCTGGCATCTGCCAAGGTGCCGCGCATCCTCATTGGCGGGCTGGGTTTTGGCTTCAGCCTGCGGCGGGTGCTGGAATGTGTGGGCCCAGATGCCAAGGTGCAGGTGGCGGAGCTGCTGCCGGAGGTGGTGGCCTGGAACCGGGAGTTCCTCACGTCTGTAAACGGCCTTCTGCTGGATGATCCACGGGTGGAGATTTCAGTGGAGGATGTTTACAAGATCCTCGCTCAGGCCCCGGCAGGGCATTATGATGCGATCCTTCTGGATGTGGACAACGGTCCCGTGGCAATGGTCAAAGATGGCAATGGCAGACTGTATCAGGCCCAGGGGCTGGCAACGATCATGAAGGTGTTGAAGCCTGATGGCAGGGTGACGTTTTGGTCTGCCAATCAGGATTTCGCCTTCACCCGCCGGTTGAGCAAAGCAGGGTTCAAAGTGGAGACGGTGGGCTGCAAAGCCTATCCGCAGGCAAAGCGGAAGACGCATGTCATCTTCGTGGCGGACCGGAAGGCATAAATGGGTTGGTGACTTTATGCACGATGGTTCCGCTCATTCATGCATAGCGCATGGATCAAGAGTTTGAGTTGTTTGTGTAAATCATTGGTTATCAATGCATTGGTAGATTCTCGGTGATTGGCCGGTTACGTGCAGAAGTGCGAGGAGTTAACCCGCTTTGGTCAGGCAAGGAAGGGCGTTTTGAATTCAATCGAATTTATAACCTCTCCCCTCCATCCAAGGCTGGTGAAACAACCAAACCAACTACCCATGAAACACTTTTCATTATTAATCCTGGCTGCGGTCCTTGCCGTGGCCGCGCCAGTTCCGTCGGCGCGGGCGGAGGTGGATGTCTCCATAGACTTCTTCTACGATGCCCTCAGTCCGCACGGAGACTGGATCTATGCGGATGACTACGGCTATGTCTTTCAGCCAACACTGGCACAGCAAACCGACTGGGCTCCATACTCGGACGGTTACTGGGCTTATACAGATGCAGGCTGGACCTGGATTTCGAACGAAGATTTCGGCTGGGCCACATATCATTATGGCCGCTGGATCCAGATGCAGGGAAGCTGGGTCTGGGTTCCAGGCACTGAATGGGCTCCGGCCTGGGTTTCCTGGCGGCAGACCGATGACCACGTAGGCTGGGCCCCGCTGCCACCTGAAGCACGCTGGTCGGCAAATGTGGGGTTCAACCAATGGACGGACAGCTACTACGATGTCGGCCCTTCCTGGTATAATTTTGTGCCCTTTAACCTCTTTGCGCGGAGCAGCTCGTTGCGTCCGTTCATTGTCAATCGCAGCCGCAACATCACCTACATCAGCCGGTCGGTGAATGTAACAAACATCAGCTACCGCCAGAATGTGGTGAACAACATCTTTGTAGGCGGACCTGACCCCGATCGCTTTGACCGTGGTGACAACCGCATCCGCCGGCTGAGCCTGCGCCGTGATGACGACCGCTTCCGCCGTGACTGGCTGGACAACCGCGGCGACCGTCCGCGTGATTTCGGAAGCCTGTCCCGCATTGAGCGGAATGAACTGGTGGTCGCATCGCCTTCCGTGAGAAGAGATGGTAATGCAGGCCTGCCTTCCAGAGTTCGGGAACGTTTCGAGCGTCCGGAAATTAACCGTGGCTGGCGTGATGCAGGCGATTCCAAAGCGGCTGAGGCGCTGCGTGAGCGCCAGCGTGCTGAATTTGCCAAAGCCAAACCCGCCGATCTCCCGGAGAAAAGGCCCTTCATTGCCACCAGCAATATGCCCCCTCCAGCCGTGGGCCGCGACCTCAGGCCGGAAGAGCGCCGTGGCAGCAGCCAGCGCCCGGATCCACGCGGAGTGGATGAAGAAGTGCGCCGTGCGACGCCGATACCGAATGCTGACCGCCCAGGTACTCCAGGCAGGCCAGGCCCCCAAGATACGCCTCCTGGCCCTGGCCAGGCAGGCCGTCCAGGAATGACGGACCGCGAGGGCGGCCGCCCCGATGTCCGCCCGGATGCCCGTCCTGGCATGACGGATCGTACTGGCCGCCCTGGTGAGCGTCCCGAAGGCCGGCCAGGAATGCCAGATCGCGATGCCCGTCCTGGTGACCGCCCAGAAGGCCGCCCTCCTGGCATGATCCCAGGAAGCCGCACTCCAGATGTGAAGCCCGGTGAGCGCCCAAGCCTAGTGCCTCCAGGCAGCCAGCCTGGCAGCAAAGGAGACGCGAAAAGTGACCGCCGTCCAGGGGTGAAGCCTGAAGAAGCTCCCCGCCCACGCATGGCCCCAGGCGTGGTGCCGAATGAGGAAAGCCGCCGCCCCGGTGGTGCTCCAAGTTCCTCCGTGACACCGCCGAAGACTCAAAATCAACCTCCTTCAGCCCGTCCTTCCACCCCTGAGCGGAAGATGCCAACTCCCCCTTCAGCCCGTCCTGAACTGCCGAGAGTGAATCCCAGTTCGCCCGGCAACCGCCCGGGTGGTGCCCCTGAGGTGCGCCGTCCTTCTTCAGGACCTTCTGTGCCACCCAGCGCACGTCCGGTGCCAATGCCAGAACCCAAGAAGCCCTCCAACGCGCGCCCTAGCCAGACTCCCCGGCCAGAGGCACCCAAGGCCCGGCCTACTCCGATGCCTTCCCCTAATGTGAAGCCATCCTCAGCACCCGCACCTAAAGCCCGGCCAAGTCCTCCCAAAAAAGACGAGAGGCGCAAGGATGCTCCTTCTCTAAATGTGGCCCGGCCTTCATCCAGCCCCCAGACGAAAAAAGCCGCACCCGCACCCAAACCGCAGGTGAAAAAATCTGCCCCTGCACCCAAACCCCAGGTGAAGAAGTCAGCTCCGGCTCCACGTCCTCAGGTGAAGAAAACTGCTCCGGCACCCCGGCCTCAGGTGAAAAAGCCCTCTTCAAGTCCAAAGCCACAGGCAAGACCTTCAGCCAAAAAACCTTCATCCAAGAAGCCTGACGAAAGGAAGAAGCGTTAATCCAGCCCTCGCCTGAAAGCAGTCAGATGCTGGCGAACGGACCGGTTTAAAACCTTCAAAAACCGGCAAAAAGGGGTTTCCTCTTTTTGCCGTTTTTTGATGCATGTGTGGACCGCGCAGGAATGTCCATGTTCCAGCCTGGAGTTCAGGCTCAATCGAAATGGTTTCAGACGGGGGTTGCCAGATTCATGCTCTGGCACGTAGTTAACTGTGCATGAACGCCTCATCGTTTCTCAATAGCATCTTCATCCTGATGGCCAGTGCCACCACTGTGGCAGCAGCAGACTGGCCGATCTGGAGGGGGCCCACGTATGACGGCCTTTCCACCGAAAAGAACTGGCAGCTGACCGGTGATCCCAAGGTGGTTTGGGAAGCTGAGATCGGTCTTGGATTCTCCTCCTTTGTCGTGTCCAAAGGCCGTGTCATCAGCACCGGCCATGCGGATGATGCGGACACCGTTTTCTGCCTGGATGCCAAAACGGGCAAACAAGTCTGGAAGCATGTTTATCCGGCAGATTTGGGCGACAAATATTACGAAGGCGGAACTTCCGCGACGCCGACTTTTGACGGGGACAAGGTTTATCACCTCAGCCGCTGGGGAGACCTGTTTTGTTTTGAGGCTGCGACGGGAAAGGTGGTCTGGGAGAAAAATGTGCAGAAGGAGACAGGTGCCAATCTGCCCGACTGGGGATTCGCCGGTGCACCGCTGGTGCAGGGAAATCTGTTGATCCTGAATGTAGGCAAGGCCGGCATGGCGGTGGAGAAAGCCAGCGGCAAGATTGTCTGGAAGAGCGAGGTGGACAGTGCCGGTTATTCCACACCGTATCCCATTACCCGCGACGGCAGGCAGCTCGCTATCATCGGATCTGCGGATGCCTATGTGGCCGTGGATGTCAAAACCGGCAGCCAGCTCTGGTCTTATAAATGGAACACCCGTTATGGCGTCAATGCTGCAGACCCGATCCTGAGCGGCGACAGCCTGTTCATCTCCAGCGGCTATAACAAGGGCTGCACGCTGCTGAAGCTGGGTAGCGGAGCCCCGGAAAAAGTCTGGGAGAACAAGAGCCTGAAGAACATGTTTAACTCCAGCGTGCTGATTGATGGCCATCTCTACGGCATTGATGGCGACCAGAACAGCCGTGCGGGCCTGAAGTGTGTGCGCTTCAGCGATGGCAAGGAGATGTGGTCTGAGAACATGGGTTTTGGATCACTCATGGCTGCCGATGGACGGCTGATCATCCTTTCTGCCAAAGGCGAGCTGATTGTGGTCAAAGCCGGCCCGGAGAAATTTGATGAAGAGAGCCGTGCGCAGATCCTGAATGGCAAATGCTGGAGCGCCCCGGTGCTGGCCAACGGCCTGCTCTATGCGCGCAACTCCGAAGGGCGGGTGGTATGCCTGGACCTCAACAAGTAATCTACGCCACTGGGATTCTTCTGGCTAGAAGGTGCTGCCTGGCAGCGTTGACTGCCGCCTCCTGCTCCCGCCATGTCCCTGCCGACCGTCCGCTTCAAACACGCCCGTTTTTCCGCCCGCTTTCCTGAGGCTTACAGCTATTCACGCTCGCATTATTGGATGGCTCCCGTGGCGGATCAGCCGGGCGTCTGGCGGGTGGGGTTTACCAAATTCGCCACCCGGATGCTGGGGGAGCTGGTGGACTGCGAATGGCCGACTAAAGAAGGCGATGTGGTTGAGCCAGGGAAAAACATCGGCTGGGTGGAGGGCTTCAAGGCCGCATCGGATGTCTATTCGGTGATGAGCGGCCGTTTTGCCGGCGGCAATCCCTATTTAAAACAGGATGCCTGTGTGGTGAGGACGGACCCGTATGAAGTGGGCTGGCTGTATGCCGTGGAAGGTGAGCCGGAGGAAGACCACCTGGATGTGCATGGGTACATCGAATACCTGTCAGGCATCATTCACCGCATGGCGGAGGAAGGCCACGGGGAAGAGGGGGCAGGGGAGGAGTAAGGGGCACAGTATTCGAGAGAGTTGTTCAAAGACCCTTATCTCATGGCGGACGATCAGGGAGAGTCAGTTGGGGCCCAACTGAGCTACTATCAGCTTTCGGGATAGACGGCCAGGGCCATCACACCTTCATTCGGCAGCCAGCCGACGACTTCAACGCGGCGTGGGACCTTGGAGGTCTTGTTGCCCATGCCCTGGCTGACGGTGTCCAGAAGCTGCTTCTGGGTGTCTGCATTGACATCGCTGCCGAAGAAATTGGCGAGATTGCTCAAAATGGGAGCGGGGGCCTCCATGCCGACGATGGTGACCGGGGTGCGGTTCTGGCCGCTGGCCACCATTTGCTCGCGCATCATCTCCGGGGAAAGGCCGCCGGGCATGAGAATGAGTCGGCGGAGGCGGGCGACGGTGGGCGCATGGATCTGAGGCCTGGCGACGGCCAGGGCGGAGCTGGCTGCCGGTATCGGCGGCTTGATGGACTTCGTGGGCTTGAGGAAGACGACGGTCTCAGCAGGCACCTCCAAGGTGTGAAAATCAGGGCCTCCCTCTGGCAGGGGCAGCAGGCTGTCCTGCGCATAAACGCTGGCGCAGAGGAGGCTGATGAGGCTGGAAAAACGAACCAATAAATTCACAAGGGCGCGTTTTTATCAGGAGGCCGATTTTTCCACAACCATTATTTCGTCCTAAAACGATCAAATCGTCATGGAACTGTAACCTCCATCCACGACCATCTCCTGGCCGGTGAGGAAGCTGCCTGCGCCATTGGCGGCGAGAAGGAGGGCGGCACCGACGAGTTCATTGGCGGCCCCGAAGCGGTTCATGGGAGTGTGGCCCATGATCTTGGCCACGCGGTCCGGGGTGAGGACTTTCTTATTCTGCTCCGCCGGGAAGAAGCCGGGGACCAGGGTGTTCACCCGGATGCCCAGGGGCGCCCATTCGCGGGCCAGGTTCTTGCTGAGATTGTGCACGGCTCCTTTGGACATGCTGTAGGTGAAGACGCGGCTGAGGGGAAGCAGTCCAGACATGGAGCCGAGGTTGATGATGGAGGCTTCCACCTTGTTTTCGACAAAGTATTTGCCAAAGACCTGGCAGGCCAGAAACACGCCTTTGGTGTTGATGCCCATGATCCGGTCGTATTCCTCCTCTGGGATGTCCAGGAAGGGGGTGGCAGAGTTCACCCCGGCACCATTGACCAGGATGTGGCAGCCGCCGGAGCGCTCCAGGACCTGGTCCAGCAGGAGCTGAAGGTCGGATTTGCGGGAGGCATCAGCACTGACAAAATATCCCTGGCCACCTGCGGCATGGATGGCTTCAAGGCGTTTTTCAGCCTTGGCAGGATCCCTGCCCACGAGGACCACTTCCGCCCCGGCACTGGCATAGCCTTGGGCGATGGCACCGCAGAGCTCGCCTGTGCCGCCGATGACGACAGCGGTTTTGTTTTGAAGAGAGAAGAGTTCAAAGATGGAAGACATGATGGGAGGGGGAAAGGCTGACAGAGTTAGAGCAGAGCAAGGGATAAGCCGATGTCGAATGGAGAAAGCCCGTCAAGTCCAGATGATGAGATTGTGTACAGCTTAAAAGTGGCACGCTGCGTGCTACTTATGAAGGTTGTGGAAGCAACCCGAATCATTCCCATCCAAACCAACCGGCCCGTACAAGGGCAGCAACCCTCCAATGTCATCCGCATGGAACCTGACCCTGGACTGATCAAGATGGATACCCTGCAGGGGAGGGAATCCTTGTCCGGTGGGGATGCGGAGTCTTCACAGCGATTTGCCAGCGAGGTGAAATATATCACTTTCTATGCGCATAAGCTGGCGGAGACGCTGGGCATGCACCAGCTTCAGCTCGGCATCGTGGAAGACAGGGAGGGGCAGACGGCGTTTCACTCCTCCGCCAACGGATGGCACGGGGTGGTGAGCAGCAACCGGCGGTCATTGAAGCAGATCAAAGAATCCCTGGCCAGGAGCTAAGATCCCCTGCGTATGACTTTGAATTCTCTGATCGCAGCGGTGGCTGCATTGCAAAGGCTGGAAGGGGTGGCGGGTGTGATGCTCTTCAAGGGCCGCAACACGGTCCACCGCCAGATGCCCTTTTCTGAAGGCCGGGCACTGGACCTGACGGATACGCTGGGCCAGATGCTGGAAGGCTACCGCCAGGTGCGCCGCAAGATGCGCCAGGTGTATCTGGAATTTGACGGCGGTGTGCTGCTGGTGCTTGTCAAGGAGGAGAGCGTGCTGGTCTTTCTGCTCACAGGCCGGGCGGATGCTGACCTTGCGGCCAGCGCGGCGACAGTGCTGCTGAATGATCACGCCGCCCTGCTGGACGGGCTCTCCACGGAGCCTGGCGCCTCGACTCCGCGCACGGAGGACGGCATCGAGGAACTGGTCGTAACCAGCCCGCGCCGCCTTCAGGAAATGACGGACAAGGCGGAGATGGTGGTCAACAACTGGGGCCAGGTGCGCAAGGTTATCGAAGGCATTTTGGGCAAGGTCATGGGGCGCGCGCAGGTTTCCAACCTGATTGACCGGACGCTCCAGGACAGCGGCACACCGGATCCCTATCGGCTGAATCCCAAACAGGTCCGCAAACTGGCCATCAGTGTCATTGAACACATCCCGAATGTTTCCAAGCGAAGGCAGTTGCTCTCCGAACTGGATTCCCACCTCGACGAACTTTGACCGCAGACTTTTCTCCCATTTCATGATCAAGCGCTCCCTCCTGACGGCCCTTGCTGGCCTCGCCTGCCTGGCTTTAACGACGATCCCGGTTCAAGCCCAGAACGGCATTGAAACGAGGCTGGACACCATCATCCAAAAGCTGGACGCAAGCCAGACGACGCTGAATGAAGTGGCCAGCAAGGTGGGCGCTGAACCGCTCGCGACGGCACCTGCTGCCGCAACAGCGGATGTGGGAACCGTGGCCAAAGCCGAGGTCGAGGCTCTTCAGGTGAACATCAACTATGTGTGGATCATCCTGAGCGGGGCGCTGGTCTTCATGATGCAGGCCGGATTTGCGATGGTGGAGCTGGGTTTTTCCAGGGCCAAAAACAGCATCAACATCATCATGAAAAACTTTCTGGATTTTAGCATCGCCACACTGGTGTTCATGTTCCTGGGGTTCGGCCTGATGTTTGGCACCTCCTGGGACGGCTGGATCGGCACGGACAGCTTCTGGCTGTCGGGGCATCCGGGGGATGACAGCCTTTGGAGCTTCTGGTTCTTCCAGGTGGTCTTTGCGGGCACGGCCTGCACCATCGTCTCCGGGGCCATGGCGGAACGGACCAAGTTCATCGGGTATCTGGTGTATGCGGGGATTCTCTCGGGATTCATTTATCCCCTGACCGGGCATTGGGCCTGGGGCAGCTTTGGCGGCAGCTTTGGTGTGGGCGGGGAGCCGGGCTGGCTGGAGGCGATGGGTTTTGTGGACTTTGCAGGCTCTACCGTGGTGCATGCCTGCGGCGGTGCGTGTGCGCTGGCGGGCATTCTGGTGGTGGGGGCCAGGCACGGCCGGTTTGGCAAAGACGGTTCTTCCCGCCTCATCGCCGGGCATAACATTCCGCTGGCAGCGCTGGGGGTGTTTATTCTGTGGTTCGGCTGGTTTGGCTTTAATGGCGGATCCACACTGATCGCCAATGCGAGCATTGGCCGCATCGTGGTGAACACGACAGTGGCTCCGGCCGCGGGGGCGATCGCGGCGATGATCTCCATGTGGTTTGTTCAAGGGCGGCCGGATGTGGGCATCACGCTCAACGGAGCGTTGGGTGGGCTGGTGGGCATCACCGCCTGCTGTGCAAGCATCACCCCAGGCTCGGCATTGATCGTCGGTATTGTGGCTGGTCTGCTGACCACCGTGGCGACCATCGGCCTGGAACGGATGTGCATTGATGATGCGGTAGGGGCGGTGCCCGTGCATCTGGTGAACGGCTGGTGGGGGACGCTGTCGGTCTCGCTTTTTGACGAAGCGGGGTTTGATGCACAGAAGTTTGGGGTGCAGGCGCTGGGCACCTTCGCCATCAGCGGGACGGCCTTTGTTTTGTGCTTCGCCATCTTCAAACTGGTGGACCTGACCGTCGGGCTTCGGGCCACGGATACGGAGCAGATTGACGGTCTGGACTTCTCCGAACACTCGGCAAACGCCTACCCTGACTTCCAGACAACGGAGCAGGCGTGAGGCAAACGGAGCGGGTGAGCAAAAGGACACATTGAAATTCTTGATTTCATATTGTGTCCAATAAGGCCCCCTTGAGCTGAATTTAGACACGTTTGTGACTTGTCGCTGGTGATTTGCCTAGCTTGGCACGAATCCTGGTGCTTGTTGTAACCTCCCCCCCCCATTATGACAGAAGTCGAAATCGCACATAAATACACCCGTGTTATCAAAACCAGCCTTGGCCAGTGGGTCCAGGCCATGGTGGTCAAAAAACCGTCGTCAGAAAATCCAGAAGTCACCTGGAAAGGTGTCGGCAGAATGCTTCCCGTACGGGCGCTGCCTGAGAATGTGGAAATGGCGCGGCTGGCGGTGCTGAAGGACCGCCGCTTTTTCAGAATGTGCGACCGCTGTCAGGAACTGCGGCCGACCTCATTGATCGTTGACGCCGGCGGATGCAAAGAATGCGTCGGCGCGGTGAAGGTCATGGCCTGATCCAGGAAAAGACCCCCTGGCCTGGTCTCAATGCTGGCGTTTGCGCCGCAGGAAGACCAGGCCAAGGCCCAGGCCGAGCAGGGCCATGCGGCCAGGCTCCGGAATGATGGTGACGACGGCATAGAGGCCGGTTTGATTGAACTCATAGGTCCATTTCAAATCGGTGGGCAGAGTGATGCCTTCAGTCTGGATGGCCGTGAAGTTCACACCGGGCAGACCGGTGACAATGCTGCTCCAGTCCACAAGCAGCCAGCGGTCGCCTTCGCTGAAGTCTTCGGAAACCAGCGTGCTGCCCTGGCCCAAACTGAGGTGCAAGATACTGCTGAGGGAGATGTCTGTGGCCTCGGCTCCGGTGATGAGGAGGCGGTCGGCGGCGGTGGAGATGGCGCTGTTATCACCCGCATTGGTGAAAAGGCTGAAGGAAAGGCTGCCGGTGGAGGTGAGGCCGCCCGTGGTGGCATCCAGAGCCAGCGTTAGGCTGCTGGCCGTGAGGCTGCCGGGGGTGCCTGCTTTCAGTGTGCCTTCATTGAGCAGGGAGGCGGTGCCTTGCGGGGCCAGGCGACCGCTGCCTGCCAGGGTGCCATTGGCCTGGATGAGGATGCTGCCTGCGCCCGTGGCGGAGCCGCTGCTGTTGGCGGCGAGGAGGATGCCTTCCTGAATGGTGGTCTGGCCGGTGTAGGTGCTGGCGGAGTTCAGCAGCAGTGTGCCGGTGCCGGTTTTGGTGAAGGCCAGGGGGCCGGGGCTGCTGCCATCCACAATGGCGGAATTGACGGTGGTGGTGCGACCGGGGGTGACGCTGAAGGTGCGGGCGCCGCTGCCGCTGAGGCGGAGGTCCAGTCCGGTGATGGTGAGGCCGGTTGTACTGTCGTAGTTTTCCAGGGTGCCGGCTTCCCAGTTAAAGATGGCATCGCCTTTGGGGGCGGTGCCGCGCTGGATGGTGGCCGCCTGGAGGGTGCCGCCGAGGAGGTTGAAAGTGCCATTGGCAAAGCCTGCGCCGGTGCTGGTGCGTTGAGAGAGCGTGAGGGTGCCGGCTTTGATGCTGCCGGGTCCATTTAGGGTCAGGGTGCCATCCGCCCGGTAAGTGGCGGATGTGGAGGTGGAGGTCAGGGTGCCGAGGATGATGCTGGTGGCATCCAGGGTGCCTGCGCTGACGGTCAGGCTGCCGGTGGTGTTGGAACCTTGGGTGCCGTTGTTATCATTCTGGCCGATGGTAAGGGTGCCAATGAGGGCATCAATACTCCCCGAACTGAGGTCCACGGTAGCATCGGTGCCCACAGGGCTGCTCTGTCCGCGGCCAATGAGCCAGGTGGCACGCGCGGTGCCATCCGTGGCACGGATTTTCAGGCTGCCACCGGTGATTCCGTCAGCAAACTCCAGCCGGGTGAGGCTTTTCAAACCGCCGATGATGAGGTTGCTGGCATTGATCTCGTTGGTCTGGCCCAGGTAAACAGTACCGATGTTTTGCCCGCCCGTGGCACCAGCGGTCAGGGTGGCGATGCCGAAGGACTTGGCGGTGACCTGGTTGCTGCCTGCGGCCAGGAAAACGGTGACGCTATTGTTAACCAAATTGCCCTGTGAACCGAGGTGGATGTCGGCCGTGCTGCTGTCGAAGATGAAGCTGCCGAGACCGGACATGTCCAGGATCGTGGACGTATTGGCAACGGAGGCGCCAATGACCCAGTTGGGACCGCTGCTGAGGGTGAGGCTGCCATTGGCGCTCAGAACGGTGGCGGTCTGACCGGCGGCGACGGTGAGGGAGGAGACGGTCTCGCTGAAGCTCTGAAGATCCAGGGTGGCGCTGCCGGTGAAGCTGACCACGGCTCCGTTGGAGAGCACTTCATTAGTGGTGGTGCGGAGAATGCCTTCCTGGAGGTCAATGCTGCCGGTATGGGTGCTGCCAGAACTGCCCACGAGGAGGGTGCCTGCGCCTTGTTTGGTAAAGGCCACGGCAGGGGCGGTGGGGCCGTTGTTGATGGCCGCATTCAGGGTGATGGTGCGGTCTTCGCCGATCTGGAACAGGCGGTCACCGGTGCCCATGAGCTGAAAGGTGATGTCATTGATGGTGAGGTCACCGGAGGCATCATAGGGCTGGATGGTGCCGGAGGTCCAGTTGAGCAGACGGCTCACGCCTTCGGTCCCCGCGCCGCCTTGCAGGGTCTCTGCACGCAGGGTGCCGCTGAGAAAATTGAAGATGCCGGTGACGGTGCCGGGGACACCTGCGTCACGTTTGTCGGCAAAAAGGATGGTGCGGGCGAGGATGAGTCCGCCGTCCAGTTCAAGCGTACCCGTAGGGCTGGCACCAGCTCCACCTGTGCTGCCTGCGCTGCTGAGTCGCTGGCCGAGAATGATGGTGGTGGCATCCAGGGTGCCGAGGCCGATGCTGAAACGACCCAGGGCGGAGCGGGAGCGGTTGCTGGTGACACCGAGGGTGAGGGTGCCTACCAGGGCATCCAGGGTGCCGCCGCGGCTGTCGAAGTAACTTTCATCCACGGTGACGCCATTGGAGTCGTGCCTGCTGATGAGGATGTTCATCCGCTCGTCGGGATTGGTGCCGCGCAGGGTGACGGTGCCGCCGGTGATGCCATCGGCAAAGTAAACGAAGCCCTGGTTTTTAAACTCCGCGCCAATGTTGAGGGTAGCAGCGGTGATGCTGTTTGTCTGACCCAGCAGGAGGGTGCCGGTATTTTCATGGTTGCCACCGCCGGAGTTGACGTTGCCAATGTTGACGGAGGCAGCTGTGATGAGGTTGCTTTGTGCCAGGCGAAGCGTGCCGCTGGTGAAAAGCGCCGCACCCGCACTGGAGACATAAGTGCCGCCGACGGACAGACTGCGTGTGGGACCATTGAAGACAAAGGTGTCCAGCCCGGACATGTCCAGGCTGGCGCTGCTGCCGCCTGCCACGCCGCCGATGACCATGTTGGCCGCGCCTGCGGTGAGGGTGCTGCCTGTGCCGATGACTGTGCCGGTGACATTGTCTGCCACGGAAAGGTTGCCCACGGTCTGTTCGAAGCCATTGAGATCCAGGGTGCCAGGACCCGAGAAGGTTACGGTGGTAGATGTGGGCAGGGCGTTGTCATTGGCGATCTGAAGGACGCCTGCTTCGATGACGGTGCCTCCGCTGTAGGTGTGCGCTGCGCCGGAAAGGGTCAGGGTGCCGGTGCCGGCCTTCTGCAGGCGGCCTGCACCGGTGACGGGGGTGCTGAAGCTGGTGGCATCCGTGCGGTCAAAGCGCAGGGTAGCTCCGCTGGAGATGCTGATGCCGGTGGCCGTGGCCAGGGCTCCGCTGGTGGCTCCGTCGCCGATTTGCAGCGTGCCTGCGGTGACCTGCGCGGCACCGGTGAAGGCGGTGTTTTCACTGGCGACGATGAGCGTGCCGGTGCCTGCCTGGCGCAGGATGCCTTTGTTGGGATCGGTGGTGCCGCTGACAAGATTTTGGGTGAGGGTGACCGTATCGCTACGATTAAGGGCGAGGACGGTTTGGGCGCTGACGGGGGAGGCGTGGCTGGTGGCAAAGGTGACGTTGCCGCTGCCGAGGGTGCCAGTGGTGCCTCCATTGCCGATTTGCAAAACGCTGTTGGTTCCTGACGTGGCATTGGTCGTGATACGGGTGCCGCCAGACCAGGTGTTGTCGGCGGCGAGAATCACGGTGCCGTTGTTAAACTTGAGCAGTTCAGAGGTGCCGGCATCCACAGATGCGTTGATGGTCAGGGCGGCGGCGGCACTGCTGTTGTTATTCCCGAAGCCCGGATTGGATCCGGTCAGGGTGAGGCTAAAACCGGTGCCGGGATCAATGATGTAGGCACCGGCGCGGCTGCTTTTGTCAATGCGGTTGGTGGTGATGTTTTCACCCAGGGTGATGCTGCCGCCCACCCCGTCGTTATCGTAGCCCGTGGTGGCTCCCAGGTTGGCCGTGTGGCTGCCATTGGTCCAGGGGGTGTTGCTGCCGCCGGCACTGCCGGTCCAGTTGGAATCAGCGGCATTGCCACCGGAAATCCAGGTGCCGTTGCCGTTCTGATTGAGCAAGGTGCCGGGCTCTGCATCCCAAAAGAAAGGCGCGGCCTGGCCCTGGATGGTGAGCAGGATGGCCAGACATAAAGATACGACAAGACGATGAAGCGGTTGGGGGGAAGCCGTCATCCAGCCAGGAAACGAACTTGTCACCTGTTTGCAACTTGTTTGCTGGATTATGCGAAGAGATAAGAATACTGCTTATTTCAGGTGCTGGTCTGGAAAAGCTGGTAGGAACCTTAAACGCCTAGTTCACGCTTCACTTCGATGAAGGCTTTCACGGCTGCATCCAGCTCAAGCATAGTATGAGCCGCGCTGATTTGGGTGCGGATGCGGGCCTTGCCCTGGGGCACGACGGGATAGCTGAAACCGATGACATAGACGCCATGTTGCAGCATGGCCTCGGCGAACTTGGCGGCCAGTGAAGCATCGCCCAGCATGATGGGCACGATGGGGTGCTCACCGGGCAGCAGATTGAATCCGGCCTCGGTCATGGCTGCGCGGAAAAAGCGGGTGTTGGTTTCGAGCTGGTCACGCAGGGAGGTGGAGCTTTTTAACAGGTCCAGTGCGGCAATGGAAGCGCCTGCGATAACGGGGGCAAGTGTGTTGGAAAAAAGATAGGGGCGTGATCGCTGGCGCAGCCATTCAATGATCTCTTTTCGTCCGCTGGTGTAACCGCCGCTGGCTCCTCCGAGGGCCTTGCCCAGCGTGCCGGTGAGGATGTCCACGCGGCCCATGACGCCGCAATGCTCATGCGTGCCTCGGCCATGGGCCCCCATGAAGCCGACCGCATGGGAATCATCCACCATGACCAGGGCATCGTACTTGTCTGCCAGGTCGCAAATGGCTTTCAGATTGGCTATGTAGCCGTCCATGGAGAAGACACCATCCGTGGCGATGAGCTTGAAGCGTGCGCCTTTGTCCGTGGCTTCCTGCAGGCGGGCTTCCAGATCGGCCATGTCATTGTTTTTGTAACGATAACGCGCGGCTTTGCACAGGCGTACGCCGTCTATGATGGAGGCGTGGTTCAGTTCATCGCTGATAACGGCATCCTCAGCGCCTAACAAGGTTTCAAACAATCCTCCGTTGGCATCGAAGCAGGAGCCGTAGAGGAGAGTGTCCTCCGTGCCGAGAAAGTCGCTGAGGCTGGCTTCGAGTTCTTTATGCACTTCCTGGGTGCCGCAGATAAAACGCACGCTGGCCAGGCCGTAGCCCCATTTGTCCAGGGCGTCATGGGCCGCTTGCCGGACCTGTGGATGCTGGGCCAGACCGAGGTAGTTATTGGCGCAAAGATTGATCACCTCCCGCCCGCCATCCGCCTGCACACTGGTGCCCTGGGGCGTCGTCAGCGTGCGCTCTTTTTTATAGGTCCCGGCTTCACGAACGGCGACTAGCTGGTCGGTGAGATGGGATTGGAAGCGCGAGTAGGATTTCATGGAAAAACTGGAGGTGTAAACGCCATGCTGTGGGCCTGTGCGACGGCTTCGTTGTGGAGGGTGCCGTGCATGACGTTGATGCCACCGAGAAGGGCGGGCTGGCGGTGGCAGGCTTCCTGGAGACCGTGGTCGGCGAGGAGCTCGATGTAGCGGTGGGTGACGTTGATGAGGGCCTGGGTGGCGGTGCGGGCATAGGCACCGGGCATGTTGGCCACACAATAATGGGTCACGCCTTCCTCCACATACACGGGATCGTGATGGGTGGTGGGGCGGGTGGTTTCGGCGCAGCCGCCCTGGTCCACGGCAATGTCCACGAGCACACTGCCGGGGCGCATCTGGCGCAGCATGGCGCGGTTGATCAGCTTCGGCGCGCGAGCCCCTGGAACGAGCACGGCCCCGATGAGCAGATCCACCTGCGGCAGCAGCTCCATGAGGTGGGTTTCGTTGGAGTAAAGCGTATGAGCGGTATGCAGGGTGATGTCCAGGAAACGCATCCTTTCCAGATCCACTTCCAAGATCGTCACGTCTGCGCCGAGGCCGGTGGCCATGCGGGCGGCATTGATGCCGGCGACACCACCACCAATGACAACGACCTTCCCTGGCAGTACGCCGGGCACACCGCCGAGCAGGGTGCCGCTGCCACCGGCGTGTTTGGCCAAAAAGTAACCGCCCACCAGCACCGACATGCGCCCGGCGATCTCGCTCATTGGTTCCAACAGGGGCAGGCGATGATTCACCTCAATGGTCTCGTAGGCCAAAGCGGTCGCGCCGGATTGGAGTAGGGCCTCCGTCAGCGGGCGGTTGGCCGCGAGATGCAGGTAGGTGAAGAGTAGATGGCCGGGACGAAGCAGGCCGTATTCGGAAGGCAGAGGCTCCTTCACTTTCACAATGAGTTCGGCCTTTTCAAAGATGCTGGCGTGGTCGGTGAGCAGGGTGGCACCGACGGCTTCATAGTCCTTGTCGGGGAAACCAGCGCCGTTGCCGGCATTGGTTTCGACGAAGACCTGATGACCGCGCTTGATGAGCTGGTAGGCGGCTGAGGGAGTCAGCGCCACACGGTTTTCCTGCTCCTTGATTTCTTTGGGGACGCCGATGTTCATAGGGTGAAATTAGTGGCTCCAGTCCAGCACAACCTTGCCGCAATGACCAGACTCCATTGCCGCAAAACCCTGTTCAAAGTCGGTGTAATGAAAACGATGGGTGATGACGGGCTTGATGTTCAGTCCGCATTCCAGCATGACACTCATCTGGTACCAGGTTTCATACATCTCCCGGCCATAGATGCCTTTGATAGTGAGCATGTTGAAAATGACCTTGTTCCAGTCAATGCTGATGGATTCCGACGGGATGCCGAGCATGGCGATCTTGCCGCCATGGCACATGTTATCAATCATATTGCGGAAGGCGGAGGCATTGCCGCTCATCTCCAGGCCGACATCAAAACCCTCCTTCATGCCGAGCTGCTTTTGCACATCGGTCAGGTTTTGCGTCTGCACATTGACGGCAACTGTCGCGCCCATCTGGCGGGCGAGGTCCAGGCGATAGTCGTTCACATCGGTGATGACGACGTGGCGTGCGCCTGCGTGCCTAACCACAGGGATGGCCATGATGCCGATGGGGCCTGCTCCGGTGATCAGCACGTCCTCCCCCAGGCATTCAAAGGCCAGGGCGGTGTGGACGGCATTGCCAAAGGGATCAAAGATGGACGCCACTTCCTCATCCACCCCTTCGCGGTGATGCCAGACGTTGGTCATCGGCACACTGATGTATTCGGCAAAGGCTCCCGTGCGGTTCACGCCGATGCCGACGGTGTCCTTGCACAAATGACGGCGGCCGGCCAGGCAGTTGCGGCAGCGGCCACAGACGACATGGCCTTCGGCGCTGACGATTTCACCGGGGTGGAAGTCGGAGACATTGGATCCGACGCGGATGACCTCTCCCACAAACTCATGCCCCACCACCATGGGTGCCGGGATGGTCTTTTGCGCCCACGCATCCCATTTATAAATGTGGAGGTCGGTGCCGCAAATGCCGGTTTTGCGCACCTTGATGAGCACATCATTGATGCCCACCTCAGGTTCAGGCACGTCTTGCAGCCAGAGGCCGCGTTCTGCATGGGCTTTGACAAGTGCTTTCATGGTAACGGTATATTGGATGTGTATCCATTAAGTTGGCAAGAAGTTTATTCCGGTTTATGGGAATGGATTCCGGTAAAGTGTCATGGGGTGCGCATTAAAGATACGCTGGCCGGGTTACGGTTTACTCGTTTTCTGCCCGTGGATCGCGGGAGAGGAGGGCGCGCATGGCGTCTTTGGCGGGCTTGTCCTCATAGAGGATGGCGTAGATTTCATCCAGCAGGGGGGTGCGGACGCCTTTGGTTTTGGCGGCGCGGTGAAGACTGGCGGTGTTGGGCACGCCCTCGGCCACCATGCGGGTGCTGGACATGATTTCCTGAAGCGGCATGCCTTCACCAATGAGCCGGCCCACGCGGTGGTTGCGGCTGTGCTCGGAGTAACAGGTGGCCATGAGATCCCCCACGCCGCCGAGGCCCATGAAGGATTCGGCACGGCCACCCATGGCGATGCCCATGCGCACCATCTCCGCAAGGGCACGGGTGACGAGGGCGGCGATAGCATTGTCCCCCAGCTTCAAACCGAGGGCGATGCCGGCGGCAATGGCGTAGGGGTTTTTCATGGCACCGGCCCACTCCACTCCGGTGACGTCATCGCTGGTATAAGTGCGGAACCAGGGCAGGGTGAAACAGCCCTGCACCTCACGGGCGATGTCTTCCTGTTCACAGGCAACGACGGCCGCCGTGGCCATCCTTTGGGAGACTTCCTCGGCATGATTCGGGCCCGTGAGCACAGCCAGCGGGGTGGAAGCAAAAGATTCCGCCAGGATCTCAGTCAGCCGCTTGCCGCTGTCCATCTCGATGCCCTTCGCGCAGGAGATGATGACACGGACGGACTGCAAAGCGGGGAGGGCGGCCATGCTGGCGGCGGTCTCGCGAACGGCTTTGGAAGGCACGACAAACACCGCCAGGTCGGCTGGCTTTAATTCGGCCGCATTGGCCGTGGCATGGATGCTGGGTGGCAGCACCAGGCCGGGCAGGTAACGGGAGTTCCGGCGGGTGGTCTGGATCTCTTCCATCAGCGCCGGGTCGCGGCCCCAAAACTGAACCTTAAGGCCTCGCTCGGCCAGGACAGCGGTGAGCGCCGTCCCCCAGCTTCCGGCTCCGATGACGAGGGCGTTGGTGTAGGGCAGGGGGGCAGGCATGATGATTGGACCGCCTTTATAAGGGGTGGTCAGGAGGTGGTCAAGCGGCCAAGGTCAAGGTGCCGGGACGGCCTCTTTCCAGCCTGCTGCAAGCTGGGCGGACAGTTGCTGCACAGTCTCGGCGTGCTTGGCATCTGCGGCCAGGTTCACGGTCTCCTTGGGATCATTATCATGGTCATACAGCTCGGTGCCGGCGTCCTTGCCTTTGGGGGTTTTCCATTCGGTGTAGCGCCAGCGGTCGGTGCGGATGCTGCGGCCTTTGTAGCCTTCCGGCCCGCGACGCAGATACACACTGAAGGCGGCCTTTTTCCAAGGGCGGTCCGGTGTGTCCAGCAGGGGGGCAAGGCTGCTGCCTTCCAGGGAATCCGCAACGGGCAGTCCGGCGAGTTCGGCCAGGGTGGGGTAAAGGTCCACCAGCTCCACCAAGGCGCGGCTTTTCTGGCCCGGGGCTTTCATGCCGGGGGCGCTGACGAGCAAGGGCACGCGGGTGCCGAGTTCAAAGTTGGTCATCTTGGTGAAGAGGCCCTGTTCCCCCAGATGATAACCATGGTCACCCCACAAAACGATGATGGTATTCTCGCGAAGACCGAGGCGGTCCAGCTCGTCAATGACACGGCCTAACTGGGCATCCATGAAGCTGACACAGGCGCGGTAGGCACGGATGAGTTTCAGCGCTGTGGCTTCGTCAATGTCACCGGTACGAGGGATGCCGCCGTAGCTGCGCAGCTCGTATAGATCATGCAGGGCAGGGGAGGGAACACCTTCTGGCGGGGCGGAGTTTTCCGGCATGCGGATGCTGTCTTCGGGATACAGGTCCCAGTACTTTTGCGGGCAGGTGAAAGGCAGGTGCGGCTTCACAAAACCGACGCCGAGAAAGAAAGGTTTGCCTTCACTTTTCAGACGCTGAAGTGTCTCGATGGCTTTGAGGGCGGTCTGGCCGTCGGGATACACATCGTCAGGCTCATTGGCCGCTTCATAAGGTTTGGCCCGGATGAGCCGGGGCTGGTCCTTTTTGGGCCTTTGTTTCATCTCTTTGATGAAGTCCTCGGATTCCTTGGTGAACCAATGGCGGTAGGGCTGGCCCTGGTACCAGGAGGGTTCGCTCCAGCTTTGCGGATCATCACCAGGTTCGGTCTGGCTGTGATGGAAAATCTTGCCGAGCGAGAGCGAAGTGTAGCCGTGGTTTTTGAAATGCTGCGGCAGCGTCACCACATCCGGCAGGGCGGGGCGGAGGTAGGTGTTGTTGGCCAGGATGGTGGTGGTATCGGATCGAAAGCCGCTGAGCACACTGTTGCGTGAGGGATTGCACACAGCCACCTGGCAGTAAGCTCGATCAAAAAGCACGCTGCTGGCGGCCAGCTTGTCAATGTTAGGCGACTGAATGAAGCTGGTGCCATAACACCCCAGTTCGGGACGAAGATCATCCACCGCGATGAACAGCACATTCGGTGCCGCGCAAAGAAGCGAGGCGGAAACGAAAAGGAGGCAGGTGGTGATCCGGGCGAACATGACCCGCTGGAAACGTCAGGAAAGCGGCAGTCTCGCGGGGATTTTTGGCGAGGGTTTGCGCGTGATCCTCAGCCAGGCCAGAACGCTAATAAGCCCCACCAGTCCGCCGAGGTAGCTGGCATTATGAATATAACCCACACGGATGAAGGCCAGGGGATCCTGGATATGATAAAAAGATAGCATGTCCGACCAGTTTCCAATGCGTGCATCCTCCAACTGTGTGGGGGCCCAAATGCTGGCGCCGACAGCGAAGATGACAGCGACCATGATCATGAGTCCGACACCGATGGCGCATCGCCTGGCTGCGACTTTGACAGGTTCGTGAGGGAGCGTCACGCGACCCATGAACCAGCCCGCAAAAAGCCCCACCCACCAGGTGGCCAGGAAACCGATTTTCATGACGTTGAGATGAAGGGGTGCTGAAGCGTCCAGGTAATGAAACTGCTCGAGCTTAAAGCGCGAAAAATACTCCACGCCCAACCGCATCGTGATCTGGTCATGCAGGATTCCATAAGCTCCTGCAATCAGTGCTCCAACGAGTCCGAACAACAGCATCCAGGCAAACTGGTGCAAGCTGAGGCGGGGGTAGAGCAAGCGCATAAAGGAGAATACTGGAGAAGCCAGCATGATGTCCAGCATTGTGCGGATGGATTATCCCATTGAAAGAATTGCGAGATGCGGGTCCTGGTTGACTGCCAGGATGGTCAGGCTGTAGCCTTGATGAAATGAAGGATCAACCTCTGCGTACCTCAGTCATCGGTAGCTACCCTTTTCCTGGGTGGCTGGAATTTTCTGCTCAGCATCTGGGCCAGTTTGGCAGCGCGGATCTGGCGGAGATGCAGGATGATGCGACGACGGTGGCGATCCAGGACCAGCTTGCCGCCGGGCTGGATGTCATCACGGACGGGGAGCAGACGCGGTTTGACTTTAACCTGTCATTTTATGGGTTCATCGAAGGCATCGCATTGGAGCCTGCCAGTCCGCGCCGCTTTGGCCCTCCAGCTCATGATCAGCGCGGGAAGCATGAGATCACCGGAGAACTGCTCGCTCCGCGTGGGCTGGGGGCGGTGGAAGAATTCAAGCGGCTGAAACGGCTGGCTGAGCGATCGGGGAAAAGGCTGAAGGTGAGTGTGCCCGGTCCCTATACCCTGAGCGGGAGGCTTGCGCCTAACCAACAGTATGCTGACCGTTATGCCATTACGGAGGCGCTTCTGCCCATCGTTAGGCAGGAGATCGCGGACCTGGTGGCGGCGGGGGCGGAGGAGATCTGCGTGGATGAACCGAGCATGAGCTGCTATGGATTCCGTGAGGACACGCGGCGTTTTGTGGACCTCTTTAATCGCACGGTGGAAAGCGGCTATGGGCAGGCGCGCATTTGCACGCACCTGTGTTTTGGCAACTTCAAAGGCCATCCGGTGGGCTATCGCAAGTATGCACCCTTGTTCCCGGACTTCCTGGATCTGCATTGCGATGAGATCCATGTGGAGATGGCCAACCGCGAGTATGCAGAGCTGGAGATCATCGGAGAGATCGCCAAACGCACGGATGTGGCCGTGGGGGTGATTGATGTGAAAAGCTATTACATCGAAAGCCCTGACAACGTGGCGGATGCGGTGCGGGCCTGTTTAAAACATGCCCCCGCGGAGCGGTTGGTCTTGGCGCCTGACTGCGGTTTGAGCCAGACGGCGCGATGGGCGGCGAAGCAAAAGCTGGCGAACATGGTCGCCGGAGTGGCGAAGGTGAAAGCGGCTCTGTAGGCCTGCGGCAGATCAGTCCAATGCGCTGGCGGGCAGCATTCGCAGGCGGCCTGAAAGGATCTGGGCTGTCTTGCTGGTATCCGCAGGCAGCAGGAAATGGCCTTCGGCTCTGTCCAACCCAGGAATGATGAGTGCGCTGCCGGTGCCCGCCCGCTGACGGTTGAGAGCAGGGTTAGCCGGGTCAATGTCCATGGTGGCACCTTTGCCAGAGATGAGGCCGGTTTTGGCATTGAGCGTCAGCTTGAGCTGATGGGGATTGCCAGTAGCAGCGGGGAAGACAGCTTTGTTGTTCAGCACCAGGCTGAAGGTCTGCGAGAAAGGGATAAAAAGCCCGCCTTCGCTGAACGTCAGCCGGGCATTGTTTTCCGTAAGGGGCAGATCCAGCAGCAACTGACCGGCTGCCGGGGCGGTGTAGCGGCCACCGGTGCCGCTGAGCGTATGGAGCGGGAAACCGTTGCGATACACGCGCGTGGCGGCATTGGCAGGCTGGGGGGATTTAAACCAGTCCATCTCCGCGCTGAAAAACGTCCGCGTTTCATCCAGCGCCAGGCTTCCCTGAACGGAGCCGGTTTTTTTGTAAAGCATATGATGCAAGGGGAGAATACCTTCGGCGAGACCGATGCCGCCACCGGTCAACGCTGTGCCGTCCGCCAGCCGTCCGGCGTAGTTGATCCGGCCTTTGGCGGAAACGGCGAGGGAAAGATAACCGCTGCCGAGGGGATAGATGGCGGAGGTTTCTTCGGGCATCAAAGGAACGTTGTATCTGCCTGGCAGGGAGGCGAGTTCTCCAGGCAGCGCGATCCATTGCTTGAGCGCCCAGAGGCTGGCGTATTCATCGTCCTCATCCCGGCCCATGCTGCCATCTATTCTGCCGTTTTCCAGGGTAAAGGTCAGCACCAAGGGGTCAGCCTTTGCAGGCTGGCGAAGGCTGACGGTTCCGGTGGAGAAAACTTCCCCTGCATAGGCATCCAGGGCTCCTTTGAAAGGGGTGCGCAGCTTGCCTTGGGTGACCGTGCCCGTGAAGAGGCCTGTCTTGCCGATGGTCAGCGTGAATGCGCCGCCGTAGCCCTGGTTATAGAGATCGTAGCGCTCCACAAGGCCGCGATAGGTGCCAACGGTACCCTCAGGCAGATCCGCCACTTCCCAGACGAAAGACACCGGCGGGCTGGAGCCTGCCGCATTGCTGGCGATGAGCGTGATGTTGTACGTCCCAGGCTTGGTGGGCCTGCCGATGAAGCTGCCCGTGGCCTTGTCAATTTTGACTCCGGGCGGCAGGCCTGTTGCCCGGTAACCGGTGGCTCCGTTCAAGGCCACAATGGGGTGGTCCGTGAAGCTGCTGACAATGCTTGGAAGCGGCGCTTCAAAAAGCTCCAGCGATGGCGGGATGGTGATGGCCAGATTGGCACGCAGGGTATTCAGATTCAGGTCTCCCATGCTGACCTGGCAGTAATAATCATTTGAATCTGCCAGGGTGACCTTTTTCACTTTCAGTGTGGCACTCCGGCTACCGGTGATGCGTCCGTCATCCCTCAGGGCCTGGCTGCCAATGAACCATTGATATCGCAGGTCGGGTCCTGCTGCCTCGACTTTAAAAGTGGCCGTCTTGCCGGCAAGAACCTGCTGCCCGGCAATGGCGGTGCGCACGACACCCAGGCTGACTGGGATCTCCGTCAGCCCAATGAGATTCTCCACCGTGTAACTGTAAAGCCCGGCGTCACCCAGTTGCACCGCCGGGAAGCTGAGCACATCCTTGGTGGCATCCGGGATGGCTTTGCCTTTTTTAAACCACTGCCTGGTAGTCGTGGAGAAAGCCGGCGTCTCCACTACCGCCGTGAAATCGGTGCTGCTGTTTTCCGGGACAAGTTGCGAGATGGGAGCTGACTCCACCAGAACTGCCGGATAGGCCGTCCCATGCATGGCGACGGTCACAGAGCCTAGCGTGCCATCCACATCGTCCTCCGGTTCAGAAGCCACCACAGACCAGATGCCCCGCGAAGATTCACCCCAATGCCGGACGCTGCTAAAGGTCCAGTCCGTATAATTGGCTCCTGTGTCTCTCTTTGAATAGGTGGCCAGCGTGCTTATCGTGCCGCTCGGGGAGATGAGCTTGATGGTCAGATCTCCCCGGCGGGCGTGGGTGGCGTTCACCCGCACCGTCACGTGCTCCACGCGGAGGGCGGTCTGGTTGCTGAAGTCCAGGTTCAGCCTTGTGGCTTTGGTCTTCACTTTTTTCTCTTCCGGCAATGGGGCGAGTATTAAAGTGGTCCCTTTGGTGCTTCCGCCGAGACTGGCGGTCGTGCTCGGTGGCGCTTCAGAACGCGAGATCGAGACCATGCTTCCCAGGCTGGGCCACACCTTTGCCAGCCGGATAGCATTTGGGGCATTGATGAGGCCACCGCCATAGGATTCATGATGTTTGATGGGCGGCATTTCTGCTTCCCATTCATCCCAGTTGGCGCGCTCAGTCCAGCCCTTGTTTTTGGGCAGGATTTTGACAGAGGAGCGCAGGAGGATCTCTTTCACATCGCGCCAGTTCAGATGGGGATTTGCCTGGAGCATCAGGGCGATGACACCTGAAACGACCGGAGCGGAAGCTGAGGTGCCATTGAAGTCATTGGTGTAATCCACATCCGAAAGATTTTTCAGGCTGCCTGAGTTGGCACCGGCGATGCCCATGAGATCCGTGGTGATCATCCCGCCCTTGGTCCCGGCAGATGGTGCCACAACGCAGAGGTGGCTGCCGCCTTCACTGTAGAGTGTCAGCTTGCCTTTGTTGGTGATGGAACCGACGGCGATGCCATAGATGCTGTTGCTATAGGCGTCTTTGTTTCCCTGGTCACCGATGTGGCGGCCATTGCCAGATGCCCAGACGGAAAGGGTGCCCAATCCTCCGCGTCCCGTGGCAGCCGCTTCCTCCATCGCCGCCTGCATGAGCTCGCTTGAGGTTCCCAGTTCAAAAGGATAACCGTCGGGATAACCCCAACTGTTGTTTTTGACCTGGATGACGTCGTTTCCATAGATGACGGATTCAGATTCGGTGATAGCCGTGCTCATATCAGCAATCAGGCGAAAGCCCACCAGAGTGGCTCGCGGAGCCACGCCACTGATGCCGATGTTGTTGTTGCCGCGTGCTGCCACCAGACCGGCAACGGCAGTCCCATGGTCATCCCCAGATTCGGCAGACGGGTCAGTGTCCTCGCCATTCCAGTCATAATGATTGGGAGACAGGTCCACGTTTGCGATGAGGTCGGGATGATTCATCTGAAGGCCGTCATCCACGATGGCGATGCGAATGCCCTGGCCCTGGGTCAGGCTGAGGCCGGCATCGTCGTCCTGCCAGACCGCGTCAATGCCGATGTCCACGCCTTTTTTGCCTCCCGCCTGGCCGGTGTTTTTCAGGTGCCATTGGTCCTGCAAGTAGGGGTCGTTCAGGAGCACTTTGCGCATTCGCAGCCTCATCAAAAGCGGCTCCATACTCAGCACGGCGGCATCTCCCATCATGGTGGCAAGCGCATCCAGCGCGGCCAGCGGACTGGCCGCCTCGGCCACCAGGTGCTGTTTCGCATACGCCGGGCGGCCGGTCACTTTCAGGCCGTTGTTAATGGCCAGTTTCTCTGCTTCCGGTGCATCCGTTGTTTTGAGCAAAACCTGCTCCGTCAGGACCCGGCGGTGCGCGGCATCCTGCGGCCCTTTTTCCGGGTAGGCCACCAGGCCAGGCCATCTGCCCAGGCGCTGAGCTTCGGACTCGGCGAAAGTGAGCAGCTCGGCTGCCGAGCTTTTGGCCTGGATCTTCCTCAGCCTTTGATTCACCGGCGCGGTCGGATCATAAACCTCATCCAGTGCCAGTTGGTAGCTGGCTGGAATGCCGTTTTCATTCAGGGCAAAGGGGCGTCCTGCCCGCAGATCCTCACCGGCTCTTTTGAGGGCATCGGAATCCATTGGCTGCTGAAGCCCGAGATCTTCTTTGGTGTCTGCGACGGAGATGTCTTGAACCGCCTTCAGCGCGACCCTGGGGGAATCTGGAAGCAGTTCCGTAGCATTTGAAGTCTCTGCCGGATGCCGGACCGAAGAGGGAATGGCCATCCATATTCCTGTGCCTCCCAGTCCCAAAAGAACGGCCAGAGCTAAGGAGCGGCGGAAGAGCTGGAAGGGGCTAGGCATGGCAACAAGACAGGTCCTGTACCATCCGCCAACACCCTGACACCGCCAAGTTTAATTTATAGAAATTATAAATTACACCTGTTAATATGGTGGTCCGATGATTCTCACTGTCTCACGACCAGGACATCGCAGTGGGCCTGACGGACCACTTTTTCAGCGATGCTGCCCAGAAGCATGTGCTTGAGACCGGTATGTCCGTGCGTGGGAATGAGGATGACGTCCGCCTTTTCTTTTTCTGCCACCTGGCAGATGGTTTCCGCCGGACGGCCTTCTTCAATCTGAACAACGATTTCATCCGGGCGGGGGAAATGCTCTTTGGCCAGTTTTCTCAGCGTCTGCTCTGCCTCATAGCGCATTTTGTCATGAAGATCCTCTGTGCGGATGCGCAAACCTTCGTGACCTTCTTCCGTGACGTGCAGGAGGACGATCTGGGCCGTGGAAGTTTCTTGCAACCTGGATGCAGACTTAAGGGCGGCCAGAGAGCAGTTTGAAAAATCCGTTGGAACGAGAATTTTTTGCCAAAAACCGGGGATCGTTGGGGTGGTCATCAGCATCATAAAGGATCATTTTTCGCCTTCTGGCAATGCCGATGATGTGATGATTGCGTCCTGCCTTGCTCTCAGCCGACCTCTGCGGCAAGCTCCTCCGCTCATGCCTGAAGCTTTGAATATGTCTGTCCAGCCCGCCTCTGTCCGATTGCGTGCCTTGATGCTCTTTGTGGGCGTCGCTTTGGCCGTTTTGTCTTTCCAAACCCTGACCGGGGTGTGGACCTCTGACATCGGGTCGGATCCGGATGAGCCGGCACACGCAGTCACCAGTCTGATGGTGAGGGACTATCTGGTAACGGGGTACCCTCAGTCACCCATGTCCTTCGCGAGACAATATTATGAGGACTTTCCAAAGGTAGCATTGGGACATTATCCTCCAGGCTATTATGCCCTGGCTGCACTGGTGCTTTTGGCGTGGGACCAGCCACAGGTACTGCTGGTGCTTCAGGCATTGCTCGTTGCGGGACTGTCCATGCTGGTCTTTTGGGTCGGCAGGCGGATGCTGCGTGAGCGTGCAGCCCTGGCCGCCGCCTTGTTGTGTGCCGGATTTCCCATCACGCTCAAGCTCAGCCAGCTCATCATGGCGGACTTGTTGCTGGCATGTCTGTGCCTGCTGTCGGTGGAGATCTGGGCGCGCTTCCTGGAAAAACCGCGTGCGGGCATGGCTCTTCTTTTTGGCTTTACCGCGGCTGCGGCCATCCTGACCAAGGGCTCCGGACTGGCCCTGGCCCTCATACCGGCGGTCAGCCTGGTTGGAGCTGGCCGGTGGGCGCTTTTGAAAAAGCCGGCCTTTTGGCTGGCCGGGCTGCCGGTGGTGGTGATGGCAGGTCCGTGGATGCTTTATTCCACCGGCATCACCCGCGAGGGCATGGTTTCTACCAGCGCGCTCAGCTTTGCCTGGGGTGCTTTAAAATATTATCCGTTCACGCTTTCCAGCACCTTTGGTCTGGCCACGGCCATGATCGCCCTGGGCGGTCTGGCGGTCTGGCTGGGATTCACCCAGGTCAAAGTCCAGCCGGATGTCCGGCGCACCGCCCTTCTCGGGCTGCTGCTGGGCACGGTCCTCATCATGCTGCTCATTCCTGCGGGTTATAGCAGCCGTTATTTCATGCCATTGGTGCCGGTGGTGGCTCTGCTGGCAGTGTCCTTTTTTGAGGTGACTCTCAGACGTACCCGGCTCGCCGTGCCGGCCTGCTTCAGCCTGGCGCTTTTGGTTTGGATGCAGGCTCCCGGGCTGCTGGTAAAAAACGTCAGCGGCTATCGCAGTGCTGTCTTGAAAGCCTTGGATGGCGGTTTGCCTGAACTGCAGTCGCATTGGCTGGTGTGTGCTGACGCGCGCGGGGAAGGTGCGGTTATCGCTTCGGCAGCTTTCGCGTTGAAGGAGCGTTCACCTTCCCCCCTGCGGATTCACCGGGGTACCAAGGCGCTGGCGAAATCCGACTGGCTGGGACGGGACTACCAGGCCACCTTTGGGACTGCTGATGAAATGCGGGCCTGGCTGGACAAAGCCGAAATCACCCATGTTTTTATTGATTATGCTCCTCAAGGGACAGAAGCCAGCGCTCATGAAAAGCTGCTGATCCAAGCCCTGGCGGATCTCAGCTCCTGGACGCTGGAACATGAGACGGCCACCACCCGCCCGCACCAGGCCGCACCTGGCCGTCTGGCTGTTTTTGTGCGCCGCAGCCTGTAACCTGGTCTGATCATTACATCTGATTCTGGCGCATTTTATCCACCAGAACGGCCCCTAGAATGACCGCGCCCAGCACCACTTTTTGGGTGTAGCTTTCCACATTGGTCAGATTCATGCCGTTCTGGATGACGGCGATGATAAAGGCTCCGGTCAGGGTGCCGACCATGCTGCCTTTTCCACCGCTGAGGCTGGTGCCGCCCACCACCACGGCTGCGATGACATAGAGCTCATACATGCCGCCATAGGTCGGTGAACCGCTTTTCAACTGGGACGCCATGACCACACCGCCCAGACCGGCGAGCATGCCGCTGATGAGGTAGGCAAACATCAGCACCCGCTTCACCGGCACACCGGAGATGTGGGCGGCTTCACGATTGCCGCCCACAGCATACAGATACCGTCCGATGCGCATCTGGGTCATCACCACATGGGCGGCGGCATAGAGCCCCAGCATGAGCATGACGGCATTGGGGATGCTCAGCACGTCCGCGCCCCGGCCTAACCAGACGAATGAATCCGGAATCTGATAAACGGACTGGCCTTCAGAGAGGGTGTAGGCAAAACCGCTGGTCACCAGCATCATGGCCAGGGTGACGATGAAGGGCGGGATATCAAAACGAGTGATCATCAGGCCGGAAAAGCCGCCAGCCAGGCCGCAGGCCGCCACGGCCACAATGCAAGCCAGGATCATGCCGCCAGGTCCGGCCTCCAGGGCACCTGCATACTCGCGGATGAAGAGGGAGACGAGCACCGCCGACAGGGCCAGCAGGCTGCCCACCGACAGATCAATACCGGCAGTGATGATGACCATCGTCATGCCGATGGCGATGATGGCGATCACCGCAATCTGGTTGGCAATGTTGAGCAGGTTGTCCGCTTTCAGGAAATTGGGCCAGCGGTAGCTGTCAGGCTTCACCACGACAGGTGTTCCCAGCGCAGGGAAGTCCTTTGAAATCTCCGCCATCACCAGCCAACGGGCGGATTCCTCTCCGGCGATGACGGCATCCAGCCTGCCGCCTGATGCGGCTGTCTTTTCTAAAGCTGCACGCATGTCTGCTGGGGAGCCTTTCACTACAGCGACCACTTCCGCTCCCGCCTTGGTCACCGCTGCCGCCACAGCCTCTGCATAAGCGGATTCTTCTGCGGAAGCCCGTACGGCGATCATCACCTGCTGGCCCTGGCTTGCCATTTCGGCCACCTGCGCCACTGCGGCCTCTCCCGTCACGGACTGGTCAGTCAGGGTGACGAAGCTGAAGAAGGCACAGAGGGCGGCCAGCACGAAGATCATGCCATGATCTGACAGAAGGCGGAGCAGGGGGGCTTTCATGGCGGGCGGATTATTTCAGCTCAGGATCGTTCAGCGCATCTGCCTGGCGGTAAAGCTGGGTGGGAATGAGGATCTGCGGCGGCTGCGGCAGCCCGCGGGACCAGGTCATGATGGACTCGACAAGCTGGATGCCCATCCGGTCGGGAAACTGAATGGGATCCGCGTAAATCTTGCCTTCCTTGATGGCCTGTTTGCCCTCGGGCTGGCCATCAAACCCGATGATGACCACCTGCTTTTCCTTGCCCGCCTTCTCCAGGGCCGCACGTGCCCCCAGGGCGGCAGGGTCATTGATGGCAAAGATTCCGCGCAGGTCTCCATGCGCCTGCAGGGTGTCTTCCGCCGCCTTGTAGCCCAGATCCTTGGCTCCGCCGCTTTCCAGTTCCGCCACGATGTCTATCTTGGGTTTGCCTCTGGCATTATGGGCATCAATCACTTCACGGAAACCCTTCACGCGGAGCTGGCAGGACTCCACCTGTTTGAGGTGCAGTACCGCCACCTTTCCGCCACCGGAGCCCAGCGCCTCGATCATCGCCTGTCCGGCTTCCTTGCCGCCGCCGTAGTTGTCCGTGGCGATCTGGGTGACGATTTCCACCCCCGGTTCATTGCAGGGAACGTCCACGGTAAAGACCGGGATGCCCGCGGCATTGGCCTCCTGGATGACGGGCACGATGGACTTGGAATCGCAGGGGCTGAGGACAATGGCGCTGACCTTCTTGACGATGAAATCCTTCACCTGGTTGCTCTGCTTGGCCACGTCTTTGTCCCCGCTGACGACGATCACCTCATAGCCCTGTTTTTTTCCCTCGGCGGCCAGGTTGTCGCCAATGACTTTGAAGAAGGGATTGTCCAGCGTCAGCAATGACGCGGCAATGGTCCCGCGGGAGGTTGTTTCAACGGTCTCAGGCTGGCCGCAGGTGGTGAGAGCAAGCAGCAAGCCTGAGCCCATGAGGCGACGTAGGGCGGGGGTCATAGTGGGTCGGCAGGCAGGTTAGACGTGACGATCATGAGAGTAACGTTACCAAATGACAATCATTCTGTACGTGAAAAGGGGGCGAATACCGTCGTTTATGTAGCGACACATGAATAAACTTCTCGCTTGTTCTTTCCTTTTCCTGACAGGGACATTGTTTTCGGCTGACATGACTCTGTACCAGGCCACGGAATTGACGGAAAAGGGTCTGTTCACAGATGGCATCGAAGGACCGGCCTGCGATGAGCATGGGAACATCTTCTGTGTGAAGTTTGGTGGCGAGAACACGATTGGCAAAACGACACCTGATGGCAAGGCGGCTTTGTTTGTTCATCTCCCCGCAGGCAGCACGGCCAACGGCATCCGTTTTGGCAGTGACGGCTATCTTTACGTGGCGGACTACACAGGGCACAACATCTTGCGAATTGACCCGAAGTCCAAAAAAATCCAGGTCTTTGCCCATGAGCTGCGGATGAACCAGCCCAATGATCTGGCGGTGACCAGCGACGGCCATTTTTATGCCAGCGACCCGGACTGGAAGGCCGGTACGGGTCAGATCTGGCGCATTGAGCGACAGGGCAAAACGGCCCTGGTGGCCGAAAACATGGGCACGACCAACGGCATAGACGTCAGCCCTGACGGCAAGACCCTCTATGTCAATGAAAGCGTGCAGCGGAAGATCTGGGCTTTCAGCATCCAGCCTGATGGCAGCCTGGCCGGCAAGCGTCTGCTCAAAGAATACGCGGACCACGGCTTTGACGGGATGAGGGTGGACATCAAGGGCAACCTATACATCACGCGACATGGCAAAGGCACCGTCGTGAAGCTTTCCCCCGCCGGTGAAGAACTGCAGGAGATCACCCTGCCAGGTAAAAAACCTTCCAATCTCTGCTTTGGGGGGCCTGACGGATGCACGGTTTACGTTACGGAAATGGAGGCCGGCCAGCTGGTTCAGTTCCGTGTGGAAGATCCCGGAATGGAATGGAAGCGCACGCAAGACCGGGTGGCTGTGTGCAAGGAAAAACGGCCCAGCCGGTATCAGCTCCAGACGGCGGTCGAGGATGTCTGTGCCTGGCCCAATCTGACTTTGATGAAGGATGGCAGCATCGTTTCCATTATTCACAACCAGCCAGGTCATGGAACGATGGCAGGGGACATCGAATGCTGGGCCAGCACCAACGGAGTCAAGTGGGAGAAGCGCAGCACCGTGACCCGGCATGCACCTGACACCATCCGCATGAACCACGCGGCGGGGCTGGCCGCCAACGGAGACCTTGTTGTGCTCTGCTCAGGATGGACAAATGAGAAACAACCCAACAGGCCCAAGCAGGACAAGTTCCGGGACGCCATTCTGCGCACCTGGGTAATGCGTTCCAAAAACGGTGGCCGCACCTGGAGCCAATCTGAATCCTTCCCCAAACCGCAGGCCGGCTGGACGGAATACATTCCGTTTGGGGACATCTGGGCAGGGGAGGATGGAGCGCTGCATGTCTCCTGTTATCAAGGCGAGTTTAAAGACGCTGCCCAGTCCTCCAAGACCCAAGGCTACAGATCCTGTCACTTCCGCAGCGAGGATGACGGGCTGACCTGGACGGCAGGTTCAGTCATCGGTCCCCGTCATAATGAAACGACACTGTTCCATTTGGAAGGGAAGAACTGGATCGCCGCCGCCCGGGCTGAAGCTGTGGACATCTTCCGCAGTGATGATGACGGTGTGACGTGGAAACAAGTCACGCGTGCAACGGAGAGAAACGAAATCAACGGGCATCTGACCTGTCTGAAAGACGGTCGCCTGCTGCTGACCTATGGGGTCCGTGTCCAAGGCCGCTTCGGAGTCTGTGCGAAATTCAGCGGTGACGGGGGGCTCATGTGGAGTGACCCGGTCCGGCTGGCCCACAGTTTTAATGGGGACTGTGGATACCCCAGCAGCATCCAACTGCCCAACGGCCAGGTTGTCACCGCGTACTATTCCAAAGACAGTCCCGAGTATGCAGGATATCACATGGGCGTGGTGGTCTGGGAACCTGGACTGCCTTCCATCGTCCAGCTTGATGAGCATTAAGCTCCTGGGTTGGGTGGATGCTGGTCAGGGCTTTTTTGCCACCGGGCGCGGCTGTTTGGGATGCCCTTCCAGCTCCACGACGCTCAATTGATTTTCGGAAGGGAAGTCTGATGGAATGTCAGCCGTTTGTTTGACATCCCCGGTGGCCGCCCATTCAGTTCCGCGCTGGAAGGTTTCATAAAAGCCGCGGCAGAGCATGGAATAGTCCGCATGGCCCAGGGTGGTGTGGAAAACACGGCCCTGTCCATAATCCAGGACCATGAGATTGGGCTCCTGTTCGGCGGTGAGATCGGATTTGGCGGAGGTCAGAATTTTGATGTTCTCAGCGGGCCCCCGCAGGCGGCTGTAAAGCTCGTCCTGGGCATGCAGCCAGCGCTTGGGCAGCCCCCGGGTGATGGGGTGGGCGGCATCCTGGATTTCGACCACAAATTCATGCTGGGGCCCGTGGGCGCCTCCTTTGCCGGTGCTGGTGTCACGATACAGTTTTCCTTCTTTCACATAGAGCCAGGGTCCTGATTTTTCATCCCGTCCGCCCCAGCCGCCGACTCCAATCATCTGGTTATACTCTTTCCATTCCGGAAAGGAATTGTTGGCGGCATGCACGGAGACAAAGCCGCCGCCACCTTTGACATAACCATCGAAGTCCTTGCGGACGGCCTCGGGCCAAGGCTCTCCATTGTAGTTGCTGACGATGGCTGCGTATTGGCCGAAGGCAGGCTTCCATCCGGCCCAAGCTTCTGCCGGGGAACCTTTGGGGGGCGTGGTGGAAACTTCAACGCTGAAGGCACCGCAGCTTTCGAGGGCGTGTTTGAGGACCGGGGTGGTGATGTCCCACTTGTGGTTGTTCTGCCCGTCTATGATGAGGATGCGCAGAGGTGTGCCGGGGGCTGCAAGGGAAGTCCAGACCAGGGTGCAGGCAAGGAGGAGCAAGGCCGGTAAAATGGGTTTCATGGTGTGGTTAAAACCCGGAGCAGGCCATGGCGGCAAGAAAAAACCGCCTGGAGCACCCCAATACTCCGGGCGGTTTGAACTTTGATCGTCAGGTCTGGAAAATCCTATTTCTCCACCCAGCGGACGGCTTCCATGAGCAGTTCGCGGGCAGAGGCGAGGCCCAGCTTTTGACGGATGTTGGCTTTGTGAGCGTCCACGGTCTTGGCGCTGAGCTGAAGTTTTTCGGCGATTTCGTGGGAATCAAAGCCCCGGCCGACCATTTCGAAAACTTCAAGCTGGCGGTCGCTGAGCATGCGCCCAGGTTCGCCACGGGAGCCGGAGCGGGGACCGCCGCCGGAGACGATGCTGCCAAGCAGGTTGGCGCTGAAGAAGAACCCGCCGCCTAGCACCTGGCGTACGGCCTGGAGCACACGGACAGCACTTTCACCCTTCATGATGTAGCCCATGGCGCCGGCACGGAGGCAGCGCTCGGCATAGACGTTTTCATCATGCATGGAGTAAACCAGAACGTGGATTTCCGGATGGCTCTGCTTGAGTTTTTTGACAAGATCCACTCCGCTGCGATCCTTGAGCGTGATGTCCAGGATGATGACATCCGGCTTCAGTTTGGGGATTTGGGCGAGGGCGTTGTTGGCGTCTTCGGAACTGCCGACAATCTGGAGATCTTCCTGATTTTCGAGAATTTTCTTCAGACCTTCGATCACGATAGGGTGATCATCCAGGATGTAGAGTTTATGTTTCACGGTATTTGCTTTTGTTTGGTTTTGGTTGTCGCTTGGGGTGTGCCCCCACCGGATGGCAGGGGAAATTTGCAGGTGACTTTGACCCCGCCAGCAGGGGGGCAGTTCACCGAAAAATCAGCATGAATGAGGCTCGCGCGGTAGTTCATGACGCGGAGGCCGATGCCTTCAGAGCCTGGCCGGCAGTCAAAGGGGCGTCCGTTATTAAAAATTTCCAGCACGGCGTGGCTGGCATCCTCCTGGCGCAGGCTGATGAGGATCTGGGTTGGATTGCCATGCCGGATGGCATTGTTGATCGCCTCCTGGGCCAGCCTGAAGAGATGGGTGCTCTGCGTGGTATCGTCAATTTTGACGGAGAGATCGGCAATAAATTCACATTCCCGGCGGAAACTGGTGCGGACGGTATCCGCCAGCAGGTGAAGAGAAGCCGCGAGGTCCCGGTGCTGGATGGCAGCAGGGGACATGTTGCGGGAAAGCTGGCGCACCTGCTGGATGGCCTGCTGGACGAGCTCATGAATACGGCCGGCTTCGGTCTTCTCATTTTCACTGAGGCGGAGCTGCAGCATTTCAACGAGGGCACCGATGCCGGTGAGAAGCTGGCCGACTCCGTCATGGAGATCGTGCCCGATGCGGGCCTGCTCCTGCTCAATGGCCTCCATGAGATGATGCTGGAGACGCTGCTGCTCGGTGATGTCAATCGCAGTAATGATGTAACCTTCGATCTGGTCGTCCGCATTGCGGGTGGCGGTGTTGTGGACCTGGATGGTGCGAAGATCTCCTGATTTGGTGCGGCCTCTGGAGATGGCGGTGACGCGCGGCGCTCCATCCTGAAGCTTTTTCAGGCGCTCCCTGGCGCGCGGGATTTCTTCGGGATCCACCAGGCCGCTTTCCCAGACCGTTTTGCCCACCAGTTCCTTGGAGGTGTAACCGGAGATTTTTTCAACCGCCGGGTTGACCTTTAAAATGCGCCCTTCCAGATCCACCAAGCCGATCATGGCGGCGGATTCACGCACGAGAGTGTCGTTAAGCTGGGACTGCCTTTTTAACTCCTGTTCTGCCTGCCGCCGGGCACTGATGTCAGTGAAGAGGATGATGCCCTGGCCGCTTTCCTGGGCATTGTCCGGTAAAAAGGTGACGGCCGCATGGACATACAGGCTTTTGCCTTCCCTGCTTTTCAGAGTGATTTCGAGGTCCTTTTGAGGCTTGAAGCCGCTACTGGCGGCCTGCTTCCAAAAATCGTCCACGGGGCGGTTCTGGCCCTCTAGGAGATCGGGGATGCGCATCTGGGTGAGCTGCCTGTCGGTATAACCCAGCATGCGCCGCAGGGCGGAATTCACTTTGGTGATCTGGAGAGTGGTATCGAAAACGGCGACTCCAGAAGGGTTGTTCTCAAAAAGTCCACGGTAGTAGGCCGCCTGCCGGCGGGTGTATTCTTCAGCGGCAAGCTGCTCGCGGATGTCCCGGATGGTGACGAGGATGCGCTCTCCAGGCAGACGGCGGAGCACAATTTCGACCTTCTGTTTGCTTCCATCCTTATGGATATGGGATCCGCGCAGTGTCACCTTTTGGCAGGACTTGGACAGCAGGGGCTCCTTTTTCCGTGCGGAATCCATCAGGAGCACATACTGAATGGAACGGCCATGCAGCTCTGCCTGCGTATAACCCAGGGCGTTAAGGGCGCCTTGATTGGCGAAGAGAATGCGCCAGGAGCCATCCACCAGGAAAATGCCGTCCACCCATTCCTCCACCAAGGTCCGGCACAGGGCATTGAGGGAGGCTTCATTGCGCAGAGCTTGTGTCGAAAGGGCAAGGGGGGTGATGACTTGCACCAGGCCCACACTGCGGGTCATCACTCCTTTGGCATCCCGGTCCAGTGCACGCCAGTCATGCTGGATCCACTCCCAGCGCCCGTCTTTGCAGGCGACGCGCATTTGTACCGAGACGGATTCAGACTGGCCGGTGAACAAAGATTCACGTCCGGCCCGCACGCGAGGAAGATCATCGGTATGGACGAGGCTGTCCCAGCCCTCCGGAAGGTTGTCAATTTCTCCAGGCGTATAACCATAGATGCTGGCGAGAGCGTCACCATTGGCGGTGATCCTTTGGCTGGGGAAGTCGTAGATGTAGGCCACCCGTTTTTCGATGCCATCAATCCAGGCCTTGGCCAGGGGTTCAGCCTCTGAAGAATCCTCCTGATAAGCCCTTCCGTCATAGGGTGGCTGCCTCCCTATTCTGCACAGCAGGTGACTGTCATCAGATGCGGTTCTTTTAGCGCCACCCCTTCCCTGACTCCCATGCTCTCCGCGATCATGATGATCGCGGAGAATATAAGTTTGCTGGGTCAGATGGTTCACGTTTTAAGTAAGAAATATCAGCGCTTTCAAGAATGAGATTCGAGCCTTAGGAAAGCCCGTCTTCGGCTAGGTGCAATTCTTTTTTTTAAATACGCACGAAGTAGGCAGAAGATGCCTCTTAAATTTTTCAGCCGTAAACTTCACCCTTACCTACCAGTCCTCCCTTTCAAATCCAAGAACAAAGGGGAGCAGGGTTCGGCAAATCACTCGTTTTCTTCCCGCCGCTTTAGCGAAATACGATGAATGCCTTTCCTGAGGACTGGCACCTGAAAATTCACAATGATGCCTGTTTTTAACCCGCTGAGTTTCAGCCAGGTTTCCATGTTACGACGGTCAAGATCGCTGACTGCATCACAGGCAAGGACTTTTAAGAGCAACGTGTTTTCGATCACAAAATCCAGTGAGGCGGCGGCGGTGACCGGATGCCCGCGATATTGAAACTGAAGCGGCTGGCCGCGCACAAAGGGGATTTCCAAAGACCGCAGTTCCACAGCCAGGCACTCCTCATAGGCATCGCGTGTCAGCCCGGTCCCGAGCGTGGCATGCACGGTCATGCAGGCGCGGATGACGATGTGGGGCAGGTCCTGGGCGTCCATGGAGAGGGTGGCGGCGGGAGAGTCTTGCGGGCGGATCATGGGCGGACATGCCCAGGAATGAACGGCAGCATACTGAAGGCAGGGTGCGGCGAATGTCAAAGAAGCAGGTGACTGCATGACCAGCCTGCGTGCGCAGTGCAATGCAATGAGGGAGGCTTATTCCCAGGCATGCAGCAGGGCATGCGCCTGCCGGTAGCGCGGCGCCAGAGCCAGGCTGTCCAGCAGATGTCTTTTGGCTGCGGATGCATCCGTTTCCCTTAGCAGCCGGGCCAGTCTGTAATGGGTGCCGGCAGCGGTGGCCGGGTCCAGAAGGAGCAGACGCCGGTTCGCTTCGATGGCCTCAGATGACTGGCTTTGGGCTTCGGCGGCAGTGGCAAGCGCCTGCTGGGGAGTGCGCAGGAAAGGGTTCAAAGCAATGGCCCGGCGGGCGTTGACCTGCAGGGATGGCCAGTCCTGGCGGCCAGTGTCCACTTCAATCAGCCGGAGGAAGACAGCCATGGCTCCGGGCTCGTGGGCGGCGATGTGGCGGAGGGTTTCGATTTCTTCTTCGATGCGGTTGAGCTTGCCCAAGGCATCGGCTTTGAGCTGGTAACCACTTTGGCCGCCGATGTCTTCTGGTACGAGCTGAATGAGAAGCTCTGCCGTTTTCAGGACTTCCTCCCAGTTCTCCTGGCTGAGCATGGTTTCGGCATACCGGCGGATGGCCCAGAGGTTTTTGGGATTTTCCTTCCGGTAGCTGGCCAGGGATTCGGGGTCGAGCGGATTGAGCTCTTCCGGGGAGGGCTTGTCCCAGTCCGCCAGGGCGCCGAACTGCTGCAAAGCCAGATCTTTCAGGTGCCGGTGAAAGTCCTGCTCAAGCTGGTCCATGTTTTCCGTATTGGCGGCGATGGCGTCATTGATGCGTTTGCCTGAGGCCAGGTCTGCCAGGATGCCCTGGATGCATTCAGGACCGAAGCGCTCCGAAAGATAGGCGACCACCTGGCTGGACTGATAATAGGCGAACATGAGGTGGTCCTCATCCGGGGCCTGGAGAAAGGCGCTGCTGAGCTGGCTGACCTGGGTGGCTGCCTTGTCCTCCAGGATCATCTTGCGGAAGGTGGCGTTCATCTTCATGCCCCAGGCCGGATTTCTGAGGCTTTCTTCATGGACGCTGATGCCTTCGCTGAGCCAGCGTGGCATCTTGTTGCGGGTGAGTGTCAGGGTCACCACATGGCAGAACTCATGCCAGAGCGTGGATTCCCAGTTGTTGCGGCCATGGGCCAGGCTGCCCGGGCTGTTCATGGTGATGACGGTGCCGAAGCAGACCCCCAGCAGCCCTTGGCCGCCCAGGCTGCCAAAGGTGCGGATGGCGAAGTCCTGCTGCGCGCCGAAAAACTCCACCATGACCGGGCGGTTCAGCTCGAGTCCGTATTTGGGGCAGAGGGCGGCTTTGGCCTCCCGGAGCAGGGCCAGGGCGCTTTCGCCATAGATGGGCCAGTCCCGCTTGGGCATTTTAAGGATGAAATCGGGATAGGACTTGGTGGTGTAACCACGCATCTCTTTTTCAAGCTGGCCGATGTTGTGCGCCTGGATGTTGTAACCATCCTGCTGGCGGATGTCGGCGGCCAGCTTCCAGGCTTCTTCTTCATCACCAAGGCGGAGAAGATCGTGGCAGAGCTGAACCTTGGCAGGCAGGTAGTCGGCCTGGAATTCAAGGGCCTGACGCTGGTGGGCGGCCCCTTCCGCGAAACGGTAGGCACGGGAAATGACCCGGCCCAGGATGTGATCCACAGCGGGATTCTTTTCCCAGCGGGCGAGCCCTCTGGCACGGGCCGTGGTGATCTTTTCCGGTCCGGCAGCACTGAGCTGGGCGACGGCGGCGCGCAGCGCCCACGCCTCGGGGCAGTTCTCACGGATGTCGAGAACCTTCTGAATCTCTGCTTCGGCTTCGAGAAATTTTTCTGAGCCAATGAGCATCTCTGCCCGCATGAGCCGGGCCCCGGCCTGGTTGGGATTGACCTCCAGGGCACGGGCAATGTTTTCCATCATCTTCTCCGTGTCGCCATTGGCAAAGGCTTTGGCCAGACCGGTGCGGAGCGCCGCCGTCTCTCCATGGGCTTTTAATCCTGCACGGAAGACATCGGCAGCGCGGGCGGGATCATCCTTTTCAAGGGCGAGATGACCTTCTGCCAGGTAGGCGGACTCCAGCTTGGGATCCTTCTTTTGAGCGACAGTGAAATACTGCGCGATGACTTTTTTGGCATCTGCCCCCAGGGCCAGCGCTGCCTGGCCGAGGGAAACCCATTCCTGGGCGGAACGATCCTGAGCCGGTTTGGTTTTAGCGGCTGCATTGACGGCGGCGAGCGCTTGGTCCGCGATGTCCTGCCGGCCGAGGAGCAGGGCGTTTTCATGCTGCAACATAAGCAGCTCCAGGTGGGCAGGGTAGGTGGCGATGGCGAGCTGCACTTCATCCCTGGCCGCAGCTTCCTGCCCTTGGAGCATGAGGGCACGGACACGCATGAGGCGCCACTCCGGGGCCTTCATGCCGCGGGCGATGGCCGCTTCGCAAATGCGGCCGCAGAGTTCGTAATCGCCAGTGGCCAGGAGTTGCCCGACGGGGGCTAGGTTGCGGTCCTCAAACAGGCGTTCGACATCCAGTTGCTGGCCGGGGGATGAATGCAGCGCCATCAAACTGGTGGCGATGAAAAGGAGAAACCGGCAGCGCATGACAGTGATCACAAGCATAGAACGTGCGAGATCGCGCGAATCGTGCTCAAATGTCCGGAGACAGGCGGAAGTGTGAATTGGGAGCCGCCTTGGTCAGTTCCGGGTGCCCATGAGATGAGCCAGCAGGTCTTCTTCACTCGCCAGGCCGACGGGTTCGTTTTTCTCATCCAGAACAAGAACAAGGGTGCGGGCACGCTTGCGCATCCGTTGCAGGGTGAGCAGGGCGCTGTCATTGGCATGGACGGCATCCAGAGTCCGCATGTGATGGCGGACGAGGCGGTCAGGCGGGGAATGGGCGGGCAGGGTGGCCAGGTCCAGTACACCGACGAACTGGCCCTGTTCCCCAAGCACCGGAAGGGTGGTGACTGCATGCTCACGGGCCATGATGAGGGCCGTTTCCAGATGCAGCTCCCCGGACAGGGCGATGCTGCGGGTGAGTGGGCGCATGACGGCGGAGGTGCGCAGTCTGCGGTAATGCAGGCTGCGCTGGATGAGGCTGGCCGCGCCCGGACTGAGCTGGCCCTGCTTTGACAGCACTTCAGCCTGATGGTGAAGGTCATCACGGCCGTGGGACTGGTCCGGAATGCTGGCGGCTTCTGCCCTGGGATCTGCGAGGGCACGGAACAGGGGGCGGACCTGGCCTACGCATAGAACCAGCGGAGTCAGCGTGCGCAGACTGCGGAAAGGGTAGCGGCGGAAGAGTTTTTTGGGGAGGACCTCCAGGCCGATGAGGAAAATGGGCAGGGCAATGATGAAGGCGATGAAGTAATCCCAGGGGCCGGAGATGCGGACGAGCTTCCAGGCGATGATGAGAAACGCTGCAAGGTTGGTGATGTGATTGGTGACGGTGATGGCACCGAGCAGTGCATCACGGTCTTCGATGAGAGGAAGCAGGCGGATGGCGCGCCGGTCTCCGGAACCGGCGGCGTGGCGCACGCGCACGCGGCTGACGGCGATGACGGCGCTTTCCAGCCCGGACAGAGCGAAGCTGAGCGTCAGGGTAATGATGAGCAGGAGGACCCAGGTCATGAGCGGTCAGGGTCCTCATTCAGCGGTTTTTTCAGGCGCAACTCCACCTGCTGCACACGCGCGCGGACCACCCGGCGTACCTTGAGGTCGGCGGCATCCAGGTGGACACGCTCACCGGGTTTGGGCAGGTGGCCCAGCAGGTTGAAGACAAGGCCGCCAATGGTGTCCAGCCCGTCCGTGTCCGGGAAAGAGAGGCTCAATGCTTCGGCGACGTCATCAATGCGGGTGCCGCCTTCAAGGAGGTACCGTCCGTTGCCCAGATCGCGAATTTCCGCGCCTTCACCCTGCCAGGGGGCGGCTTCGTATAGCAGCCAGTCGGCTATTTCATCCTGGCTGACCATGCCTTCGAGCCCGCCGTATTCATCCACAATGAGCACCGGCTGGGTGGTGTTTTGCAGGTGGGTATCCAGGGCATCCAGCACCGGCATGGTCTCCGGCACAAAGGTGGCAGGACGGAGCAGATTGGCCCAGGCGGGGCGGCCGGCCAGACGCCAGGCCAGGGTGTCAATGAGACCCTCCACCACATCAGGAGTTTCCCCGTAAACGACGACAAAACGCTCCGCCGACTGCTCCAGGGTGGCCGTGTTCTTTTCCGGCTTGTCAAAGGCGCTCATGAGTGTGAGGTCCACCCTGGGAACCATGCAGTCGCGCACAGTGAGGCCTTCGATCTCCAGCGCCTCGCGGATCATCGCAGCCTCGGCAGCGTCCAGCAGGCCCTGTTCCTCCCGCATCTCAACCAGCGTTTCAAACTCGTCGCGGGTGATGGGCAGGCGGGTTTTGAGCTTTCGCGGGATGAGCTTGCGGATGAGAACATCCGTGCTGCGATCCGCAAATGTGGCGATGGGGTCCAGGATGCTGCGGAAGGGGTTGAGCAGGCGGAGGCTGCCGATCAGGACGGCGGACGGGGATCGCGCAGCGAGAAACTTGGGGATCATGTCACCGATGAGGACGGTGCCGATGAAGAGGATGGACGCGGCAAGCCACGGGTTCCAGCCAAGGCTGCGCATGGGGCCGGATACGAGGTGCAAACCGAGCGCGGCAAGGGCGAGGTTCAGCGTGGCGGAAAGCAAGAGGGTGCGGTGCAACTGGACGAATGGGTTCTCCGTGATCCTGCGCAGCTTCCGTGCCACGCCCGCTCTGGCAGAACCAAGCTGGCTGTCAAGATCCCTTGCCATATGGATGGCCGTCTCCGTGGCGGAGATGACCGCCAGCAAAAGCAGGAGAGCCAGGTAGGAGACGACTGGGAGAATGGGCAGCACGGTGAAGAGGATCTAAACTGCAGGAAGCAGGTCAAGCCTTAAAAGGCAAGGGGCCATTCCTGAGCTAATACGTAAATAGATCCTTCATGCGCCATTCTCTTTCCGGAGGTGTCTCTTTGAGCGCCAGTGCCTTGTTCAGGGCGGCGACCATGCGGCGCTGCATATGCACGGTCAGGCGGCGGCCTTTGCGGGCCCGCTGCACCGCCTTGTGGGTCATGGGCTCCGTGCTGGCGCTGACGAGGTCATGATTGTCCAGCCCGGCACCGGTCATGATGGAATCCAGCGGCTGGGTGCCAAGATCGCGTTCGAGTGGAGGGTCTTCAGTGTCGGTCATATTTATTGAATAATTAGTTAGACGAGGCGCAGCCGGGTGAGGTCCTGGGTATCTACGAGGCCGACGGGACGGCCCTCTGCATCCACGACGACGATGTCGTCCACGCGATTGGTCTGCAGGGTGGCCAGCACTTCGGCAGCCAGCTTGTCCGCCTGGATGCTGACCGGGCGCGGGGTCATGTATTGGGAAACAGGATGCACGGCGATGGCATGGTCCTTTTGGAAGGCACGGACAAAATCGCCATGGGTGAAGACGCCGGCGAGGGTGCCATCCGGCTCCTGTACAATGGCGGCGCCGCTGCGGGCGCGTGTCATGGCCTGCAGGGCCTCCTGGACAGATGTATCCGGAGTGATGAGCGCCACCTGTGCACCCTGCCGCATGACATCAGACACCCGTGTCAGCAGCGCGCGCCCCAGGGAGCCACCGGGATGCAGCCGGGCGAAGTCTGAGGACTGGAATCCACGGGCTTCCAGCAGCACCATGGCCAGCGCATCACACAGGACCAGCATGGTGGTGGTGCTGGCCGTCGGGGCCAGATTCAGCGGGCAGGCTTCCTTGGTCACGGCGACATCCAAAACGCAGTCCGCATGACGCGCCAGTGTGGAGGAACAAACACCGGTGATGGCGATGGTAGAAAGATTGAGGCGCTTGATGTGCGGCAGCAGGCCCAGCAGTTCAGCCGTCTCTCCGCTGTAGCTCAGGAGAATGGCGAGGTCTCCGGGATCAATGACCCCGAGGTCGCCATGGAGAGCATCTCCGACGTCCAGACAGACGGTGGTGGCCCCTGTGCTGTTAAGCGTGGCCGCCAGCTTGCGTCCGATGTTGCCGCTTTTCCCAACCCCGCAAACAATAAGCTTGCCGCGTGCGGCCAGGCAGTCTTGAAGCATCTGGATCGCTTCGGAAAAGGCCGTGCCGATCCGCTGGTGCAGGCGCTCAAGCTCCTCAATCTCAAGGCGGATGACGCGGCGTGCCAGTTCAGGATGATTCATGCGAGGGGCCGCTGCCTGTCAGCGGGCAGTGGCAGAGGGCTTACCAGACGCGCTCAAGAAGACGCTCCATGAAACCCTTGGCGGCTGCGGGTTTGGAATATTTGCGGGAGTCACCCGTGGCCTGCTGGGTGACGGTGAGCGGACCCTTGTGGTCAATGACTTTGAGGGATTTGACCTCGATTCGGGCAATGGGGCAGTCGTTGCTGTCCACGGGCATTTTGGAAATTTTTTCCAGGGTTTCAATGCCTGACACAACCTGGCCAAAAACGGTGTACTTGCCGTCCATGGAGCTGTAATTGCCCAGGGAAAAATAAAACTGGTAACCGTTGGACTTGCGTCCTGGATTCACATTATCGTTGCGGCGGCCCATGGCGACAGAGCCTTTGCGGTGCGCCCGTTTAATTTCAGCGGGCACGGTTTTGGATTCGCCGCCTGTGCCCCAGCGTTCGCGTGCGCCTTCGTCGGAGGTCAGGGGGTCGCCCGTTTGGACGATGAAATTTTCGATGGCACGGTGAAAGGCGAGGCCGTTGTAGGAACCGGTTTCACAGTTGTCCAGGAAGTTCGAGACGGTGATGGGGGCATCGTTGGCAAAGAGCTCAAACATGACGGTTTCAACAGCGCCGCCGAAGCTCACCTCCATCACAGCCAGTTTGCGTTGGGAATCTGCCGGCCAGCCCGCAGGGTCTTCCATTTTCGGGGTGGCAAAGGTGGTTTTTTTGCCCGTGGTCGTGACGACGGGTCCACCTGTTACTGGGACGGCTCCAGGGGAACCGGTAACGTTGCCTCGCTCTGCGGCTTCAAAGAGTTCGCGCTGGGCCTGTTCGGCCATTTTGTCCACCGGCAGGATTGGCTCCACGGGCAGTCCTGGAGCAGGAACCGTCGGAGAGAGCTCCTGGGCCGGTGTGCCCTGGATTGAAAAAACAGTGAAAAGCGAGAGCAGAAAAAGGACAGATGTCTTCACGGCGGAATATACGTGCAGGGGGGAGGAATCCGGGACTAGCGCAGACTGTTCACGGCAGCGGGATCCAACTGAGGAGCCGGGGTGGCAGGCGGTGGCATGTTGATCGTCTCACGGGCTGGAACGGGAGCCGGAGCTGTCGCAGCCGGTGGTGAGCCGTATGTGGGAGCGGGGGCCGAATATTGGTAAGAGCGCTTGGGCGCCCCCCGGGAGGTGCGCGGTGACAGGCCCCATTGGGCATCCAGGCGGTCAAGCTCGCTGACGGTCGGGTAGCTGGCGTCCACACTTCCTGTGCCTGCGCACGAGGCAAGGATCAAAACAGCACTGGCGGCAAGGAGAAGGCGCGTGAAACTCATGAGATAAACAGAATGGAATAATTACAATTGAAAGCTGATTCTAGCCATGACCGCCAGGACAAGCAACTCGGAATCAAAAGGCTTGGAGAACACTGTCTGAAGTTCAAAGGGCGGCCTGATAAAGCGCAATAAAGTCTTCCAAAGTGAGCGGGCGCGGATTGAACTGGGCGGTCCACTGTTTGAGTGCCATCTCGGAGAGCTGGCCTAGATCGGCTCCAGTCACACCATAGTGCGATATTTGGACCGGCATTTTGGCCATGGCGAGCAGTTCGGTCACGCGGGCAGCGAGGTCACCCTCAAAATAACTGGTGTAAACGGCGGCTATCTCAGGGAGCTGGGAATTGAACCGGATGACGTGCGGCAGCATTACGCCCACGGCTTCGCCATGAACGACATTGAACTTGGCCGTCAACGGATTGGCGCAGGAGTGGGCGGCTCCAAGCATGGAGTTTTCGATGGCAATGCCGGCATAGGCGGCACCAAGCAGCATCTGCCCGCGGGCTTCCAGGTCCTGGGGATTCCCCAGGATGCGGGTGAAGCCTTCGTGACAGAGGCGGAAGGCTTCGCGGGAAAACAGGGTGGACCACGAGTTGCCCTTGTTGGTGACGGCCGTCTCCAGGGCATGGGACAGGGCATCCATCCCTGTGCAGACCGTGACCCGCTCAGGCTGGGAAACCGTGAGTTCCGGATCCAGAATGGCCACCTTGGCGGCGGCTTTCACGTCGCCACAGGCCATTTTGACATGCGTTTCAGCATCGGAAATAAGCGCGTAGCTCTGGCATTCGCTTCCTGTACCGGCGGTGGTGGGAATGGCAATCAGAGGCAGCATCGGCCGGGTGGCCTTGCCTGTGCCCCAGTAGTCCTGCATGCGGCCCCCGTTGGTGAGGATGAAGTTGCAGCCCTTGGCGGTGTCCATGCTGCTGCCACCGCCCAGCCCGATGATGAAATCCGTTTTGAATTCCCGGGCGATTTCAACACACCTGTCCACGTCCTCGGTGCTGGGATTTTCACGCACATCCCCATAGACCCGTGCCTCCACGCCGGCCGCGAGGAGATAGGAGGCGGCGCGGGTCACATATCCCGCCTTCACAATGCCTGGATCACTGACGATCAGCGCCCGTTTTCCGCCCAGATCCCGGGTCAGCTCTCCCAACTGGGAAAGGGTTCCGTTTCCAAAAATGAGGCGGGTGCGGGGCTGGTGGTCGAAGGAGGGTAAAGGCATGAGAAAGGTGCAGGGAACAAACCCGTAATGAAAAGGAGTGGAAGCAGGGGGGCAGTCCCCATGCCACATCAGGCGCGGTCAATGGAGCGGCGCTTGTAGAGGAACTCAAACATGTTGCCTTCATGCGGCTGGTCCCAGCTGATGCTCATGGTGCTGAGCGGCCCCAGGTTGAGGCGGTCAATGGTGGGGCATTCCAGCAGCTCCTCGGTAAAGGCCGGGTCTTCGGTGATGGCGGTGACAATCAGGGAATAACCAATTTTGCTCAACACTTCGGACTGCTTCACCTCGACGACGCTGGCATAGGGGCAGAGGAATTCGCGGTTGGCCAGCGGGTGGTCCCAGGAGTTGCAATGGATGATCGTCGGGCGCAGGAAGGTGCCGCCCTGGAATTCTACCTTGCGGGGGCCGTTGCGATACTTGGCCGTCACGTCTTCGGCCCCTGGCTTGTCGGCCAGGTCGGAGTCAATCACGCCGTCAATATAGTCGGCCATCTTGGTGTTGGCGAAGCCGGAGAGGCGGGCGTTTTCGTCATCCGCAGGCAGCGGTTCCACCGGACCCAGGCGCTGGGCGATGGCATCCGCGATTTCGGCCGCATATTTCGGCACGATGACGGCGGAGGCATTGATGCAGGAGCGGCCGCCATTGTCGCTGATGGAGCTGACGATGACGTCCAGGTAGTCCTTCCAGTTTTCGATCTTGTCCTCGCCAATGATGATCTTGCTCCAGCCTGGACCGTGGACCTGGACGGATGGGTTGCCTTCATACATCTTGGCCATGGCGACATCGCCAAAGACCAGGTTGCGACCGCTGAGCTTGACCACTTCACCGCTACCTTCATGGTCAGTGGGATAGAACCCAAAGGCCTCCGGCGGCGCACCGGCGGCGATAAAAGCCTGGATGAGACGAAACGGCGTCCACGGCTCTTCGCGGCCCGGTTTGATGACCACAGGGATCTTCAGCGCGATCGCGGGAAGCCATAGGGAATTCACCGCCGGGGAGTTGCTGGGCATGACCAGGCCGAGCGAGTTGGTGGTTGGGAAATAAGCCACCGGGCAGCCCGCCTGGGTGCCGAAGCCCTTGTCAATGACACTCATGTCCAGGCCACGGGAGAGACCGTTGAGGATCATGTCCATGTGCGTCAGCGCATAGTGCAGCTTGGCCATGTTGCGCTTCACCATCACGTGCGGCAGGCCGCTGGTGCGGGACAGGGTGGCGATGTACTCCTGGGGGCTTTGCGTGTGGCCTTTGTCGCCCAGGGGCAGGGTGCCGTTGAGGAAAAGGTCGCCAGCCTTGGCGGTGATTTCGACAAGCTGGGCAACGGTGAATTTTTTGAGGGCTTTGCGGGCCTCGCCAATTTTGCCCAGGTCCTTGCGCACGATGCCTGCATTCACCTGGCTGACTTCGGCACACACTTCGCCCGTTTTGTGGTCTTTGACGGGGACTTTGTCCAGGGACTCATAAGGGCGGCCTTTGCGAAGAGCGGGGAGATGGGGAATGGAAGACATGCAGGGATGATTGGAAGACGGGAGGGTTACGTGTGCCCCCCGCAAGGGGCAACGGAAAAACAGGCGTTGGGGCAGGGGTCTTTCAGCGGAAGATGGGATGACTGGCAATCCATAGTCTCTTCCAGACCTGGTAAGAGGCCTGATGTGCCGGAGACATCTTGATGACAGCGTTCCGGATGCCCTGCCATTTTACCTCAGATAAATGAACTCGTTGGCCATCATCAGGGACTGGCAGAGCAGCTCCCAGGTGCGCTGCTCACGCTGCTGGTGGTCATTGATCGTGGAAGCCAGGATGCCGTCTGCGGCGACCAGAAAGTCCTGCGCCTGATCCCGGTCTGAAGCTTTCGCTTCGCGGGCATAGGCCAGCCGGATGGCGGCCGCGATGCGGGTTTCAAAATCATCGCCCTGCTGCATGATGCGGTGAGCGAAACCACGGGCGCTTTCTTCAGCCACCGGGCTGTTCATGAGCAGCAGGGCTTGCGGGGATACGACCGTGCTGTTGCGCAGGCCGGTGGAGACGGTGGGGTCTGGATAATCAAACTGCTGGAAGAGATCATACAGATTGTTGCGAATGACCGGCAGGTAGAGAGCACGGCGCGTGCTGTCATATTTGGTGGCGTCTTTGGAAGTGTGATTGAAGACAAACTGGCGGTTCCGCAGCGGCACCGTCTTGCCGCCCATGCTGAGATCCAGTTTTCCCGCCACGCTGAGCAGCGCATCCCGGATCTCCTCGGCCTGCAGACGGCGTACCGGGAAGTGATGCCAGAGGCGGTTTTCCGGGTCCTGCTCCAGGCTGGGCGCACTGGCCTGCTGATAGGTGGCGCTGGTGAGGATGAGGCGGTGCAGGTCCTTCAGGCTCCAGCCGTTTTCAGGAAGCCAGGTGGCCAGCCAGTCCAGCAGTTCTGGATGGGTTGGAGCATCCCCAAGCAGGCCGAAATTATCCGGAGTGCGGGCGATGCCCTGGCTGAAATGCCAGGTCCACACTCGGTTGGCGATGACGCGTGCTGTCAGCGGATGCTCGGGGCTGGCCAGCCAGCGGGCGAGTTCAAGACGGCCGCTTTTTTCTTTGGGGAAGGCCGGTGCCGTTTTCAAAGATGCCTGCATAACCTTGGGAAAGCCGCGCTCCACGGGCTTGCCCAGGGTGAGGTGGCTGCCGCGAATGTGGATGGGTACAGAAGATTGAATTTCTGTCGCATCCATGACCCCAATGACCGTGGGCAGGTCGGGCAGATTTTTTTCCACGTTTTCAGCTTCGGTCATCAGTGCCTCCACCATCTTCTTGGCCTCGTCAGCGGGCATTTTTTTGGCCGCTGCTTTGGCCGTGGCGAGTTCTTTTTTCTTGGCGGTCAGCGCGAGTTCCGCCGATTTCACGATGGCGAAATCATCCAGCCCGCCGACTGGCGTTTCATGCCAGTAGGAGATGGCCCCGGTTCTTTCATCGGAGAACGAGCGGGTGCTTTTGAAGATCGCTGCCAGGGCGTAATAATCCTCGTGGCTGATGGGATCAAACTTGTGATCATGGCAGCGCACACAGCCCAGGGTCATGCCCAGAAAGGCACGTCCGGTGGTCTCGATCTGCTCATCCACCACATCCATGGTCAGCTTTTCCTTGTCAGCCTCCGCCAGGACTTTGGCACCGAGGTTGAGGAAAGCAGTGGCGGTGGCGTGCTCGTGGCGCTCGGCCAGGTTTTTGGCGGGCAGCAGGTCGCCGGCGATCTGCTCGGTCAGGAACTGGTCGAAGGGCTTGTCCGCATTGAAACTGCGTACCACATAGTCGCGATAACGCCACGCCGTGCCCAGGGCGATGTTTTCATCCAGGCCGTTGGAATCCGCATACCGGGCGACATCCAGCCAGTGGCGGCCCCATTTTTCCCCGTAATGAGGCGAGGCGAGCAAGCGGTCAATGAGCGTGCGGACAGCGGTCTGCGGCTGGCGGGAATACTCGGCTTCAAAAGCAGCGGCTTCTTCCGGTGAGGGCGGCAGTCCGGTGAGGTCAAACGACATGCGCCGGATGAGCGTGACCGGATCTGCGGGTGGCGACAGGGTCAGCTTGTTCTCGCTCAGCTTCGCCTGAATGAAGGCGTCAATGGGATGGCCGTTGTCGGGAGGACTTACCTTGGCCACAGGCCGGAAAGCCCAGTGCTGCCGGCCTTTTTCGAGATCAATTTTCTGGGGGCCATGTGCGGTGACCTGAGTCCGGGGGTCTGGAGCACCCCGCTCTACCCAGGTCTCCAAAATCTTCAACTCGGCAGCTGGCAGGGCGCTTTTGGGCGGCATCTGCATGTCCCGGTTTTTATAACGGATGGCCTCAATGATGAGGCTTTTGTCAGCATTCCCGGCGACCAGGGCCGGGCCATTGTCCCCGCCTTGCAAGAGGGCGTTTTTGGAATCCACGGCAAGGTTGCCTTTGGTCTTGCCGCCTTCGGCAGAGTGGCATTCATAACAGCGCTCGACCAGGATGGGCCGCACCTTCTTTTCGAAGAAGTCCAAATCGGCAGGGCTCAGTGAATCTGCCGACAGTAATGCGAAGGGCAGCCCTGCCAGGACGGCCATCAACAAGCGGAAGACAATAAGTTTTCGGTACATGCAGCAGAAGAATTACGGATTTCTTTTGCTGCTTCTTGCGTGCCAGGACGGTTACCTGTCTTTCAGCCGGATAAAAGTTTTCGCTTCGCCAAAGAGCTTGTCCCAGTCAGGGGATTTCTCGCTCAGGGCTTTCTGGGTTGCAGCAGCGCTGGCGGTATGGTCGCCCTCGCTTTTCAGAGGGCGGATGCTAAGTTTGCCATCGCCTTCTTTTTCTACCAGCAGGAGGGTGTAAACAGGGGTGTCGCTCTTGGGCACCCCATCTTCAAAGGTGGCGGAAAGGCGCACCTGCCAGATGTCTTTGTCCCCCACTTTTAATGGACGGACTTCAAAGTACGAACTGCCCTTTGAGCCGACCGGATAGTTCAAAGTGAACGCATCCTGGCCAACGGGTGCCAGAACAGCGAATTCACGTCCCCGGGCGTCGCCGGTTTCATCCTCAGTCATCCACACTCCGGCTGCGGAAAGGTCGGATTGAACGAACCCTCCTGTGAAAACGGGCTCAGTAAACAGGCAGGATGACAGGCCGAGACTGAGCGTGAGAAGGGCAGCGATATGGATGATGGATTTCATAAGCAGCAAAGAGCTGTTCCTATGGAGACTCCCAGGACGGCAGAGTATTCAAAAGAAGGGCCAGTTTTCGTGCAAGGGGCACGATGCTGTGGCGGATGGGTCGGGAAAAATGCATGGAATCGCAGCGCTCGTGCCGGGGCTGCCCAGGGAAAAGTGCTCTGGCACGGTCCGTGCCCTCAACAACTTACTGTGTGGCATGACGCCATGCCGAAACCCAAAAACCATCGTCACATCATGAAACGTTTCTTCATTTCTCTCATTGCCGTCGCTTCGCTGGCTTCCTGTGCCACCGGACCAAACGCCCAAACAGGCACCGTTGTGGGTGGTCTGGGCGGTGCCGCCGTCGGCGGAATCATTGGCAACCAAAGCGGGCGTGGCCTGGAAGGCGCCGCCATCGGTGCCGGTCTGGGAGCTCTGGCTGGAAACGCCATCGGTAACTCCCAGGACCAGCGCAACTACGAGCGTGGACGTTATTATCACAATGGCCGCTATTACAACCAGCGCGGCTATCGCAACAACCGCTACTATTACTATTAAGTCGTGTTGAGAGATCAGAGGATGCGCCCCTGCTCCACCACAGCACGGGCCGCCTCGATCTCATCATTGATCACCACTGTGGCACCGAACCGCTTCAAGCGCTCCACGTCTGAAGCAAAGCGTGCCCTCGCGAGCACCGGAATATCCTTTCGGTGCTCGCGGATGAGTGAGAGGGCCTCCAGGGTCAAGGTGGCATCTGGAAAAGTAAAGGCGACCATCCTTGCCTGTGACAGGCGGGTGAGTTCCCAGGTCTCTGCATGGGCCGCATCGGCAAAAAGCACCGCCTGGCCCTGGCGCTTTAATAGCCGTACCGTATCTGCATTCAGCTCCACGACCAGGGTTGAGACGCCTTCATCCTGAAGGGATTTGTTGAGTTGCTGGCCGACCGGACCGAAGCCGCAAATGATGGCGTGGTCATGCATGACGCTCATTTTCTGGCGCATGGGGGCGGAGTCCGGTAGGGAGGCCTTTTTGCGGCCCCAGCCAAGCTTTTCCAGGCGTGCGCCGAGCGGCTCGCCTGCCCGCATCAGGGCCGGTAAAAGTCCCATGCTGAGCGCCGCACTGGCAATAAAAGTCTGTTGCAGACCCGCATCCCAAAGGCCGGACGGGCCTGCTTTTTGTAACAGCACCAGGGAAAACTCCCCTGCGCTGCACAGGCCGATGCCCGCCATGAGGGCCTGCCGGTGGGCGAGTCCGAGCTGGCGCGCTATGACCGTAATAATGCCTGCCTTGGCAAGCATGAGGACCGTTGTAAGTGCCAGGATGGGTTGCCAGTAAATGGCGGCTATGCGCAGATCAATCATCAGCCCCACAGAAACAAAGAACAGGGTCAGGAACAGGTCCTTGATAGGCATGATGTCCGCCAGGATCCGATGCTTGAAGATGGATTCGCTGACCGCCAGACCGGCCACGAAGGCTCCCAGGGCCAGCCCCAGGTCCAGCAAGCCGCCGATGAAGGCCAGCCCGATGCAGGAACCGACGACGCTGAGGGTGAACAGCTCGCGGTTGCGTGTCCGTGTGACGGCGTTCAGCAACATCGGGATGACCCAGCGCGCTGCAAGTCCGGCCAGAATGACAAAAAGTCCACCCCGTCCAAGGAGGGAGGCAACCCGCTGCCAGATGCTCTGATCATCCCCGCCCTCATGCAGAAGCAAGGGGAGCACCAGAAAGAAGACGATGATGAAAAGATCCTGAAAAATGGCCACCGCCAGGGCCATGCGTGCCCCGGTGCTAGACTCCAGACCAAGGTCTTGAAACGTCTTCAAACTGACAGCGGTGGAGCTCATGGCGAGGGCCACCGCCAGCAGGACGGCTCCCGTGAGGGTGATGCCGCCCAGCCAGGCCGCCATTCCCGCCAGGGCAATGCACGCCCCCATCTGCCAGCCACCACCCACGAAGGCCAGCCGCCTGACGTACTTCAGGTCACCCAGGGAAAACTCCATACCCAGGGTGAACATCAGGAGCATGACCCCAAACTCCGACATCTGCGCAATCCGCTGCTCGGATTCGCCACCGCCCAAAAGATCCAGAACCCCGCTGTTGGCGACGATGACGCCGCAGATAAAGTAGCCTGCCAGAAGGGATTGCTGAAGGCGGAGCAGCAGCAGTGAGACGATGACCACCGTGGTGAGCATCACCGCCAGCAGGGTAAACAGCGGCGGCAGCCCCTCAGCGGCAGCGAGCAGGGGTGTCAGGCGGGGTGGCATATCCTGTCATGGACAAGCCCCCCGCTTTCCTCAAGCGGGAATGCATGAAGGATCTTAAATTTTCCGCCTGCAATATTACTTCAGGGCGGCGTACACCCGATGCACATCGGCATGTCCGTCCAGGCCCTGCAGGAAAGAGGTGACATCTTCACGCTGGGCTTCGGACAGCTCTGGATAGTCCTTGGCATGGTAGTGCATCTCGGAAGTGGTGATGTTCCACCCGGCGGCTTTGAGGGCCTTGGTCACGGTATCCAGGGACGGAATGGGGCAGAAAAAGCGGGCGCCGATGTGACCTGCAGCCTCTTCTTCATCCAGTTCCAGCGGCTCTACATTGTCTGCTTCAGCTTCCAGCGCAGCGATTTCGATATCCAGGCCTTTGTCCGTATGCTGGCCTTCAATCAGTCCGCAATGCTCAAACATCCAGGCCACCGTTCCAGGCGTGCCCATGCTGCCCGCTTTGAAAAGAACACGTACCTCTGAGGAGGTGCGGTTGTTGTTGTCCGTCAGGCATTCCACCATCACCGGCACCCGATGCGGGGCGAACCCTTCAAAAATGACCGTCTGATAGTTCACCTGCTCACCGCCGATGCCCGCGCCTTTGGCGATGGCCCGCTCGATCGAGTCGCGGGTGACGCTTTGCTTGCGCGCGGCCATGATGGCCGCATAAAGGCGTGCGTTAAGATCCGGATCAGGCCCGCCCAGACGGGCCGCCACCTGGATTTCCCGCGTCAGTTTGCCGACGAGCTTGCCTTTTTGATCTGCGGCCAGTTCCCGCCATTTTTGTTTCCATTGTGCGCCCATGAGTCGATTTAAAGTGTGAAAGGTCATCGAAAGGCAGACCGCATCAGAATGCAAGCCGGATCAGGAATTCAGTCGTGTCCGCCTGCCTGGCCCAGGCTTGGTTGGCTTTCGGTAAATATACTTGCGTGGTTTCAAGATCTTTGGTTATACCTACAATGTTTCCGAGGTTGGATGTAGGAATTTAAGATGGCCATATATTTAATGCGAGAGGGCCATTGCATGATAGCTTCTCCAGTTTTAATAATCCCTGCTCATGGCGGCGCACGCACCCGATACATCCACGGCATCGGCCACTTCACAAGAGCTCCAGCTCTTTCCTGAAGCCGAGGATGTGACACCGCCTGCGGAGCAGGCACCCCCTGTGGCTGAAAAGCCCCTTCAGGAAGCCAGGCATGACGGGATGGAACTGCCGGAACTCCCGTTGGAATTGAAGAATGTCGCCCGGGCGCTGGAAAAAGCCCTGCATGATCCCGGTCAGTTGCCGGGTGCCTTTTCGAATTTTTGTACCGCAGCCTATGTGAAGCCGGATTGGGCCGGAGCGGCCAGTGAGTATCTGGCAGTGATGTTTGACGGCCAGCAGGACATGCTGGCAGAGATGACGCGCGTACCTGATCTTATCATCGAGCTCGGGGCAGGGCATTACACGCTGACTTTTTTAGTGGCTTCCCGCTGGGCTGCAAAAGCGGATCTGGCCAGGCTGACACGTCTGGCCGAAGCCCTGATCGCCACCCAGTCGAAGATCAAGAGCCCGGAAGTGGTGGACCTGATGCTGGCCTTGACGACCTCCCTGGCCATCAGCAGATATTCCCGCGCTGAGCAGCTTCTGGCCGCTGCTGAGGTGCATGTGACTGACGATGAGCGGGAGGCGCTGAAAGAAGCACAGCTCTGGCTGGATGCCGGCAGCATTGTCCGCGGCTGCACCCAGGAGGCGCGGGATCTGTGGGACCAGCGGCTGCGCAGACCACGCGTCGCGTGGACGTGGAACAGTCCGGTGGAGTGTTCCGCCCTGGCACAGCTATCGGAATGCCTGGATACCGAATTCACTGCGGCGGCGCTGTTTAAGGAGGTGGTCCCTGCCTGCTGGTGGGCGCTGCTGGTAGCACGCACACAAGAACGCAATCAGTATGAAACAGCTCTCGCTGCGGCCAAAGCGGCCGCCCGGCAGCAGCAAGAGCAGCGCAGCCAGAGTTCCTTCGGTGAGACCTATCACGAACCTGTCAAACAAGTGGTGCGTCAGCCGATTATCATCTGGCGGGGCATCCCTTTTTTCATTGGGGGCCTGGTGGGGGCCTGTGCGCTGCTCCTGGGTATTTGGATCACTCCTTATGAACTGGTGCGCTCTTCACCAGAGACGGGTGCCGGGGCCCCTGCGGTCTTCGCTCCCGTCGAAACCGAGGCATCTGGGGAAGCGGGTTCTTCCAAGCTGCCTGTTCATCCCTATGAAACTCTGCGCAAAGAATGGGTGGCCGAGCTTGCCGCTGAGGTTCCTGAGCTGAGAGCCTGGGTGGAAAAGATTGAATTCGGTGAATGGAGTGACCACGAATTGCTGCTGACGGGGCAAGATCCTGCGCTGCCTGCGGATGATCCAAATTATTTTAAGCTGCTTCTATGGCTGCATCTGGATCCGCCCTCCAACGAGGAGATCCGCAGGCAGGTGCCTCTGCTTCTGGCCGCCCGGCGCCAGGACAGCAGGGTCATTGAGATCTGGGAGAAACTGGTTTATCCTGGATCACTCAATGCCAGGGAAATCCAGGCCGCCGCCTTGCGTACGCAGCATGATCAAAAAGAGGCATGGTCACCGACCCAGCGCGCTCTGCTGAGCCGCATCGGCGCAGCGAATCTTGACGAGTCTCCGTGACAGGATCTGCTGCGGGATTTGCAACCGATCCGGGTTTAACCGGCTTTCTTAGCGGCAGGCACTTTCTTCACGGCAGGTGCTCCCAGGTTCACCTCCAGCTCTGAGGTGCTGATGCCGAGAAGCTTGGAAGCCTTGGCGGAGTCTTCTTCATAATGGCGGAAGGCCATCCGGGAAAGCTCGCGCTCCACCCATGGCAGAAGCTCAATGTCCGGGCTGTTTTGGGCAGTGTTTAACAGCATGGTCAGCGCATCCCGCATGCGGGTGACGGTGCTCGCTGAGCTGCCATGACGGCTGCCAGTGCTGCCCAGGGGAATGTCCGAGGCGAGCAGAACATCCGAATTGGACAGCGCACAGGCACGCTGGATGGTGTTTTCCAGCTCGCGCACGTTACCCGGCCAGTCATAGGCCTCCAGCAATGCCAGGGCATCTTCGGTGAAGCGCATGGTCAGGCCACGGCGGCGTGCGGACTGCCGGTGCAGGAAGAACTCAGCCAGAAGGCGCACATCCTCGCGGCGTTCACGCAGCGGCGGGATGTGGATGCGGACGACGTTGAGGCGGTAAAAAAGGTCTTCGCGGAAGGTGCCTTTGGCCACTTCGGCCTCCAGGTCTTTGTTGGTCGCAGCCAGCACGCGCACATCGCACTTCAACACCTGGTTGCTTCCCACCCGGCAGAACTCGCCTTCCTGGAGTACGCGCAGCAGCTTGCTCTGCACGGCCAGGGGCATGTCTCCAATTTCATCCAGGAAAAGCGTGCCGCCATCGCACTGCTCAAAGCGGCCCACACGCTGCGTTACCGCCCCGGTAAAGCTGCCTTTTTCATGGCCGAAGATTTCGCTCTCCATCAGGTTGTCCGGAATGGAGGTGATGTTGATGCCGACAAATTCCTTGGTGGTGCGCGGACTGAATTTGTGAATGGCACGGGCCACCAGTTCTTTGCCGCAGCCGCTCTCACCGGTGACCATGACGGGCGCGTCACTGCGGGAGACGCGGCCAATCATTTTAAAGACATCCTGCATGGGAGCAGAGCGGCCCATGATCGTCTCCTGAATGGTCTCAGCCGGCACTTCGGAGGCATTGGCACGGGTCACGCGCCGGGATTCATTGGCCCGCAAAGCACTTTCCACCACGGTGCGCAGTTCATAGGGCAGCTTCTCTTTGCCCAGCACATCATAAGCCCCGAGGCGCATCGCCTCGATAACATTGCTCGTGCTGGCGATGCCGCTGAACAGGATCACCATTGCGTTAGGGTCCGTCTGGCGCAGCCGCTTCAGAAGCTCAATGCCGGAGGTGCCCGGCAGGCGCACTTCCGCAAGCACCAGGTCTGCGCGGGTTTTCTGGTAATTTGACAGCGCTTCCTCGGCCCTTTCCGCCGTGCTGACCGAAACGCCTGGCGCTTTCAAATGGCCGGCGGCCCAGACAAGGAAGTCGGGATCAGTGTCCACGATGAGAATGCGAGAGTCCGGGAGATCTTCCATGTTTAATACTGAGACTGAGTTCCTATCTTGCTTCCCCTGTGGCGTCAACACGTGAATCCTTCATCGCAGCGGGCGGCGGGCGCTCATCGCTCAGAGTTGAGAATACATGGCTGATTACGGCCTATTAGGGAGATCAGAAACTCGGGAAATGTTAATTTTTTACCGGTGGCACCGGTGCAAAGCGCCGTACACGGGTTGATTTGGTGAAGATTGTTGTTTAACCAGTCAACAATGACTGCAAAAACCGGTTCACTGGATGCCTTTCTGGCCATGGTTCGGGCCCGTGATCCGGCCCAACCTGAATTTCATCAAGCTGTCGAGGAGATTTTCATCAGTCTGTGGCCGTTTATCCAGGCCAACCCCAAGTACTTTGAGAATGCTCTGCTTCAGCGCCTGGTGGAGCCTGAACGGGTGATCATCTTCCGGGTGCCCTGGATTGATGACCAGGGCCAGGCACAGGTGAACCGGGGTTATCGCGTACAGATGAACAGCGCCATCGGACCCTACAAGGGAGGGCTGCGGTTCCATCCCACCGTCAATCTGAGCATCCTCAAATTCCTGGCCCTTGAGCAGGTGCTGAAAAATGCGTTGACCTCACTGCCCATGGGCGGCGGCAAGGGTGGCTCCGACTTTGATCCCAAAGGACGCAGCGACAATGAGGTCATGCGTTTTTGCCAGTCGTTCATGACGGAGCTTTACCGCCACGTTGGCGGAGAAGTGGATGTCCCTGCGGGGGACATTGGAGTCGGAGCCCGTGAGATCGGCTACCTGTATGGCCAATATAAAAGGATCACCAATGACACGTCCTGCGTACTGACAGGCAAGGGGCTCTCATACGGCGGGAGCTTGATCCGCAAAGAGGCCACGGGTTATGGCTGCGTCTATTTCGCCCAGGAAATGCTTCACTGCCAGGCTACCGATTTTGAAGACCAGCGTGTGGTCATCTCCGGCTCGGGCAACGTCTCCCAACACGCGGCTGAAAAGGTGATCGAGATGGGAGGCAAGGTGATCTCCCTTTCGGATTCCAATGGAACCGTTCACATCCCCGCCGGACTGACCCTGGCGCAACTCGACTCTGTGATGGAACTGAAAAACGTGCGTCGTGGACGCATCGCTGAGTTTGCCGAGGAACAGGGTCTAACCTATTATGCTGGAAAGACTCCGTGGTCGCTGCCATGCGATATTGCACTGCCGTGCGCAACGCAGAATGAGATTCACGAAGAAGATGCGCGCATGCTGGTCCAGAACGGCTGCAAATGCGTGGCTGAAGGGGCCAATATGCCCTCCACACTGAAAGCGGTGGATGTCTTTCTCGAAGCGAAGATTCTCTTTGCGCCTGGAAAAGCGGCCAACGCTGGAGGCGTGGCCACCAGCGGGCTCGAGATGAGCCAGAACGCCCTGCGCCTTTCCTGGTCCAGCGGTGAGGTGGACAGTAAACTGCATACCATCATGCAGGACATCCACCGTTCATGCCTCAGCTACGGAAAGGAAGCCGATGGTTTTGTCAACTATGTCAAAGGGGCGAACATCGCCGGTTTTGTCAAAGTGGCGGAGGCCATGATGGCCCAGGGTGTCGTGTGATGAATGCGGATTAGGCGACCACGTTGGGCACGAGGTGCTCGGCGGCTTTCGCGGCGGCCTCCCGTGCTCCCGGATCGGCATTTTTCTGTTCAAACTCACGGCACCAGCCTTTGATCTCCAGCTCATTGAAGATCTTGCCAATGACCCGGCGCAGCAGGCCTTTCAAGTTGGGCAGCTCCACTTCCTGAAGGCTGCGGATGGCCGCCTCCTTGTAGGTCTCCAGCATGAGCGTGGTTTTGTCATAGGCCCCGGATTCCTCCGCCCACTGGCGGATGGTGGGCTTGTCCGGCAGGGTGGTGGCCTGGCCGTTCCACAGGGCTTCCATGATCTCCTTAACCTCGCCTTTGCCACGCTCGCGCAGCAGCGCCAGGATGATGCTGGGGCGGATGCTGACATCGTTGTCGGCGGCGGAGTCATCACCCAGATCATCCAGGTCATCGCGGATCTGGTAGGCGATGCCGAGGTTCTCGCTGTAGGTGTGCAGGACATCAGCGGTTTCATCGAGCTGGCCTGCCATGGCCGCACCGATTTTCAGGGCGACTTCAAAGGCAGGCGCGGTCTTGCTGCGGAAGATTTCCAGCACCTGGGTGTTGCTGAGGGCCACAGGGTGGTTGTTCCAAAGAAGCTCGGCTCCCTGGCCGCGGCACAGCTCACGCTGACCTTCAGCCGCGACTTTGAGGGTGGCGCTGCAGATGTGGCTGGCGCACTTCATCTCGGCCAGCAGGCGGTAGCCTTCGCCAATCAAAAGATCGCCCACATTCAGTGCCACCGGGATTCCATGCTCGGAATGCAAAGTCGGTTCGCCGTAACGCTCAGCGTCGTTGTCCTCAATGTCATCGTGAATGAGGGAGGCTTTGTGAAAGGCCTCTACGGAAATAGCGGCCAGCTTCAGGTCATCTGAAATCGGTCCTTCGGGATCTTCACGCAGGGCCTGGTAGGCGGCGATGGTCAGGAAGGGGCGCCAGCGTTTGCCCGCACGGCCCAGCCAGTCTCGGGCGATCTGTTCGGTCTGGCAGGTGGGTTTGCCCAGCAGGTTGTCCAGCGCTTCCGGGGTGAACCACGTTTTGACCTCATCATGCAGATCATTGAGGTTCAGGCGGCGGGTTTTGTCCTCGCTGGTGAGGTGGATGTAATCCCACACCCAGTCCACATCTACGGTGGTATCAATGCAGTCATCCTGAAGCAAAGGCACGGCCACAGCCGGGATGGCGGCGGCTTCCACATACGGGAAGGTGCGCTCCAGAACGGCCAGGCAGGAGATGCCGACGATGGCCTCGATCTTGCCCGTCTGGATGAGCGACATGACGATGGCGCTGCCTTCGGCGACGAGGACGGCGTAACCGAGTTTCTCGGCTTCATTTTGGAAGTCCTGGATGCTGCAAAGACCGCATTGTTTGCAAAGCAGGCCGAATTCATCAAACGGAGCCGGGCATTTGCTCTCGATCCGCAGGCACTTGGGCATCAGGAGAAGCCGTTTTTCAAACGGCACCGTGGCCAGGGATTCCCGCCAGGTTTCATTGGCCAGAAGCACGCCGGTGTAGTCACGGTAGATCTTTTCGATGCCATTGAGCGCCATGATCTTGTCCGTGTGCACCTGGAGTTCGTCAATGGGCACAGGCGGGACGAGTTTGGTCTGCTCGGCATATTCCCTGACGGCCTGGAGCACGAAGTCGCGGTCCTGCTTGGTCTGAGGGATGTTTTTTTTGGGCTGCCGGAAGCGCCTCACAAGACCAGGGATGGCAGGAGGCAGGGCGGCAGAGCGGACGGCGACAGTGGACATGGGGGAAGAAAAGGGACGGACTCTGAGCCAGGAACGACAAAAAGTCATACGTGGCAAGGCAGAACTGGAGGTGACAAAAGCGTCAGCCATGTAACCGTGCCGCTTGTGAGTGGTCTTGCAAGGATTGCGCGCAGATGTGCGGATTTTGTCCACGAAGGAGTGGAAATAAGTGGGTGGAGGCCCGCAAAACAGGTTTTAAAACCGTTGAGTCTGTGAGGTTTTATTCCTCAAAATCTATGACGGACTCCAGTCAGACCAACCCCAAGCCCGGCAATCCGCGTGTAGTGCAGACGCATGGCCAGACTCCCCGGCTCTGGCCGGACCGGAATGTGATCTTCTTTGCCAACGTCCTGGCCGGTTTCTTCGAAAATGAAGAACTGTCCGCCTTGCTGAAGAAGGAAATCAGCGGCGCTGATTCGTATGGGGGGCGGCTTCTGCCCATCATGGGGCTTTTGTATGGCGGCGGTAAAAACCTCCTGGTGCTGGAGCGTGAACCGGAGGCGGCTCTGACAGGTTATTTTAAAGACGTTCTGAAACTGAATCTGCCGCAGGTGGCCTTGCTCACTCATGACGAATATGTGTCACTGGGCCGGGCCCAGAAGGAGAAACTGCCGTTGCCTTTTCCTGAACGTCTCCGCGTCATGCAGGATCATCCTGCGCAGGCGCTGGACGGATATGTCACAGACAGGATCATCGCCTCCTTGGCCATCCATCTGGGCAAAAGCACCATTTCATCCCCGCAGGGAAGCAAGCTTGGAAACAACAAACTGCTGCTGCATCAGCACCTGGAAAAGTCGGGCCTGCCGGTATTTGAAACCCGTCTCGCGGCTGGACCCGGTGAAGTGGCCGGGTGTTTAAAGGAACTGGCTGGCCTGGGTTATACGCACGCCGGGGTGAAGTCGCAGATCGGTGCCTCGGGCATCGGGCTGATGAAAGTGGCCACCACCGGGGCAGGGGAGGCGGTGCCAGAGCTGTTTTTCCATGAAGGACCCTGCATGGTGCAGGGGTGGGTGAGCATCGGGCTGGATGGAGTCACCTCCATTCACAGCCCTAGCGTGCAGATGTTCCTGGATGAAAAATCGGTGTATCTCTATGACCTGACGGAGCAGATCCTCAGTCAGGACAGCATCCATCAGGGCAATGAATCGCCCCCGCCGTATCTGGATGAATTTGACGGCTTGCAGGAGGAGCTTTTCCGCCAGGCAGGCGTGGCTGGAAGCTGGCTCCACGCCCAGGGCTATCGCGGCACCGCCAGTGTGGATTTTCTTGTCGCTACCTTGAAGGAAAAGGGGGCCTGCCGGGTGTATGCCTGTGAGATCAATGCCCGCGTCACGGGAGCCACGTATCCGTCCATCCTGGCCCGTCATTACAGCCCCAGCGGGAGCTGGCTGATGCGCAATCTAAAGCTGACCATCCCCCTGGCGGGTTCCACCATTTTAAAATTGCTTGAAGATCATGGCCACCTATTTCAGCCCGAGCGGAAAGACGGCATTCTCCCCATCAATTTTAACCTTACCCCGGAGGGTTTGGTGGAAAAAGGCCAGTTTCTGTGTCTGGGTGAAGATTCAGCCGGGTGTCATGCCATGCTCCGCAAGGCAGAGGAGGATCTCCCTCTGGCCTGGGAGTATGTTCGCGACTGAGCTGATGATTGTAACGTTTCCATGAGTTTTTCCTCTCCCTTGCTTGAACGCCTGGTGGCTCTCACCCGGGATCTTATTCTGATTCCCAGCACGGATGGCCGTCCCCGGGAAAGGGCACGCTGTTTTGCCTTTTTGCGCGATCATTTGGAGGCCGTGGACGGGATCACCATCCGGGAATATGAGAGCGGTGGCTACGGCTCATTGGTGGCCTGCCCGAAGGGGGTTGACCATCCGGAAATCCTCATGGTCGCGCATCTGGATGTGATTGAGCATCCGGATGCAGATGTTTACCGCTCCACGGTCCGGGACGGGCGCATCTATGGCCCCGGGGCAGGGGATATGAAGGGGCAGGTGGCCATCATGGTTGAACTGTTCTGCCTGCTGCATCGGCGGCATCCAGGCATCTCCTTTGGCATCGCCATCACGTCGGATGAGGAGATCGGCGGCCACCATGGGGTGAAGCACCTTTTTGAGAACATCGGCCTGCGCTGTGGTGTGGCCATGGTTCCGGATGGCGGCTCCGTCAATGACATCACCATCGCTGAAAAAGGCATTCTCCATGCGCGGCTGAACTGCGAGGGGCAGGAGGGGCATGCTGCGCGGCCCTGGCTGGTGCCAAATGCCCTTCTCCAGCTCGCCGAGGGCCTGGTACGTTTGACGGGGGAGGTGGCAGGTCTCCGTGCCGGGCATGAAGACGCCCTGGATCACTGGTATCCCACCTGTGTGCCGACGGTCATGCGCACAGCGAATGAAACACTCAACTGCATTCCAGGAGAGGCCTATGCCTGCCTGGATGTACGCTTTCCTTTTCCCTATACCGCCGCCCAAATGATGGAGCGGCTACGCCTGGCGGCCGGGCCGGGTATCGAAGTGGTGGAGCTGATGTCTGCCGAGCCCACCCACCTGGCGCCGGATCCGCTCTATCTGGAGATCACCCGGAAGCTCACGGGCCTGCCGGTGAACCTGGTGCGGGCCTCCGGCGGCAGTGATTCACGTTTCATCGCCCAATACGGCATCCCGGTCATCCTTTCACGCCCGCTAGTCGGCGCCCTGCACAGCCCGGATGAGTGGATGGACATTGCCTCCATGGATTTGTATTTTCGCATCTGCGAAGAGTTCATCCTGCGCAAACTGGGCCTCGGATGAGGCGGTCCTGAGCGTAAAAGGCGATTTTTTTCCTTTAACAGGAATGAAAGATGCATGCAAGCCTGTCGTTTCCGCCAATGTCCTGCCCCCCCAGGATAACAGCGCGGACCCGTGCGCTGGCACGTAATGTTTAAAAAATCTCTCATGAAAACCACCTTCATTCACAAAACTCAAAGCTACCGTCTGCCCACGGCGCTGGCTGTCCTGGCCTGTGCCCTGGCAGGGCTTGCCCAGGCCAAGGAGATGCCGCTCGAAAGCATCCGGGCGAAGGCGGGCGAAATTGACCAATTGGTCGCCGCCAAATTGGAGAAGGAAAAAATTCAGCCGAATGCGCCAGTGACTGACGATGTTTTTGTGCGCCGCATTTATCTGGACATCGCCGGGCGCATCCCGACGCTGAGAGAAACCACGGAATTTCTGGCCAGCAAGGAGGCGGATAAGCGCGCCAAGCTGATTGACACCCTTCTCGCTTCTGACGGTTATGTGCAGAATTTTGCTAACTACTGGGGCGACATCCTGCGGGTGAAATCCAAGCTCTCTGTGGGCAACAGCCAGGCGGCCGGAGAGGCCTACCTTCAATGGGTGCGCCAGTCTCTCAAGGATAACAAGCCGTATGACCAGATGGTGCGTGAGATGCTGACCGCCAGCGGCAAGACCTATGAAAACGGGGCCGTGGGCTATTACATCCGCGATTACAACATGGCGCTGGATAACATGGCGGTGACCACCCAGGTCTTCCTGGGCACCAGCATGGTCTGTGCGCAGTGCCATAACCATCCTTTCGACAAGTGGACGCAGATGGATTATTTCCAGATGGCAGCCCACAGCAATGGCATGGTGGGCACCAACGGCCTGTCCAATCCTCTCCTTGCGGAGGCCTTTTACGGCCGCACCAGCAAGGCTAAAAAGAGCAAAAAAGCCGCACCTTCCATGGACGGCATGATGATGGGAAGCATGGCAGGCATGGACCGCAAAGATGTTGGCCGCGCCATGAATGAAATCCTCCGCCCGCTGCGCTACAACACCGTTTTGGACAACACAGATTCCAGAGCCCTGCGTCTGCCCAAGGATTATCAATACACCGATGCCAAACCCGGTGCCATCGTTGAGCCGATGATCCCGGCTTCCTTCACCAATGATGGCAACATCGTTAAAGAGGGTCAAAAACCCATTGCTGCTTATGCAGAATGGATGGCTTCCAAAGAGAATCCCCGCTTCACATTGGTCATCGCCAACCGCCTTTGGAAAAAAGCCATGGGCATGGGCCTCATTGAGCCCGTGGATGAGATCACCGATTCCACCGTGCCGAGCAATCCGCAGCTCATGACCTTCCTGGAAAGCACCATGAAGGACCTGAATTATGACATGAAGGAATACCTTCGTATCATCTTCAACAGCGAGACCTACCAGCGCGCCGCTTACGCCAAGGATGTGGAACTGGGTGAAGTCTATCATTTCCCTGGCCCTCTCCTCCGCCGCATGAGTGCAGAGCAGATCTGGGATAGCATGGTTACACTTTACAAGCCTGCTCCGGATGCGCCCAGCCTGAATTCCCGCATCGCCAGCGATACCGTCATCCGTCAGGTGGAGTGGCTGGACCGCTCCCTCAATGCCCTGACTGGCGAGGAACTCGCCGCCGGTGCCGCGCAGGTGTATGCCATGCAGCAAAAGCTGGCTGCCGACGTGCGCAAGGCCCAGGAAGACCTGACTGAAGCTGCCAAGAACAACGATGAAGAAGGCATTCGCGCCGCTAAAAAAATCGTGTCCAACCAGCGCAAGGCTCTGGATGAGGCTGCTGAGGAAATCGTGTACTCTCTGGGCTTCAAAAAATTCGCCCAGCTCATCCGTGAAGGCAAGATTGAGGAGCAGGTGGAGGATGCCGAGTTTGCGAAAGAAGTGGCCAGCGTACTGAAGTCAAACAATGGCCAGGATTTGAACATTGATGAGGCCCTCAGGATCATGGCCAAACAGCAGCGTGCCCGCCTCACTGCCCAGCAGAACGCCCGCCTGAAGCGGGATGCCGAGCAGTTGAAAGTAAACAGCAAAAAAGAGCTCGTCTCCCTGAAGGCCTGGGAAAGTTTCCGCGAAACATACATGGTGCGTTCAGCGGATCTTCGCATCCCCGCACCCAATGGTCACTTCCTCCGTGAGTTCGGCCAGAGCGACCGCGAGTTGGTCAGCAATGCCAACAATGAAGCCAGCGTTGGCCAGGCTCTCATGCTGCTGAACGGCAAAACCTTCACCCAGTTGATGAATCCCTTCACCATGATCTCCCGCTCCCTGAAGCGTGCAGCTACTGCTGAAGAGGCCATTGATACCATTTACCTCTCCCTCTTCAGCCGCAAGGCGACTGCTGAGGAAAAAGAGCTGCTGGCTCCTGTCGTTGAAGGCAATGGCCAGACCGGCAAAGGCGATGCCCTTTGGACCGCACTGAACACCCGCCAGTTCTACTTTATCCAGTAAGTGTATCAATGTCTGGCCCAACCGGCCAAAAAGAAGCGCGTCTCTTTTGCGGAGACGCGCTTTTTGTTAACATAATTTTGCCCCTCCGCCCCAGGAAATGAAGCGAGGGGAATAAGGCGGGATTAAAGATCGTCGTCCGCATCGCTGTCGCCAGCCTTCTGGCCGCGCAGCTTCGCTTCCATGAAGGCATCCAGATCACCGTCCATGACGCCGGAAACGTCGCTGGTCTTTTCCCCGGTACGGTGGTCTTTTACCATCTGGTACGGCTGGAAAACGTAACTGCGGATCTGGCTGCCCCAGCCGATGTCGGTTTTCTCACCATACTGACGGGCGATCTCGGCCTGACGTTTGTCTTCCTCGATCTGGTAGAGCTTGGCCTTGAGCATGGCCATGGCCTTGGCACGGTTCTTCGGCTGTGAGCGCTCCACCTGGCAGGCCACGATGACGCCGGAGGGTATGTGGGTGATGCGGACCGCCGTTTCCACCTTGTTCACGTTCTGGCCGCCTTTGCCGCCAGCACGATAGGTGTCCACCTTGAGGTCATCATCCCGCACCTCGATGTCAATGTCCTCTTCATTGTCCGGGGTCACGTCAATGGAGGCAAAAGAGGTGTGGCGTTTTTTGGCCGCATCAAAGGGGGAAATGCGCACCAGACGATGCACGCCACGTTCTGCCTGGAGGAAACCGTAGGCGTTTTCACCAACAATTTCCAGCGTGGCGGAGCGGGTGCCGATGTCATCACCCTCCTGGTGGTCAATGATCTGCACCTTGTATCCACGCCGCTCGGACCAGCGCACAAACATGCGCATCAGCATGTCCGCCCAGTCGCAGGCCTCCGTGCCACCGGCACCGGAGTGGATGGTCAGGAAGGCATTGCCGTGGTCAAACGGGCCTTTGAGCAGCAGTTCGAGCTCGTAGTTGGCGATGGCTTTGCCCAGCGCATCGAACTCCGTTTGCACCTCGCGGTAGCTTTGGGCATCGCCCTGTTCCTTGGCCAGCTCGATGAGCACGGGGAAGTCTTCCACGCGTGCATCCAGCTCGCCCAGCGGGGAGATCTGCTTCTTGATCACGTTGGCGCGATCAATCACCTTCTTGGCGGCATTCTGGCTGTCCCAGAAGCCTGCATCGGTCATCTTATGTTCGAGCGCCGACAACTCTTCGGTGAGTTTCGGTAAGTCAAAGATACCTCCGGAGTTCGCTCAGGCGGCCTTTAAGGCTTGCCACGTCGAACGCCTGGAGGTCGGTCAGGACGGACTTGTTGGTCGTTTCCATAGACATGGCTGATAGGACACAGGGAGGGCGTATGCAAATGAGATTTGTGAATTCTCCGCTGAGAAAAAAGCTGTCTCCCGGCAAGCAAAGGCTGGTAGAGAAAATCACTCGTCAGAACTGCCTGCCTCTGGTTGAATGCATCGCATGCTCGCCAAAGCCGCCCTCCTTGTTCTCAGCATCCTCTGGATCCTGCTGTGCATGAGATTTTACACCGCCATCTCACGCGAGAACATCCTCCAGCGCCGTCTCATTGCCATCGGTGCCGGCCTGGGAGCGGGTCTCATTTACATCCTGGGCAGCATGATCATTACTTTGCTCAACAGCCCGATGCCATCAGAAACTCCCCGCCCCTTGGAACAGGCGGAGGACGTCCGGGTTATCAACCGTTAAATGATCACGCTGCCGTCCAGTTTTTTGACGAAACGGTGCAGTACGCCGCCATCCAGCCCGTGCTGGGTAAAGGTTAGCGCATCCGGCTGGATTTGCAGATGGGTAAAGCCGTTCAGGTCTTTTCCAAAGGGCATCTTGCGTTTGTCATTCACCAGTTTGCGAATGCGCGCACCGCCGCCGCCGGAAAGGATGAAGGAGGTGAAAAGCCCTTCCAGTTCCAGATGCTGCAGATCATGGTCATGACCGCACAGATAGGCGTGCACCTGATGTTTTTGGAAAAGCCCGCCCCATTTCTCAATGAGCGGCTCGCTGTCCTCATGAGATCCATTGGAATAAAGCGGATGGTGGCCGACCACGATGGTGAAGGGCGCGCGGGGACCGGCCAGCTGCGCTTTCAGCCATTCATGCTGCAGTTCTTCTTCCGCCTCTGACATGTGGCTTTTCGGCTTGCCGGTCTTTCGGTCCTTGCCCCCGCTGATGGATGGAAAGTTGGTGTCCACAGCCAGAAAAGTGACCAGGGGCTTTGCGCCGCCCAGATCCACACGGTACCACTTCTCCGGCATGTGCCAGCGCACGCCATTCTCCCGGCCGTAGGCCAGTTGCACTTTCTCTCCTCCGATGTTGTCGTGGTAGTCATGGTTGCCCAGAACCGCCCATTGGGGGCCTGGGAAGACAGAGGCCGGATACATGTCCTCAATCTGCTCTTTCCAGCGTTTGGACTTCACCGTGAAGCTCTTTTTACGTTCCTTGACCTTTTTCCCCTCAGGGGCCTCCTCATAAGTGGGGCCATAGACATTGTCGCCAATGAACCACAGACCCGCAGGTTTGATCTTCTGGTCTTCCACAAATTTTTGCATGGCCAGCGCCACGTTTTTTTGGTCCTGCCCCCCGGTGCCAAAGTCTCCAATGGCCAGCAGATGAATGGCTTCCCCGGCGATGGCCCCTGCCGCCTGGTGCCGGAGGTTCAGTGAAAGGGCGGCGCTGGAGCAAAACAAGGTCTTGAGCGCACGACGGCGGTTCATCGGATTCATGGTGGGTAAAAACGCAGCCTTGAAGCAAAGCATATCAACTTCATTCAAGAGGCTGCACAAAGCGGAAGCGTTGGACAGATGCCTTTCAGTGATCCATACTTTAAGGTTGTCCCATCCCCCTGTTTTGACCCCCGCCACCTTTCCGATGACCCTCGCTGTTCTCCGTCCGCTCGCCCTCGGTTTCCTGGCTCTTTTTCTCGCCTCCTGTGGTACAACTTCGGGTCCCCAAAGTGGCCAGACGCAGTATCTGGAAGCTTTTTCACCCAATTCGGTTCCTCATTCCGCCCTGTACAACCAGGACATGGATTCCTACTGGGACGGGGACGGCATGACCGGCGCACCGAGCATCGTCATTGATATCAGCGATCAGAAAGCCTATTTTTATAAAGGCAGTTCCCTGGCAGGCGTCTCCGCCCTTTCCACCGGGGACGAAAAGCACCCCACCACCCTGGGGAAGTTCAAGATCACCCAGAAAGACCAGTGGCATAAGTCCAACCTGTATGGGGACTTTGTGGATGGCGCAGGAAACGTCGTGGTGGCCAATGTAGATGTCACCAAGGACAAAGCCCCTCCAGGCACTCGCTTTGAAGGATCCAAAATGCATCACTTCATGCGTTTTGTTGGAGGCATTGGCATGCATGAAGGGTTCCTTCCTGGATACCCGGCCTCCCACGGCTGTGTGCGCATGCCTGCCCACATGGCTGCCATTTTCTACAACAATGTGACCATGGGCACTCCGGTCACGGTCCGCCCCTGATCCCCCATCCCTTCCACCCATGCAGCCTGTTGAACTGCCTCTCGAAATCGGTGTGGACGATACCCAGTATTTGCTGGAGCGTCCTGGAGCACCCAAACCCAGGCTGGTTGACTGCCGCGAAGAGGATGAATGGCAGATCTGCCGTATCCATGGGGCCGAACTGGTGCCTCTTTCCCAGTTTGGCGAACTGGCCCCGCTGCGGTTTTCGGATCCATTAGAGCATGTCATCGTCTATTGCCATCATGGCATGAGAAGTCAGCGGGCCGCCCTGATGCTCCGGCAGCTCGGCCTGACCCAGGCCCAGTCCATGCGCGGCGGCATTGATGCCTGGGCCGATCTGGTGGAACCTGAGATGGCACGTTATTGATCTGCATCCTCTGACAGCATCATCGCATTGAAACCTGAAATCCCCACTCAATCCGTCGGCTTCAAAGAATGGGCCTATGTCTGTGACTCGCTCGTCCAGGGAGTCCAAACACTCATCTTGCGCAAAGGCGGCATCCACGAGGGCAGGGGAGGCTTTGAATGGAAGCACCGGCAGTTTTTCCTGTTTCCCACCTGGTTTCACACCCAGTCTGAGCGCCTCACCTGGAGCCCTGAAAACACCAGTCCCTTTCCTCCTGAGGAAGAACGCACCAGCGTGGAGATTGACGGTTATGCCACCATGGAGCAGGTGTGGAAGGTGACTGACTGGGCGCAGATGGAAGCCATCGCTTCTTTCCACATCTGGAAGGAGGAAATCGTCAAGGAGCGCTTCGTTTATGACGATGAAAGCTGTCTTCACGTCGCGTTGGTGCGGGCCTATAAGCTTCCCGAGCGATGGGCCTTCCCGTATGCAAAAGGTTACGGCGGCTGCCGCTCATGGGTGAATCTCCCCGAAGACGGGATGTCACTCATTGACAGAGCATCTGCTGCCATTGGGGATGATTCCTGGCAGCAGACCGCCGGCCGGCTCCGCTCCATTTTGGGTTAGGCCGGATGACCGGCTTTGGACACTTTTCCGGCTCGGCCTGTTTCTTCAGGCGGCCAGTTCTTCGCGTTGCCGCCACCGTAGCTCATGCTGGGTGGCGCGAAGAAAAAAATCATCGGCCTCCTGGGTGTTTTGATCGGGGTCCAGAGGCAGCCTCATCGTCAGTTCCAGCCCCTGGGGCTCCATCCTCCTGGCATCAATGCTGCCGCCATGAAGATGCAAGGTCACATAACAGGCCATCATATTGACGCCAAAGTCATCCGGCTTGCGGCTGCGAGTGAAGAAGGGGTCAAACAGATTTGCCGCCCGGTCTTGCGCCCCCCAGGCACCATTGTCTGTCAGGACCATGACCGCCTGCTCTTGACCTGTGACATCCTTTTCCATGGTGGCCCGGATGAGCACCCGGTCCCCTGGCTGCAGATGCGTGATCTCTTCGATCAGGAGCAGCCGCCAGAGCTGGCGGAAGCGCTCGCCATGTACCAGCAGCGGCGGCAGGTCCGAGGCGATTTCAAAATTGATCCGGATATTGCGTTCCTGGAAATGGCCCAGGTAGGCCCCCAGCATTTCTTCAAGCAAAGGCCCCAGCTCAATGGTGTCCTGGCGGACCAGCTTCCGGGAGTGGGAGGCGTGTGCCAGATGGTTGAGCAGAGTTTGGATCCGTTCAATCTGCGCCTGCGCCTGGTGCTGGGTTTCCACCCAGAAATTGGGGTCACGAGGAGGTTTGCCTTCCACCTCTTCCATGAGTTTCATCGGGGCCAGGTCAATGAAAGCGCGCACCACCGTCAGGGCATTGCGCAGGTGGTGGTTCAGCCCTTCCGCCATGATCCCCATGCCGGCCACCCGGTCTGCCATCAGGGTGCTGCGGATGCTTTCAGCATTTTCCACCAGCAGATTTTCACGCTCCTGCAGCGTCGTGTAATATTCCATGCCCTGGCGCAGCACCGTGGCCAGTTGCTCAGGGTCCAGTGGTTTGTGCAGGTAGCGGTAGGCACGGCCTTCGTTCACCGCTTTCACAGCCGTCTGATAATCGGTGAATGCCGTCACCAGAATGCGCACCAGGTTCGGGTGCAGCTTGCGTGCACGGTCCATCAGTTCCACCCCGCTTTCACCTGGCATGCGCTGGTCGGTCAGCAGGATGCCGATCTGCGAGCCATAGGCTTCAAGAATCCGGTATCCGTCGGCGGCATTGCTGGCGGTGTGGATGACAAACTCATCCTCAAACATCTGCCGGAAATAATGCAGGGCTTTCTCCTCATCATCCACATAGAGGACGTGGTATTGGGATTGGGGGGGGGCATTCATGCGGCAGCAGAGGCGGGAGCAGCAGCGGGTTGAAAACGGAGAGTAAATTCAGTGAAGGTACCAGGCTGGCTGGTGGCATTGATGGAGCCTCCCATGCCTTGCATCATGCGATAGCACAGGCTCAGGCCCAGGCCCATTCCCTGTCCCACTTCCTTGGTGGTGAAGAACGGGTCAAAAATACGCTGCAAGTGCTCCTGGGGAATGCCGCTTCCGTTATCCCGGATGCTGACCACCAGCTCATCTTCATCCTTGTAGGCCTGCATCACAATCTCCGGGGAGGTGTGTTCCTGCATGGCATCCAGGCTGTTTTGCATGAGGTTGATCAGGATCTGGATGATGTGGTTTTCATCCCCCAGCACGGTAAAGTCCTCCGGTACTTCCACCTGCACGCGCGCCGCGGCATCGCCCACCTGCTTCGCCATCAGACGGGATGCCTTGGCCACGGCGTGATGCAGATTCACCGGGGAAGATCCTTTGTTTTCCGGATGGGCGAACGTGCGCAGATCAGAGACAATCGAAGCCACCCGGTCCACGCCTTCGCCAATGTCCGTCAGGATCTGGTTCATGGATTCTACCGTTTCCGGTGGCAGTGCCTTGGTCTTCTTCTTGAGGACGAAGAGGGCCGACTTGACAAAATTCAGCGGATTGTTGATCTCATGAACAATGCCTGCGCTCAGCCGCCCGATGGAGGCCAGCTTCTCACTTTGATTCAATTGCGCCTCCGTCTCCCTCAGACGTTTCAGCGTCGCAGAAAGCTCTTCGTTGCGGCGCGCCAGCTCCTCCCGCTGCGCCTCCACCTTGCAGCGGTTCACAAACTCGCGCAGCCGGATGGCATGATGCTGGCGGCTGCCGAAATAAAGGATGACACAGGTCAGCAGGATGAAGAGCGTGTTATTGATGAACAGGCCAATGGAGCGCGGGTCGCCGTCATACTTCAGATTTGGAATGGTGGCTGCCAGATAAAAACTCATCACCAACGCCACCGTGAGGCCGATTTCCCTGAAGGTCCAGTTAAAGACAAAAGAGGTACCCACCAGACAAAGCATGAGTCCGGCATAATAATGAGAACTGCCATCACCTGAAAAATAGATCATCAGGCAGATGGCCAAGGCTGGCAGCAATGGCAAAATCACAGGGTACACACGATGATATCGGGCCGCCCACGGGCGGTCCAGAGCCAGCAGCAGCGGGATGCACATCGCTGAGCACAGGATGCGCAGCAACAAAAACTCCCAAAAACGTGCCGGATAGGCAAGCCAGTCCAGGACGGCACAAAACGGCACCAGCACCATGACAAACCAAGCTCCGAGCCGCGCGTTGCGCATGTTGAGCTCTTGCAACTCACCTTCAAACCGGGCCGATTTCTCTGCCGCCTCCAGGATTTTTGGATCCACTGGCGGAGCTGTCTGGGGAGTCACCTGAACCTTTTTGCTGGCTGCTGGAAAATGCAGCGGCGCAGTCGTGGGTGAAGTTCCGGTTAATGCGATCACGAGTTGTATAATTTATGTAAATTATACTGGTTTCAGAAAGTGTGGCAACTCTTTCTTTTCTGCGGAACGTTCGATTTTTTGTTGCCTTAAGCATTGGGCCTGAATGAATCACTCATTAAATAGTTGGCGCCTTCCCTTTCATCGACGGATATGAAGGAAGTAATTGACCCCCTCTGGTTCCCAGAAGATTTGCACCTGGTCCGGTGATGCTCCCGCACGGGCGGCCAGGGTGGTCAGGGTCTCCCGGCTGCGGTGGATGAGCTGCCAGTGGCCCAGCAGTTCCATGTAGTCCCGGCTGGGATTGAAATCTGAAAAATTGCCAATGACCACTTCACCTCCAGGCTGCGTGACGGCCATCATGGCCTTCAGCACATGAACGAAAACGCGGTCGCTAAGATAATCGAACAGTCCCGCCGACCAGGTCAGATGATATCCACGGGTGGGGACGAAGCGCAGGACATTGCGATGATGGAAGGTGAGCTTGGAGGCCCATGGTGAGCAGAGCTTCCTGGCGTACTGGATGGCGTGGGCATCCATGTCCACACAGTCCATGGATACCTGGGCCTCAGGGTTGTTTTGCAGGAATTCACGCACATCCCGGGCAGGTCCGCTGGCCACGTTCAGTACGGCCAGGGGGCCCTTGCCCTGCTGGTTGTCCAGGTGGGACTGCATCAGATCCTGGAAATACCCTTTCCGGTTCCGCACCGCCACGGGCGCAGCCTGGCTGTGAAAAAACAAATCCCACAGGCGCAATTTCGGATCCGGGTTGGTGTGCCGCGTATAGATGTGATCAATGATCTCAAAATCGCCGCTGTAGCCATACTTCCGTTCCAGGGCCTGCGCCTGCATGGTGCCCTGCAAATGGTTTTGGGTCAGGTCAAGGATGTAGGCTGAAACCTCATTCTGATACAGGCTGCCACCCCTCACGGCATCTCCCAGATGGCGAACCGCCCTGTTTAATACGCTGTATTCCTGAGGCAGCGGTCCTCCTTTGCCAAGAAAATCGTGAAGCAGATCATCAAAAGAATTGAGCAGATGGGACTCACGACGGCTTAGAACCGGCGACTCTGTGGTGAGGATGGAGTAGGGAGGCGGCATCTCGAGATTATTTTAAAATACCCTCTCTGATTGGTATTCAGGGGGAATGTTTTGTTAAAATAACCGAGATGTTAAGCCGGGCAAAATGCGAAATGTTTCAAATAGTCAACTTTGTTTCTAGAAAATCAGGTTCAGTCTAATCCCTCCAAAAAATGGGCTGGTTCGAATTCAAAAAAGGCCACGTTTCGCAAACGTGGGCAAAACTGCGTCTGAAAAACAGCCGAAATCCTCAAAAAAGATGTTTTTTGGGCATTTGGACGCTACTGGCAGCCTATATTTAGCAGCCTCTTCCCGTTTCATTCATGAGTTCAGAATTTCTCTTCCAAGCGGTCATTTATCTCCTCGCTGCTATCATCGCAGTGCCCATCGCAAAACGTTTGGGCCTGGGGTCGGTGCTCGGATATTTGCTTGCCGGACTGGTGATTGGTCCATCTGTCGGAGGGCTTGTTGGGGAGGTGGAAGATGTGCAGCATGTGGCGGAATTTGGCGTGGTGATGATGCTCTTTGTGGTGGGGCTGGAACTGCGGCCCAGCCTCCTGTGGCGGCTGCGGGGGCCTATTCTGGGGACGGGCAGCGCCCAGGTGTTGTGCACAGCAGCAGGGGTGACCGGTGTGGCCATGGTCTGCGGTCTGGTCTGGCCGGTAGCGGTCACACTGGGGCTGATCCTGAGCATGTCATCCACCGCCATCGTCATCCAGTCCCTGGCGGAGCGGGGCATCCTGAATACTCGCGGAGGGCAGGCCTGCTTTTCAGTCCTGCTGTTTCAGGACATCGCGGTCATCCCCATGCTGGCCGTGCTGCCCTGGCTGGCACACACGTATTTAGGCCATGCGGATGCGGCGGCTGGCGGTCATGGAACCGGGCATGAATCTGCGCTGACGCACCTGCCTCAATGGGCACAGACACTTTGCACCATTGGTGCAGTGATCGGTGTGGTGGTGGTGGCACATTATTTTTTGAGGTATGTCTTCCGTTATGTGGCGGCCTCCAAGCTGCGGGAAATGTTTACCGTGGTGACGCTGCTGGTGGTGGCCGGGGTGGCCTGGCTGATGCATCTGGTCGGGCTGTCCGCCGCGCTGGGCACCTTCATCGCTGGCGTAGTCCTGGCGGAAAGTGAATACCGGCACCAGCTTGAGGCCGACGTTGAACCCTTCAAAGGACTGCTGCTGGGTCTGTTTTTCATGGCCGTTGGTGCCGGGTTGAACTTGGGCCTGGTCATAGCGCAGCCGGGCCTCATCGCCTTGCTGGTGGCGGGTTTGATCGGCCTCAAGTTCCTGGTGCTGCTGGCGCTCGGCGGCACCTTTCGTCTGGGCCTCGGAGCGTCCTTTGTCTTTGCCTGCGCCATGGCCCAGGGCGGGGAGTTTTGTTTCGTTCTTCTCGGCACCGCCGGGCAGCTAGGCCTGGTGGAGCCGGAGCTGGCGGCACTGATGAATGCGGCAGTCGCCATCAGCATGGCGCTGACTCCTTTGATGCTTATTGCCAATGACCGGCTCATCCAGCCGCGATTCGCCACGATGAAAACGGCCCGCGAACCGGATGCCGTGGAATCCCATGACCACCCGGTCATCCTCGCTGGCTTCGGCCGCTTTGGTCACATCATCGGGCGGCTGCTGCAGTCGAACGGTTTTGGCGTCACCGTTTTGGACAACGATCCTGACCAGGTAGAAATGCTGGCCCGCTTTGGCCTGAAGTCTTTTTACGGCGATGCCTCGCGGGCGGACCTGCTGGCGGCTGCAGGGGCAGAAAAGGCCAGGCTGTTTATCTGCGCGGTGGATGATGAGGCCAAGTCCCTGGAGATCGTGGACCTTGTCAGGCATGAGTTCCCGCATCTTCGCATCCTGGCACGGGCCACGAGCCGGGATCATGCCTACCAGCTCATCCAGCGCGGCGTGATGGACTTCCGTCGCGACCTGCTTGGCAGCGCCCTGGACATGGGGGCTGACGCCCTGCGGGTGATGGGATTCCGCGCGCACCGGGCCGTGCGCGCCGTGGAGCTGTTTCGCTGCTACGAAGAGGAAAGCGTGCGCGAACTGGCCAAGCACTATGGCGGCGACCAGGCCACCTACATCTCCGTCGCCCGTCAACATCTGGAAAATCTGGAAGCCGTCTTCCGTCAGGACCTCAAACGCCAGCACCTGGACCGCGAGGATGCCTGGGATGTGGCAGGGCCGAAGGAGCCGTGAAGCTTTATAAAAGCTGCACCCCTTCATGGGCCAGCAGCCAGCGCTTCCGCTCCAGGCCACCCGCATAACCGGTCAGCGCACCCTTGCCGCCAATCACCCGGTGGCAGGGTATAACAATGGACAGCGGATTCCTGCCGACCGCCGCGCCCACCGCACGCACCGCCGCCGGAGCATTCACGTGGGCGGCTAGCTGGGCATAGCTCCATGTCTGGCCAGCGGGGATGAGTTTCAGAGACTCCCAGACCTGTCGCTGAAAAGGCGTGCCGCTGACGGGATCCAGCGGCAGCATGAAGTCCAGGCTCTTGCCCATGAAATAGCGGGCCAGGGCCGTCAGCACGGGATCAAAGCGGCTGCCATCGTCCTCACGGATCCAGGTTTCCGCATCACGCGGCCAGTGACGCTGACCCTCCAGGTAGAGGCCGGAGAGCCCCACATCGGTGGCTACAAGGGTGATCTGGCCGATGGGGGAAGAAGTGTGGGTGTAGTAGCGAACAGGTATCATGGGGAAGTGGGGGTCAGGCTTTTCCAAAGGGCGGCGGCTGCATAGGCACGCCAGGGCCGCCAGGCAGCGGAGCGGCTCTCTGCCACAGAGGTGGAGACCATCTCGCCCTGGCCGATGGCCTTGCGCAAGCCGAGATCCGCCGCAGGAAACGCATCTGGAAAACGCAGTGCACGCATGGCGATGTAGTGCGCCGTCCAGGGGCCGATGCCCGGCAGGGCGACGAGGCGGGCCACGGCTGCTTCGTGGTCCAGCCCCGGTGGAAAATCCAGCCCGCCAGCCCGCGCCGTGACCGCCAGATGCAGCAAGGCCAAAGCACGCGCCTTTACCAGTCCCAGGCTGCAAAGATCATCCACGGTGAGCTTTTCCAAAGCCTCAGGCGTGATGGCCAGGCGATGCAGATTATTAAACGGCGTTTCAATCAAAGCCCCAGTGCGGGCCGCCAGCCTGCCGGAAAGCGTGGTCGCCGCCGTGACTGTGATCTGCTGGCCCAGCACTGCGCGCACCGCCAGTTCAAAAGTATCCCAAGCCCCGCCCACCCGCAGCCCCGGACACCGCCGGAAGACGGGCGCAAGCAACGGATCATCACCGAGCACGCTCAGGATGGCATCCGGTCGCGCATCCAGGTCAAACATCCGTCTCACTCTCGACTGCACCGCGCCGAGCTGCCGGGTGAGGGCAGGGGACACCTCCACCACCAGCACATCCTCGTTCTCTTGCGGCCACACTCGCATCCAGCCGCAGGCACTGCCCAGGGCCACCGTGCGGCGATATTCGCGCCCTTCGATCTCCTCTACTCCAGGAACCAGCCGGCTGCGGAAGTATTCCATCAGCGTATCCCAGGCCAGCGGAGCCCGGTAGCTGAGCCGAAGCCGGATGCCATCTTCATTCTTTGGCTTGGAATTCTGCTTTCGGCAGGCACTCGGAGCCAGATGATACCGCTCTTTAAACAGCGCATTAAACGCCCGCAGGCTGCGAAAGCCTGCCGCCAGGGCGATCTCGCTCACCGGTTGCGCGGTCTCTTGCAGGAGCTGCTTGGCCATTAGCAACCGCTGGGTCTGGATAACCTGCAACGGCGTGACGCCGAACGCACTCTGCAACAGCCGGCGCACCTGCCGGGAGCTAAGCCCGAGTTCATGCTCCAGATCTTCCAGCCGGATACCTTCCACCGCCCGTTCCTGCAGACGATGCAAAACCGCCTCCGCCAACGAGCCACCTTGACACCCCGGCGCCAGCTCCGGCCGGCAGCGCAAGCAAGGCCGAAAGCCTGCCACCTCCGCCGCGCTGGCCGTGGGATAAAAAGCACAGGAGCTGAACGCAGGCGTCCGCGCAGGGCACACCGGCCGGCAATAAATGCCAGTCGTTTTCACCGCCGTAAAGAACACTCCATCAAACCGCGCATCCCTCCCCTGGAGGGCCGCATAGCAGGTGGTCGTGTTCAAATTCATCCAGCCAGAATGACAGCAAACCGTCTCCTGTGCTCGCCGTTTTCGGACAAAGATAAAACCTGATTTCTGAAGACCCTTTATCGGCCTCACTCCCTGGCTGCCACAGGTTGCCGCTGTGGGCTGTGCTCTGGTGATCATTATGTCATTCTTTATCACCACCTGATGAACCCGGATGCTGACACACTTTCGTTTTGAGGAGGCCCTATGCTTTGATGTGTCTGGAATGTTAGGCGGGTAGAATACCCGCGCACTCCTGCTGCGGTAGCTTCGCGTGGGATGTCTGCGGATTATCCCTTTTGCCTTAACCCGATGACAATGAGGTTCATGCGGCGGAGGAATGTCCAGGCGGAGCCGATGAGGATGATGAGGAGGGCCCACCAGATGGCGACGGGTTCGCGGCCGGTGAGGCTTTCGCCGAGGGCGATGAGGGTGCCGAGGGTGAGGACGGCCATGCGGTGCTGTTTGGCCATGGGGCCGATGAAGCTCTGCTGGCCGGTGAGGGTGCCCTGAAGGAGGCGTATGTAGGCTGTGCCCATGGCGAGGATGGCGCAGGTCCAGCCGAGAGGGAGGCTTTCATAAAGCTTCAGCACGCCGGGCTCCATGCGGGTGCTGTAACCTGCTGCGACAAGGATGAAAACATCGGCGACGCGGTCGGGCACTTCATTGTAGATGGGGCCGGTGGCGGAGGCCTTGCCCCCCTCCACGGCGACCATGCCGTCCATGAGATTGCAGAGGAGGCGGAACTGGATGCCGGCGGCAGCGCCGAACCAAAGGAGGGCGGTGGCGATGGGCGTGGTCTGCTCCGGCACGTAGAGATAGCAGGTCATGGACCCGGTGGCAAAAACGATGCTGAGGACGGAGATGGCATTCGGCGAGAGACTGGAGGCAATGAGCCAGCGGGCGAGCAGGCGCGCCCAGCCAGTGTTGCGGGATTTGAGCTCGCGGCGGGGTCCGTGATCGGAATGAGTGGCCATGTGCGGAGGTAAGCACAGGGCGGCGGGATGCGCCAATTTTAAACCTAAGGAGCGATGGGGAAGGTGGTGCTGGCTGGCTCTGTAAGGGAGCGAATAACCCGGCATGGAACGCCGGCGGCGACGACCTGCGGGGGAATGTCGTGAGTGACGACACTGCCAGCTCCGATGATGGCCCCTTCGCCAATAGTCACGCCGGGGGTGATATGGACGCCGCCGCCAACCCACACACCATTACCGATCTTGACCGGCCTGGCGAAGCAGGCCCCGGCGCTGCGCTCCTCCCGGTTGAAAGCATGATTGGAGGTGTAAATGGAGACGCGGGGGCCGAGGAGTACGTCATCACCAATTTCCACGGTGCCGCCATCGAGAATGATGCAGTCGAAATTGGCGTAAAATTTGTTGCCGATGGAGATGTTGAAGCCGAACTCGCAGCGGAAGCTGGGCTCGAAGTGGACGCCGATGCCGATGTTTTTGAGGATGGAGCGGAGGAGGGATTCGCGATGGGCGGGGGGCTGGCCGAAGCTGGCGTTGTAGGCATTGGTGGCGAGGATGGCGCGCTCGCGGGCCTGGATGAGCTCGGGGGTGAGGTCATTGTACATGTGGCCTTCAAGAATGTACTGGCGCTGTTCTTCAAGTGTCATGGCAAAGGCAGTTCGCGCGGGTGATGCGGGGCGGCTGTCCTGGCTTTTATAACCGCACGGTTGAAGTCGGATGCGATGACCTGGGAAGTAAACTTTTGAAGTCGAACTCCGGTGTGTTTCACGGCCATCGGCAGTCAATCCTGGCCTCAAGAAGGTCAGTCTTTTTTGCTAAAGATGCCTTTGACCTTGGAAAAGAAGCCGGGCTTTTCATCACCGGGGACAAAACGGGCGGCGGGATCTGGAACGGTGGCAGGAAGAGTGACAGGAGCGGCCTGGTCCCAGCCGCCGCCGAGGGCTTTGATGAGGGAGATGCTGGCGATGAGGCGCTGGCCGGCGACCTGGACGCTGGCGCGCTGGGTGGCGAGGGTGGAGCGGTTGGCCTCGATGACATCGAGGTAGGGGCTGGTGCCGGACTCGTAACGGGTGCGGGCGAGGCTGGCGGCACGCTCGGCACTGGTGCGGGCACGGATCTGGGCTTCATGTGAGATGGCCAGGTTGCGGATGGAGGATAGGCTGGTTTCGACATCGGCGACGGCGGCGAGGAAAGCCTGGCGGTAACCGGCGAGGGCCTCGTCATGCTGGGCTTTGGCCTTGTTGAGGTTGAAGATGTTTTTGCCACCCGAGAAAAGAGGGATGCTGATGCTGGGGCCGTAGCTGTAGATCAGGGATTCCGGCTGCATGAGCAGGTCAATATCGGCGCTCTGAAAACCGGCGCGGCCGATGAGCTTGATGCTGGGGAAGAACTGGGCTTTGGCGACGCCGATGCGGGCGGTGGCGGCCATGAGGGCACGTTCGGCCTGGGAGACGTCCGGGCGGCGCTCGAGGAGGTCACTGGGGGCACCGACGGGGAGGGCGGGGGGAGAGGAGAGGCTGCCGGTGGAGGCAGGGATGCGGAAGCTGGCGGCATTGGCGCCAAGGAGGATGGCGATGGCGTTTTCAAGCTGGTCGCGCTGGGCCTGGAGGGAGGAGGTTTCGGCTTCGGCGGAGGCGACTTCGGTTTCCGACTGGGCCTGCTCAAGCTCGCTGCCGGCTCCTGCATCCACACGGGCCTTGGCGATTTTGAAAGCTTCGCCACGGAGACCGACGGCTTCACGGACGAGGCGGATTTCCTGGTCGAGGACGCGGAGCTGGAAGTAGTTGGTGGCGACATCGGCCTGGATGCCTAACAAGATGTTATGAACGGCATCGGCGGCGGCTTCAGCATCGGCGCGACCGGCCTGGGCATTGCGGCGGATTTTGCCAAAGAGGTCAAGCTCCCAGGTGAGGTCGGTGAGGGCATTATAAGAGGGGCCTTCGTAAAAGAGGCCATTGAGAGGGATGGGGCTGATGGCGTTTTCCGAGGTGCGCTGGCGGTCGGCCGTGAGGGGCGCGGAGACAACGGGGAAGAGATCGGCGCGGGCCATGCGGGCGGTGGCGCGGGCCTGGTCAAAACGGGCGATGGCGGCTTTGAGATTCTGGTTGTTGGCCGTGGCGGCGGCCATGAGCTCGTTGAGTTTGGGATCGCGAAATATTTTCCACCATTCGCCCTTCGGCTGATCGGAGGCGGGCCGCGCCTCCCGCCAGGCGACGCCTTTGAAGCGGGCCGGGGTTTCCGTGGCCGGGCGCTCATAGTTAGGCCCGACCTGGGCAATGAGGGCGCCGGTGCTGAGGAGGAGTGGGAGGAGGAAGCGCATGGGAGAGGGATTCAGTATGCAGTGAGCGGTATTCAGTTTTCAGGAGGCAGCTCAGTGCTCGTGGCTCAGTGTGGGGGCGGCGGCGT